>CAMDLP010000009.1 GCA_945901795.1 Akkermansia muciniphila | reverse complement strand
TGCAGGGCGAGCGCGAGGGAGAGCAAATATCGGAGAATCTTCATTTCGAATTTAATACTTAAGATTTCGAGCTTAAGACCCGAGGGGTCGCGGTGGCTTGGAACGGCACTTCCTCCAGCAAGGCGCGGACGATGTCGTTGGTGGTGTGGCCTTCGACGCGTGCGTTGTAGTCGAGCACGATCCGGTGGCGGAGCACGGCGGGGGCGATCGCCTTGACATCCTCGAAGCTCGCGTTCGTCCGCTCCTGTATCAGGGCGCGGGCCTTGGCTCCGGAGGCGAGGGCGAGCGCGGCGCGCGGGCTGGCTCCGTAGCGGATGCCACGGGAGGCGGCGGATTGGCCGGGGTGGCTGGCATCGACGAGGCGGGCGATGTAGTTCGCCACCACGTCCGGCAGATAGATACGGCGCACGAGTTCCAACAGCTCACCGAGCGTCTCCGCGCTCATCACGGGGTCCACCTGCGGGTCGGTGCCGAGTTCGCGCTGGGAAACGATGCGCTGGAGCGTGGCGACGTCGTTGCGGGTGACTTCGAGTTTGAACAGGAAACGGTCGAGTTGCGCCTCGGGTAGGGGATAGGTGCCTTCGAGTTCGATCGGGTTCTGGGTGGCGAGCACGAAGAACGGCTTCGGCAGATCGTGGGTTTTACCGAGTACGGTGACGCACCGCTCCTGCATCGCTTCGAGCAGGGCGGACTGGGTTTTGGGCGAGGCGCGGTTGATTTCGTCCGCCAGCACGATGTTGGTGAACAGCGGTCCCGGCTGGAAAACGAACTCGCGGCGGCCATCGATTTCTTGGAGCACCGGGTTTCCGGTGATGTCGCCGGGCAGCAGGTCGGGCGTGAACTGGACCCGCTTGGTGCCGAGTTTCAGGAGTTTGGAAAGCCCCTTCACCAGCTCGGTTTTCCCGAGTCCGGGCAGGCCTTCGAGCAAAATGTGGCCGCGGGCGAGCACGCCGGTGATGACCAGATCAATGAGTTCCTGCTGACCGAAGAGGACCTGGTTCAGCCCGCTGGACAGCGAGCGGAGGTGTTTGGCGGCATCGGCGACTTCCGTTTCGGTGGCGTGTTCCATAGATTTCGCCGTGAGGCTAACGAAGCTGCCGCGTTTGGGAATGACGAAGGTGTGAAATTTGCGTGAATGACTGGAGCGGGTTTGGGGGAATCAAGGGCATGGTCGTAAGGCCTCATCGTCGCAGCCCGCGATATGGAAGGCGGTGGCAATGAGACGTGTTGCTCGTCAAGCCCAGTCCTCGATCACGAGTCCCCCGATACGTTTGAATTCCTTGGTATTGTGGGTCACCAGCACCGCGCCGATGGCGATGGCGTGGGCGGCGATGAGCGTATCGAGCGGGCCGATGCCGAGTCCTTTGGATTCCAAGCGGGACCGGATGATCCCGTAGTGATGGACGCAATCGATGCAGTCGAAAGGAAGTTTTCCGAAAGGTGCGAGCACTTTTCGAAGGGCTGATTGTTGGCCTTCCTGATTTCCTCCGTGCTGGAGGCCGAATTCAAGTGCTGCGAGCGTGATGGCGGATAACCCGAGCAGGTGTCCGTCGGACTTACGCTTTTTGCAGGCAACGAGGATCTTGCCGGCGGAACGCTTCACCACTTCCTGACGCTGTGTTTTGGCGCGGGTGATCGCGGTGCCCCGCAGCAGAAGGATGAAAGTGTCGGTATCGAGCAAATAGATCATCAGGTTCCGGCGGTGAAATCACGCTTTTGGGGATTCTTCCGGTCTGTGGCATCCATGGCTTTGAAAAAAGCTTCCCCGAGCTCGCGGCTGCCTTCCTCGAAGGCATCCCAAGGATCCGACTCACTGATCAGAATCCCTCCCGGCACGCGTGACAGGCTGACCTTTTCTCCGGAGACCCGGAACTCCTTCGGCAGCCGGATCGCCTGGCTTCTGCCGTTCATGAATACTTTCGCGGTCGTGCTCATCGCATGTGATCTATACCACGTGGTAGCACCGCGTCAAGAGGGCATCGGGATGATTTGCCGGCCCATCTTCCTGCTGGAGTTTTTCCGCAGCTCTTCCAGCATGCGGGCATCATGAGCATTTCCTCTGCGGATTACGAAAAACTCGGGCAGTTTTATTTGGGGCGCGGCTACGATCCGGAGACGAAGGTGGTGCAGGATGATTTGATCCTCTATGATTCCAAGGACCTCGTCACCCACGGCGTGGTGCTGGGCATGACGGGTTCGGGGAAAACCGGGCTTTGCCTCGCTCTGTTAGAAGAGGCGGCGATGGATAACATCCCTGCGATCATCATCGATCCGAAGGGCGACATTTCCAACCTGCTGCTGATGTTCCCGGATCTGGACGCGAGGAGCTTCCGGCCGTGGATCAACGAGGACGACGCGGCGAAGAAGGGGATCACGCCGGACGAACACGCGGCGAAAACGGCAGAAATGTGGAAGACCGGGCTGGCGGACTGGGGGCAGAATCCGGAGCGCATCGTGACGCTGCGCGACAAGGTGGACATCAATATTTTCACCCCCGGCAGCAAGGCGGGGATTCCGGTTAGCATCCTGAGTTCGCTGGAAATGCCGCCATTTGAAATCATGGACGACGCGGAGTTGCTGGGTGAGCGGGTGGAGAGCACGGTCTCATCGCTGCTCTCGCTGGTGGGAGTGGAGGCGGATTCCATCCAGAGCCCGGAGGCGGTGCTGGTCGCGGCGATTTTTCAGAACGCCTGGGCGGCGGAGCAAAACGTCACGCTCGAAACGCTGATCCGGCACATCCAGAAGCCGGCCTTCGACAAGGTTGGCGTGATCGATTTGGAGTCGTTCATGCCGGAGAAAGCCCGCCAGACGCTGGCACTGAAGTTCAACAACCTGCTAGCCTCGCCGGGGTTCGCGAGCTGGCTGGAAGGCCCGCCGCTCGACATCGCCAAGATGCTGCACACGCCGGCCGGCAAGCCGCGGATCTCGATTTTCTCCATCGCCCACCTCGGCGACACTGAGCGGATGTTTTTCGTCAGCCTGTTACTCAACCAGATGCTCGGCTGGATGCGTTCGCAGAAAGGGACCACTTCCTTGCGCGCGCTGCTCTATATGGATGAAATTTTCGGCTATCTGCCGCCGACAGCGAACCCGCCTTCCAAGCGGCCGATGATGACAATCCTGAAACAAGGGCGCGCTTTCGGGCTGGGTTGCTTGTTAGCGACGCAGAATCCCGTGGATCTCGACTACAAGGCGCTTTCCAACATCGGCACCTGGTTTCTCGGTCGCTTGCAGACCGAGCGCGACAAGCTGCGCGTGCTCGACGGGCTGGAAGGCGCGGCCGGATCGCAGAATTCGAAGTTCGACCGGGCCGACATGGAGCGACTCATCTCCGGTCTCGGTAACCGGGTTTTTCTAATGAACAACGTGCACGAGGACGGACCTGTTATTTTCCACGTTCGCTGGGTGATGAGCTATCTCACCGGCCCGCTGACCCGCAGCCAGATCAAGCTGCTGATGGACCCGAAGCGCGGGGAGTTCATGAAGGTTGCCGCGCCTGCCGCCGCAGCGGCAAATCCGATGGGGATGCCGGGAATGAACGCCGCGCCTGCGGCTGCATCCTCACGCACTAACGTGGGCGCGGGGGTGACTGAGATTTTCCTCCCGCCTGCGGGAGATGGAGCTGATACGATCTATCATCCGCATCTGCTGCGCGTCGGCGTGGTGCATTTTTTCTCGGCCAAGGCGGATCTTGACGGCTCGCGCACGATGTGTTTTGTGAACCCGGTCACTGCGACCGGAATCGACTGGCAAAATTTCGTTGAACTTCCGGCGAAGCTGGTGGCGAGCGAGCCCGCGGCTGGCGCCGGCTTCGCCGAACTGCCCGGATTCGCGATGAACGCGGCGAACTACAAGCAGGTGGAAAAGGATTTCGCCGAGTGGCTTTATCGAAACGAGCGCGCCGACGTTTTCTTCTGCCAGCCTGTGAAAACGTGGTCGAAGCTCGGTGAGGGCGAGGCGGATTTCCGCGCCCGGCTCATCCACCAGGCGCACGAAGCCCGCGATGCCGCGATCGAAAAACTCCGCGTCACGGCGGCGAAGAAAGTCGCCACCCTCGAAGCCCGGCTGCGCACGGCGGAAGGCCAGCTCGCCAGGGAAAAAGCCGAATCTAACTCCGCGAAGATGCAGGCGGGTGTCTCGATGCTTGGCGGAATTCTAGGAGCGGTTTTCGGCCGGAAAGCGGGACTCGGATCGATCACCCGCCGCACTTCGTCTATCAGTAAGGCGACCAGCGCCTACAAACAACATCTGGACGTCGCGAATGCGGAGGCCAAGATCGAGGGCGTCGCCGGGGAAATCCAGGCCATCCGGGACGAGCTCGAAGCGGGCATCGTGAAATTGACCGGGGCCTTCGACCCCGCGTCGCTGCCGCTCGAAACCGAGTCCATCAAGCCCGCCAAGGCCGACGTGAAGGTGGAAACCGTCGCGCTGCTGTGGCTGCCGCATGACGCGCGGGGGACGCAGGCGTGGTGAAGCACGCTTGAGCTGATGCAACGTTGACCCGCGCGGCTCGCCGCGATCTCCTGGCCAGGATCGCGGCATGTCACGCAGACGCCACACCGACAAAGAGAAGGCACGCATCATCCGCGAGTTTGAACAGCACGACGGAAGCGCCGCCGCCCACTCACACATTTGTTAGTAAAGGCGTTCAAACGCCTGATCGCCACCCGCATCCGGCCGATGTTCCAAGGACGTCCAGGACATGCTGCTCACCTACCTGGACCGCATGAAACCCGGCGACGCGTTCCTCGGCACCACGAACCTCGATCTTGGCAGCCTGACATTGCAGCGAGCCCATTCAAACGGCGGACGCTCGGGGGCTTACACGCACCAGAGCCGCCACCCGGATGATTGGCGGGGCAGGCTTGTCGAATAAGAAGGCGGGCAGATTGGCGGAAATCAATTGGCGGAAATCCTCTTGCCCTCGGTGGAATGACCCGCCAACCTGCCGTGCACCAAGGCGGCTTGGCGGAATTGGTAGACGCGCTCGACTCAAAATCGAGTTCTAACGAGTGTGGGTTCGAGTCCCACAGCCGCTACTTCTCACGCGACTGCGACAGCCGGTATTTTCCCCGACACACGCAGCAATGGCCTCTCCCGATACGACCACCCGCACCATCGGAATCATCGCAGGCAGCGGAGTTTATCCGGAGACATTCCTCGCCGCGGCGCGCCGGAAATCCCCGGGAATCCGGCTGGTGGTGGTTGCTTTCCACGGCGAGACGAAGCCGGAACTGGAGAAACTCGCGGACGCCACCGAGTGGGTGCGGGTGGGGCAGCTCTCGAAGCTGATCAAGTTTTTCCGCCGCGAGGGCGCGGACGAGGCGGTGATGATGGGCCAGATTTCCCCGAAGAATCTCTTTGATCTCCGGCCGGACCTGCGGATCCTGATGATGCTGGCTCGAGTGAAGGAGCGGAACGCGGAGACGCTGTTCGGCGCGATCGGCGAGGAGCTGGCGAAGGACGGAATCACGCTGCTGACGGCCACGACTTTTCTCGAAGATCATCTGCCGGGACCGGGGCATGTCTGCGGTCCGGTTTTCAAAAAGCGCCAGCTGGCGGATGCTGATTTCGGGTTCCGGATCGCCAAGCAAACGAGCGCGCTCGACATCGGGCAGAGCGTGGTGGTCCGCCACGGCACGGTGCTTGCGGCCGAGGCATTCGAGGGGACTAACGCCTGCATCAAGCGCGGCGGCGAGCTCGGCCGCGGCAAGGACGTTTTGTTAGTGAAGGTGTCCAAGCCGAACCAGGATTTCCGTTTCGACGTGCCGGTCATCGGCCCGCAGACCATCGAGACCTGCGCCGCCGCCGGGGTGGGGGGCATCGCCATCGAGGCGGGGAAGACTTTGCTGTTGGAAAAGGCGCGGGTCGCCGAGCTTTGTGACAAGCACGGGATCGGGATTCACGCGGTGTAGCGGCGATCACCGGTCGCCGTGATTTTATTTTCTTCAGATGAAACGCAGCGACCGGTGATCGCCGCTACGGCAGCAAGTCCGTGTAAGTCCCCGGATCGCTGCCGGGAATCTCGATGGCGCCGCAGTTTTTCGCGTAAAATTCCTTCGGCCCCACGCCGCCGATGATCGCGTAGGCGTAGCCGATGTCGCGCAAGCCTTCGAGCGCTTTGAAGAGCAGCGCTTTCCCGAGGCCGAGCCCGCGGGCGTTTTCCGAAACCCCGGTCGGGCCGAAGAAACCGCGCTGCGTCGTGTCGTAACAGGCGAAGCCGAGGATCTGTTTGTCGCGCGTGGCGATGAAGCAGGCGATCGGCTGGCGGGTCATCGCGACTTCCACCTCGCTGACCCATTTTTCCGAGAAATGCGCTTTGGCGAAGGCTGCGACCGTGTGCTTCTCAAAGGCCCGCGCGCGCCGCAGCGTCACGCCTTTGCCGGCGACTTCCTCGTAGAGTGCCGCCGATTCCGGCAAGTCGTAAAGGCGCACCAGCATGTCGATCATGTGCGGAGTAAAACGTCGGACGCGCAGGCGGGGAAGCTTGATTTCACGGCAGCCGGTCGTTTTTTATCGGACTCCGCGCGTATCGACCGACCGCGTTGCTTGTCAGTTGACCTCATCCGGCCAGCCCCGTAGCCTGCCGCCGTTCTTGCAAATTTACCTATGAAAACACCAATTACCGTCTCCATCACCGGTGCCGCTGGCCAGATCGGCTATGCCCTGCTGTTCCGCATCGCCTCCGGTTTCGTCTTCGGCCCGGACCAGCCGGTCAATCTCCGCCTGATCGAAATCGAGCCCGGCCTGCCCGCGTTGCAAGGGGTCATCATGGAGCTCGACGATTGCGCTTTCCCGCTGCTCAACGAAGTCGTCGGCACCGCCGATCTGGACGAGGGATTCAAGGATGCGAACTGGTGCCTTCTGGTCGGCTCGGTGCCGCGCAAGGCGGGGATGGAACGCGCCGATCTGCTCGGCATCAACGGCAAGATTTTTACCGGCCAGGGCCAGGCCATCGCTCGCAACTCCGCCAGAGATGTCCGCGTGTTAGTGGTTGGAAATCCCTGTAACACCAACGCGCTCATCGCCATGAACAACGCCGCCGGCATTCCCGCCGACCGCTTCTTCGCGATGACCCGCCTCGATGAAAACCGCGCGAAAAGCCAGCTCGCCAAGAAGGCCGGCGTTCATCAGTCGAAGGTCACCAACCTCTGCATCTGGGGCAACCACTCGGCCACCCAGTATCCGGATTTCACCAACGCGAAGATCGACGGTCGCCCGGCCACTGAAGTCATCACCGACCACGAGTGGCTCAAGGGCGAGTTCATCGCCACCGTCCAACAGCGCGGCGCCGCCGTCATCAAGGCGCGCGGACTTTCCTCCGCCGCTTCCGCCGCGAATGCCGCGCTCGACACCGTGAAAAGCCTCGTCAACCCGACTCCGGCCGGTGATTGGCATTCCGTCGCCGTCTGCTCGGACGGTTCCTACGGCATCGAAAAAGGCCTCATGGCCTCCATGCCGATCCGCACCCTCGAGAACGGGAAATGGGAAGTCGTCCAAGGCGTGCCCGTCGATGCCTTCAGCCAGGAAAAAATCGATTTCACCATCAACGAGCTCAAGGAAGAGCGCGATGCGGTGAAGGGTTTGCTTCCCGGATAGAATATGTTGCGGCTGTCTCAGCCGGATTCTGAGGGAGTGCTCCCGACTGAGGCAGTCGGGACACTTTCCATCCCTAAGCCCGTGCGCTCAAATCATCTACCAGATCCACCCACGGTTGATATTCTGCGGGGATGGGCGCTTCGAAATGGAGGCGCTCGCCGGTGACCGGGTGGTCGAGGGTGAGCCGCCAGGCGTGGAGCATCAGCCGGCCGGTTAGCTCGGAGGTCTTGCTGGGTTTTCCGTAGATCGGATCGCCGACGAGCGGCGCGCCCTTGTGGTGGAGATGGACGCGGATCTGGTGGGTGCGGCCGGTGTGGAGGTGGCAGAGGACCAGTGCGGTGAGCGTGGCGGGATCGGCGGCGAGCACTTCGTAGTCGGTGATGGCGGTTTTGCCGCCGGGCGGGTTGACGACGGCCATTTTCTGGCGGTTCACCGGGTGGCGGCCGATGTGGGTGAAGATGGTGTCCTTCGTGGGCTTCGGAATGCCCTGGCTGACGGCGAGGTAGAGTTTTTCCATCGTCCGGCCGGCGAACTGGCCGACGAGCGATTGGTGGGCGACGTCGGACTTGGCGACGACGATGCAGCCGGACGTGTCCTTGTCGAGACGGTGGACGATGCCGGGCCGCTCGACGCCGCCGATGCCTGATAGTTTCCCGCGGCAGTGGTGGAGCAGGGCGTTGACGAGCGTGCCGTCGGGATTTCCAGGGGCAGGGTGGACGACCATGCCGGAGCCTTTGTTCAGCACGACCATCTCGTCGTCCTCGAACAGGATTTCCAGCGCGAGATCCTGGGCTTCGTTGTGCAGCGGGACGGCTTCCGGCAGGACGACGGTGATGCGGTCGCCGAGTTTCACCGCGTCGCGCGGCTTGGCGGGGTGGCCGTTGATCTGGATGAATTGCTCGCGGATGAGGGTCTGGATGCGCGAGCGGGAAAGGTCCGCGAGGCGGGCGGCGAGAAAGGCGTCGATGCGCTCGCCCGGACTGTTTTCAACTAGGATCTCCACGCCGGGAGTCTCGCCGCGGGGAAAGGTGCTGCAAGTTTCAAGTTTGCACCGGGAGGCCGCGTCGCTAGCCTGCGCGCATGCCGGAGCGCGCCCAAACCATCGTCCATTGTTCCGCTTGCGAGAGCCCGATGGATGTTTCGGCGATGGCGCCTTTTACCAATGTCGTTTGTCCGGCTTGCGGCGAGCACACGCGGGTGAAGCGCGAGTTCGGCCCTTACACGCTGGTCCGGCGGCACGCGGTGGGCGGGATGAGCATGGTTTTCGTGGCGCACGACCTGACGCTGCACCGCGAGGTGGCGTTGAAAATCCTCAGTGAGGAATTCTCGGCGGACGAGCGGCGGATCAAGGCCTTCGAGGAAGAGGCGAGGATCACCGCTTCGTTCAGCCACCCGAACGTGGTGCGCGTGCTGACGACGGGAAGGGCTTTCGGGCGCTTTTACATCGCGATGGAGCTCGTGCCGGGCGGGCATTTCGAGCACCAGATCCGGGAGCGCGGGAAAATCCCCGTCTTGGAAATGCTGCCGCTCGCCATCGAGGTCGCGCAGGGACTCAAGGCGGCGCATGCCGCGGGCTTGATCCACCGCGACGTGAAACCGGGGAATATCCTGCTCGACGCCGAAGGTCATGCGAAGCTCGTGGACTTCGGACTCGCCCTCGTGACCCACGGCGGCAAAGCCCAAGCCACCGAAGTCTGGGCCACTCCTTACTACGTCCCGCCGGAAGCGATCGAAGGTTGCGTCGAGGATTTGCGCTCCGACATCTATGCCTTCGGGGCGACCGTCTATCACGCGCTGGCCGGCAAGCCGTCCTGCGGCGCGGAGACGATGGCCACCGACATCCTGCGCGAGGCGAAGCGAAAAGTGGTGCCGCTAGGCATCGCCGACCCGTCGCTGCCCGCCGATGTCTGCCGGATCGTGGAGCGGGCGATGGCCTATGATCCGAAGGACCGCTTCTCGTCTTACGACGAAATGATAGGCCTGATGGAGACCGCTCTGAAACGTTTGAAATCCGGTGCTCCCGAAGTCGCGGAAACCTCCGGCAGCGCCGCGAAACGCCGGGCGAAGAAGCGGGACGAAAGGATCGCTCTCACCGTCGCCAGCCTGGTCCTGTTGGTTCTGGTTGGCGGGGGAATCTGGTGGATCACCCGCGGTGATCCCGCGCCGAAGCCGAAGCCGCCGGTGATTGTTAGCGCCGTTCCGGTCGTTCCCGAGTCCGGCCCTTCCACCACGGCGGGCATCGACATCGCGAAGAGCTACCGCGAGGCGCGGGCCGCGGTGGAGGCTCGCGAGTTCGCGAAAGCGGCCGTCGAGTTCGCGAAGCTGCGCGGGAACCCCGACGTTCATGAGCCCACCCGCAGCTGGGCCGGAGTCGAGGCGGTGGTCGCCGCCTATCTCGACGGCCAGTCTTCCGAAGCAAGAAAGCAGGCTAGGGAGACCTCCGCCCATGTCCTGTCGGTGCCGGAGGAAAAGCGGATCGGGGCGGGGCTGGTCCGGATGCTCGGCCGCCTGGAATCACTTCCCGCCATTCCTGTGAAGGAACTCGATTCATCATCTAACGACGCTTCGCAGGTGATGGCCCGGATGCTCGCCGGCCTCAAGGATTGGGAACAGGGAATGCCGGGCGAGGCGCTTGGCTGGTTTGCCGCAGTCTCGTCCACGCAGATCGCAGAAGCGGACGCATGGCTTGAGATCTATCAAAAACTGGCGGGCGACTATCTCGCCGATGGCCGGGCGCTCTCCAGCCCGGTCTTTGAAAAAATTCCCGCGGACGTCGCCGGTTGCAACGCCGCCATCGCCGAGCTGGAAGGAATCCTCGGAGCTTTGAAAACCCGTGGCCGCGCCCGCTACAACGTGCGGGCCTGGCAGCTCGATCTGGCGAAACGGGCCAAGCTGCTTGCCGCACCGAAGATCGTGCCGTCCGCCGCATCCACCGCGCCCGACCTGGCCACGGTCATGGCGAAGCTCACTGAGTTTTCCAAAGACTTCCGCTTCCCGGACGCCTCCGCCTATCTGGTGTCCCTGCCCGCCGATCCGGAGGGCGCGACGCGGGCCTCGTTGATTGCGGTTAGCGAGGCGGCCGCCGCGCTCTTTGCCGATCTGACGGAGGATCTCCGCAAGGAAGCGGCGGTCGGCGAGTTCCCCATGAAATCCGGGGAAGTCGCCGGGAGAATTTCCATCGATTCCGCCGGCGTCATCACCACCGTGGATGTGAACCGGAAAGTTCTAACCGCCAAGTGGGGGGATTTCTCGCCGGATGCGATCATCGCCTTGCACCGGATCTTCGTGAAGAACTCCAAGAGCGAGCAGGAGCGCCTGCGCCGCCACGAGTGCGCGATCTCCTTTGACTGGCTCGCGGGAAACCGTGAGCGCGCGCTCGCCGCCGCCGTTCTTTCGCAGGAAAATCCGGCCTTCAAACAGCGCTGGGAAACGACCGCCCGCGGCCTGCCCCGGTAACTAACGCCTGAAGCACGCGACTTCCGCCGCGCCCAGCGGTCGGAACCTTCCCGGCGGCAGCGAGTCGTCGAGCACCAGCGGCCCGATGCTCTCGCGGTGCAAACCCAGCACCTGGTTGCCCACCGCGTGGAACATCCGCTTCACCTGATGGTAGCGCCCCTCGTGGATTGTTAGCAGTGCCTCGCGTTCTCCGAGAATCTCCAGCACCGCAGGCCGCGTCGTCAGATCCTCGTAGGCGAAATAAATCCCCGCCGCGAAGACCGCCGCCGTTTCGGGTGAAATCTCATCCCGCGTCGTCACCCGGTAAACTTTGGAAATCTCCTCCAGCGGCTCCGTCACTTGCTTCGACCAGCGTCCGTCGTTAGTCAGCAGCAGCAACCCCGTGCTCGCCCGGTCCAGCCGCCCCGCCAGGTGCAGATCGTCGCGCAGCGGGTGGTCGATCAACTCCATCACCGTGGGATGCAGCGGATCGGTCGTCGCGCTGAGATAGCCGGCCGGCTTGTACAGCATCAGATAGACGGCCTCTTGCGCTTGGAGGATTTCACCCTCCAGCTCGATCCTGCTGAAGCGGCTGATCCGCCGGCGCCCGTCGGTTTCCACCGCACCGTCCACCCGCACCCGGCCGTCTTGCAACAGGCGCGAAACCTCCTTGCACGGGTGTGTCCCGCGGCGGGTGAGGAATCGGTCAAGGCGCATGGGGCGAATCAACAGGCGGGGACGCCTGTATCACTTCACGCGTCCTTGCCGCAGCACTGCTTGAACTTCTTGCCGGAGCCGCAGGGGCAGGGGGCGTTGCGGCCGGTGGTCTCGATGGAGAAGCTCGGTTTGCGTTTGGGCAGGTTGAGCTTGAGGGTGGTGCCTTCGGGTGAGGGCAGGGCCGCGGGGTTGACGTTCGCGGAACTGCCGGAGACGGCCATGTTGTCGCGGGTGAGCGCGGCTTCGCCGCCGTGGAGTTGTTGCGGCGCGCTGTGCAGCTGTTTCAGGAAGGCCTCGAGGTTGGCGGCGGAGCGGAAGAGGTTCTGAAGGGCCTCCTGCTTGATCGAATCCATCAGGGTGACGAAGAGGTTGTAGGCCTCGTTCTTGTATTCGATGAGCGGGTCCTTCTGGCCCTGGGCGCGGAGGCCGACGCCTTCGCGGAGGGCGTCCATGTTGTAAAGGTGGGCCTGCCATTGCTTGTCGATGGCGACGAGCACCATGCGGCGCTCTTCCTGGTCGAGCACTTCCATCGGCAGGTCGCCGACGCGGGCCTGATAGGCTTGCTTGACCTTGTCCACGAGCATCGCGGAGATGGCTTCCTCGTTGTGGCTGCTGAGGAAATCCTCGGCGGTCACGCTGACGGGGAGGGTGGCGTTGACCCAGTGCAGCAGCTCATTGTAGTCGGGTTCCTTGTCATCGCGGTCGGTGAGGTATTCGTGGACCTTGGCGGGGATGGTTTCGTCGATGATCTCGTTGACGAGGTCGCGCGGGACCTCGGTGGTGAGCACTTCGTTGCGGTAGCCGTAAACGACCTCGCGCTGCATGTTCATGACGTCGTCGAAGTCGAGGACGCGCTTGCGGCCGGTGTAGTCGCGCTGTTCGACGCGCTTCTGGGCGGTTTCCACGGAGCGGTTGAGCCACGAGTGTTCGAGAGCTTCGCCTTCCTTCATGCCGAAGCGCTCCATCATGGCGGTCATGCGGTCGGCGGCGGCGAAGTTGCGCATGAGGTCGTCCTCGAAGGAGATGAAGAACTGCGAGCGGCCGGGGTCGCCCTGGCGCGAGCAACGGCCGCGGAGTTGGCGGTCGATCCGGCGGGACTGGTGGCGCTCGGTGCCAATGACGAACAAGCCGCCGGCTTCGGGGACGCCGGGGGCGAGCTTGATGTCGGTGCCGCGGCCAGCCATGTTCGTGGAGACGGTGACGGCTCCGAGGTGGCCGGCACGGGAGATGATTTCGGCTTCTTGCGCGTGGAATTTCGCGTTGAGCACCGAGTGCGGGATCTTCGCGCGCTTGAGCATGCGGGCGAGGGTTTCCGAGGCTTCGACGGAGGCGGTTCCGCAGAGGACTGGCTGGCCTTTGGCGTGGGCTTCCTCGATCTTGGCGATGACGGCGTTGAACTTCTCGCGGCGGGTTTTGAAGACCTGGTCGTTCTCGTCGATGCGGATGTTCGGCGTGTTGGTCGGGATCGGCAGCACGTCGAGGCGATAGATGTCGTGGAACTCGGCGGCTTCGGTTTCGGCGGTGCCGGTCATGCCCGCGAGCTTTTGATAGAGGCGGAAATAGTTCTGGATGGTGATGGTGGCGAAGGTCTGGGTTTCCTTCTCGATGGAAACGCCTTCCTTGGCTTCGACGGCCTGGTGGAGTCCGTCGGACCAGCGGCGGCCGGGCATCTCGCGGCCGGTGTTTTCGTCAACGATGATGACCTTGTCGTCCTTGACGACGTATTGGACGTCCTTTTCGAAAACGCAGTAGGCCTTGAGGAGCTGGGAGATGTTATGGATTTTCTCGGCCTGCTGGTCCATGCGGACCTGGAGGGCTTCCTTGGCGGTGATTTTCTTTTCCTCGGGGAGGTTGGGATCGGTGTCGATGTCGGCGTAGAGGGTGCCGAGGTCGGGGAGGGTGAAGGATTCCGGGTCGCCGGGGGAGAGGAACTCGCGGCCCATTTCCATGAGGTCGGAATCGTGGCCTTTTTCGTCGATGACGAAATAGAGTTCTTCCTTGAGCTCGAAGAGTTCTTTTTTCTGGGCGTCTTGGTGGAAGGAAAGCTCGGCTTTTTCGAGTAGCTTGCGCATTTCCGGCTCTTCCATGAAGCGCATGAGCTGGCGGTTGCGCGGTTGGCCGAGCTTGAGTTTGAACAGGGCGCGCCCGGCGTTGACCGAGTCGCCGGTATCTAGCAGTTGCTTGGCCTCGGCGGCGAGGTTGTTGCAAAGCTCGGTTTGCTTTCTTACGAGCTGCTCGACGAGCGGCTTGTATTTGTCGAACTGATGGGACGACTGGGTGGACGGGCCGGAAATGATGAGCGGCGTGCGCGCCTCGTCGATGAGGATGGAGTCCACTTCATCGATGATGGCGAGGTAGTGGCCGCGCTGGACCTGCTCGTCTTTGGTGGAGGCCATGCCGTTGTCGCGCAGGTAGTCGAAGCCGAACTCGGCGTTGGTGCCGTAGGTGATGTCGCACGCGTATTCGGCGCGGCGTTCCCACGGCGGCATCTGATTTTGAATCGTTCCGACGGTTAGGCCGAGGAAGCGGAACAGGGAGCCCATCCACTCCGAGTCGCGTTTGGCGAGGTAGTCGTTGACGGTGACGACGTGGACGCCGAGGCCGGTGAGGGCGTTCAGGTAGACGGGCAGGGTGGCGACGAGGGTTTTGCCCTCACCGGTCTGCATTTCCGCGATCATGCCGCGGTGGAGGGCTACGCCGCCGACTAGCTGGACGTCGAAATGGATCATTTCCCATGCAAGCGGGCGCTCGTTGACGGTGATTTCCGTGCCACAGAGGCGGCGGGCGCCGTTTTTGACGACGGCGTAGGCCTCGGGGAGGATTTTCTCAAGATACTTGGCGCGGGATTTTCCGAACTCGGGCTCGATCTCGTGGAAGGCGGCTTTGGCGGCTTCGATGTTCGAAGCGGCTGCTAGAATGGTGGAAGGGAGCGAGGGGAATTCCTCGCGGAGCGGGGCGAAGCGGATTTCGAGGGCCTCGGCGGTGGCGCGGAGTTCCGCGTCGTCCATGCGCTCTACGAGCGGTTTCGCGGGAGCGTCGAGCGCGTGGTAACGGGCGAGGTGGTTCTGCCATTTGGTGGTGAATTCCAAGAGTTTTTCAACTGGCTCGCGCTGGAGGGCTTCCTCGATTTCATTGATGCGGGCAACCGTCGGGCGGATGCGGCGCACTTCGCGCTGGTTCTTGCTGCCGACGATTTTCTGGAGGATCCACTTGATCATATTAGAAGGGGTAAGGGCGGGATTACCCGCCGGGAGGGAGGCGATACACCAGCATTTCAGCGGGTGCAAGCCCTAGAAAGAGAAGGGAAATGGGGGGCGATTAGGGTCAAATCGTCGGTTGCGGATGTTCGCCGAAGGTGCCGATCACATCCGCAGTTCTGAAAGTGAAATAGAAGTAAGCGAAAATCAGAGGTTTCGTAAAATATGCGGGCTTTGACCTTGTCGGGCAGCAGTTTGAATCGTTGGGCTGCGAATCATGGTGAAACCACCATGCATCCCATGAAATCCCGCACCCGCCCCCTTATTGCTTGTTGTGCCGCTGCTTTTTCCCTGGTCGCTTCCTTGCTGCGGGCTGTGCCGGAGATCGCCACAATGAATGTCGCGGCCGCGACATTCATTGTGGATGGCTTGTGCGTGTATGAGCCAAATCATTTTCCGATTGGATCATCAAATCTCCGAAGGTCTCGAGAGCGGGATCAGGATGTCTGAACTTACTCCCGGTGCGCCGGGACTCACGATTTTTGGCAATACGATCACCTACGATTCCGGCGATGCCGCGCTCGGCGCATGGGGAGCTACAATCTCTGCCACTCTGGTGGCGGCGGATACGCTGGGCCACACGCTCACTCACACGTGGAGTTTCCGTCTCGAACCCGAGCCGCTGGTAGCTGCGAACATCTTTGTCTTTGGCTCGCCGACGGCGCAACGAGCGGGCCAGCGAGTGAGTGGTCCTGCCGCCGCCCTCGCTGCTCGATTTCCCGCACCGGTTGGCCCACAGAGAGCGGTCGAGCCTCCGCCGTGGAGTATTCACGAGGTGCTGGCCGACCGCGTGGTGATCGCCTGCGCGGCGGGCAGTGCTCCAGTCTTTGCCGCAGGGCAGTTGATCTGTAACTTGGCTCCGGCAAGGAGAGTGAAATCTTCTACCGCCGAGTGCTCTTCAGCAGTAATGATCCGGTGAATCTGAAACTCACCGTCTTCACCGAGGAGGCACCACTCACGGATTTTGTGAGCCAGGGAGCGACTGCTTTCACTTTGGTCATCGCCGGGTCCGCCTCAGGCATTCGCGGCACCAATCCCAACAAATGGGACACTGACGGTGATGGCCTCTCCGATGGCGTGGAAACCAACACCCGCGTTTATGTCTCGCGCAGCGACACCGGCACCAATCCGCTCAGTTCGGACACCGATGCCGACGGCGTGAACGACAAGCGCGAGATCGACCTTGGCACCGATCCGAATGCTTCTCCTGCTCCGGCTGAGATCCAGAAACTTTGGGAAGAAACTAATCTAGCAGCCCTCGGCATGGCGCGATCCGAGATCAAGCCCCCGCATCGCACCAACCGCTTTCTTGAGTGGAATGGTGCGCAGGTGTCCCTGACCGCCCTTACAAATTCGACACCCAGGCCGAAACGATTTTCCGAATAGAGGGCAGCGTCACGATATTCCTCCAAAGCCTCTTCTTCGAAAACGACTTTCATTTCACCTGGCTCAGGGATTTGAGAACCAAGCGGTGGCCCTCATCCTCGGCAATAAGCAAGGACTCGCCATTCTCCACTTTCGCCATGCGTTCTTCCACCAAGCGAAGTTGTTCCATGAGGAGCATGTCTGAGGGCTCGCTGCGTTCGAGCAGGGCCTCGACCAATTCGCTCCTCGCCTCCGAAGGCAGCAGAAGCGCTTTTTCGACAAGCTGTGCGACGGTGGCGATCATGGACGTAACATTGCCATTCGAAGCGGAGAAAGCAAGCTCCCACCATGAAATGACTTCATCACGCTCGTAGGATTCGGGCGCTCCGGCTATGGCAGCTCTGGTTACACCACCAACGCAAGTCTGACAGATCGCCGATCCTGCTCAAATCGTCATCGCGTGGAAGCCACCGTCCACGACCATTTCGATGCCGGTGATGAAGGAGCCGGCCTTGGCGGAGGCGAGGAGCAGGGTCGCGCCGATGAGTTCCTCGGAGTTCCCGAAACGCGAGGCCGGGGTCTGGCGGAGAATGTCGAGGACGCGGGCCTCGTCGAGCACCTTGCGGTTTTGCTCGGCGGGGAAGAAGCCGGGGACGAGGGTGTTGACGCGGATGTCCTTGTCGGCCCACTCGCGGGCGAGGTTGCGGCTGAGATTGTGCACGGCAGCCTTGGAGGCGGAATAGGTGAAGACGCGGGAGAGGGGGTTGAGTCCGGAAATCGAGCCGAGGTTGATGATCGAGGCGGGCTGGGATTCATCGATGAAATAGCGGCCGAACACCTGGCAGGCGCGGAAAATGGCGGAGAGGTTGGTGTCGATGATGCGCTGGTATTCCTCCTCGGGGATTTCGAGGAAAGGGGTGGGGGAGTTAGTTCCGGCGCCGTTGATCAGGATGTCCACTTGGCCGGAGCGTTTGAGGACGGTGTCGAGAAGCGACTGGAGGGATTCGCGTGAGGTGACATCGACCGGGACGAAGTAACCTTTTCCGCCATGGGATTCGACTTCGGCAAGGCGCTTGGCGGCTTTTTCCGCGATGCGGCCGCCGAGAACGACTTCCGCACCGGCGCGGGCGAGGCCGACAGCCATGGTGCCGCAGAGTTCACCGGTGCCGCCGATGATGACGGCGGTCTTGCCAGAGAGATCGAAGAGATCCTTGAGAAATGATGCGGTTTGCATGCTGGAGTTTTGTGAGGATTGGGATGGCTGCCAAGCACGGATTTGGCGGGTGTCGGCGATTGAGCAAAAGTGGATTTAATTGTCTGAGCAAAAGTGGACAGGCATTCGTGATCTTCAAGGTGGGTTAAAGTCGGTATTCGGCGAGGATGTCGGGCCACTGCGGTTGTTGGGGAGTCGGCCACCCGTGCCCGTGCTGCCGAGCGGGCAGCATGACATCTGAGTAGGCGAGCGCGCCGGGGATGGTCAGTCCGGTCTCGAAGATGGGGAATTTCCCGTCACCGGCGAGCAGCGCGGCGCTTTGGTCGAGGGCCTGGGCGTGCCCGAGTGCTCCAATGTCGTCCGTGATTGAAACCCCTCCTTGGTATCGCTCACGAAGCGGCTATTTATGACGAATAAGTCATGCCGCAATCGCGCACTGGTGAATTGAAGAACGCCCGGTATTTCCTGAAGTTGAAGTTATTGGAAGCCGATCCGCCGTGAGCGGCCGGCTTTGAGAGCGGATTCGGCGATCACCGCGTGCAACAGGCCGCACGCATCGCGGAACGGTTGGAAACGGTGTTGGTTGGCAACGGCCGCGAAATCGCCGGGGGGCGCAGTTTCGAGGGAGTGCGCCAGATTCAGCTCGGCGCATGCTCGCGGGATCAAGCAGGTCGATTAGATTGGTAGAAGCAATCAGGATCCCCGGGAAAGATTCAATCTGGGTGAGCATCTCGTTGATCTGGGTGACTTCCGAGGAATGCCGGGTCTCAGGTGATGGTCGCTTGGCTTCAGCAGACCGGCATTTCTCCCTGATCCGGAAGAAATACCCGGACCTCAAGATGTATCTGGTCCTGTCGCTGCCGTCGGGACAGACCCGGATCGGCAGCGCCCTCCTGAGCAGCGCCAGTCTGGAAGACGTGTTCGTGGCGAAGTATGCCCCTGGTGGAAATGTGTTATGGGCGAAAAGAGCGGGAGGCTTCGGGAGCGACGGCGGCAACGGGATTGCGGTGGATGCCAAGGGTAACAGCTATGTGACGGGATTTTTCAACGGGTTGGCAAGCTTTGGCCACCTAACCACCAGATGGCGGCAGTGGGCATCACCGGCATATAGGACCCGGACAACAACGCCACGATCATCATCACCGGCGTCACCCAGGACGAGCCTGCTAACGGGCTCGGCGATGGTGACATGGCGATCGACGCGGTCATCGACGGCGGCATGGTGCTGCTGCGCGCCGAGCGCTCGGGCAGGGGAGACGGGCGCGTTTATCGAGTGAGTTTCACCGCGTCGGATTTCGAGGGTAGCGCTTCCGGCGTCGTGTTCGTGACCGTGCCGCACAACCCGAAGCGGCCCGCCATCGACAGCGGCGGCGTGTTCCCGACTCGCTAAACCTCGCTCTTTCCGTGAGCGGGGCTCGCAAGGCGGCGCGCGAATCGTCCTCCGGAGCGCTGTCGGAATCTTTTTCCGAAACCGCTCTTGTCCGTGGGCTTGTCCGTGCCATACGCTCGCCCAGCCCGCGCCAAACGTGACCCAATCTCCAGCCAACACCTACATTCTCGGCGTATTGCCGTCTCGTTGGGGCTCCACCCGTTTCCCCGGAAAGCCGCTGCATCTCATCGCCGGAAAGCCCTTGATCCAGCATGTTTGGGAGCGCTGTCGCCAATGTTCCGGACTGGATGAAATCATCGTCGCCACCGACGATGAGCGGATCCGCGACGCCGTGATCGCCTTCGGTGGCAAGGTCGCCATGACCTCGCCGGACCATCCCACCGGCACCGACCGCATCGCCGAGGCCGCGCAGGCCGTCCCGCAGGCGACCCACATCGTCAACATCCAGGGCGACGAGCCGCTCATCGATCCCGCGCTCATCGACGAGCTCGCCGCCGCGATGGCCGCCGACGCCACGCTCGACATGGCGACCGCCGCCAACCCGCTCGATCCCGCGGACCCCGCCGTGCAGGACCCGAACGTGGTGAAAGTCGCCGTCGCCCTCGATGGTCGCGCGCTCTATTTCTCCCGCTCGCCGCTGCCGTTTTTCCGCAACCCGGTCGAAGGCCTGCCGGTCCTGCGCCACAAGGGGATTTACGCCTACAAGCGGAGTTTCCTCGAACGCTTCGTCACCTGGTCGCCCTCGCCTTTGGAACAAGCCGAGTCGCTCGAACAACTCCGCGCCCTCGAAAACGGCGCGTCTATCAAAGTTCTCATCACCACCGACACCTCACCCGGCGTCGATACCCCGGAGCAAGCCCGCGAAATCGAACGGCTCTTATCTTCGTCTGCTCACTGATCACTGCTAACTCAAAACTTTTATGAAATACATCTTCGTCACCGGCGGCGTCGTCTCCTCACTCGGCAAGGGTCTTGCCGCGGCATCTATCGGCACCCTGCTCGAGCACCGCGGCCTGACCACGCTGATGCAGAAATTCGACCCCTATCTGAATGTCGATCCGGGCACCATGTCGCCGTTCCAGCACGGCGAGGTTTACGTACTCGACGACGGCGCGGAGACCGACCTCGATCTCGGCCACTACGAGCGCTTCACCTCCGGGGTGCTCTCGCGGATGAACAATCTAACTTCAGGTCAGGTTTTCGACTCGGTCATCAAGAAGGAGCGGCGCGGCGAATACCTCGGCAAAACCGTCCAGTTCATCCCGCACGTCACGGATGAGATCAAGCTGCGGATGCACCAAGTCACGGAGAACAACCCGCACACCGACGTGCTCATCACCGAGATCGGCGGCACCGTGGGCGACATGGAAGGCCTGTTATTCATCGAGGCGCTGCGCCAGTTCGCGCTCGAAGTCGGCAAGGAAAACGTCTGCTTCATCCACGTCACGCTGCTGCCCTACATCAAGGCCGCCGGCGAGGTGAAGACCAAGCCGACCCAGCAATCCGTCGCAAAACTCCGCGAGCTCGGCATCCAGCCGGACATCATCATTTGCCGCACCGAGGCCGACCTCGACGAGGACAACCGCAAGAAGATCGCCATGTTCTGCAACGTCGAGCGCAAGAACGTCGTCGCCTTCCGCGACGTGGCGCACACGATTTACGAATGCCCGCTCGATCTCCGCCGCGACAAGATCGACCGGTTGGTGGTGGACAAGTTAGGCCTCGGCCACACCCCGTCGCCCGCGCTCGAGGACTGGGAAAAATTTGTGCAGCGCGTCATCCATCCGAAGCACAAGGTCACCATCGCCGTGGCCGGCAAATACATCGAGCTTCAGGACGCGTATAAATCCATTTACGAATCGCTGATCCATGCCGGCGCGCATCACGACACCAAGGTGCAGGTTGTCCGCGTGGAAGCGGAAGCGATCGAAGACCACGGCGCCAAGTCCGTCATCGGCGATGTCGATGGCATCCTCGTTCCCGGTGGTTTCGGCGACCGCGGCACGGAGGGGAAAATTCTAGCGGCCAAATACGCCCGCGAGAATAAGATCCCGTATTTCGGTATCTGCCTCGGCATGCAGATTGCCACCATCGAATACGCGCGCAACGTCTGCGGCTTGAAAGGCGCGAACTCCACCGAGTTCGACAAGACGACTAAGCACCCGGTCATCTGTTTGCAGGAAGAGCAAAAGGGCGTTGAAGACATGGGAGCCACCATGCGTCTCGGTTCCAGCGAATCCATTCTTTTCACCGGCACCAAGGCTGCCGATCTTTATGGAAATGTGGAACGCATCCACGAGCGCCATCGTCACCGGTATGAGTTCAACTCCGACTATCAGGACCGCCTGCAGGACGCGGGTCTGGTGATTTCCTCCGTCTCGGCGGAGGAAGGCCTCGTCGAAATTGTCGAGCTTCCGGAGCACCCGTTTTATGTCGGCGCGCAATTCCACCCGGAATTCCAATCCAAGCCGAACCACCCGCACCCGCTCTTCGCCGGCTTCGTCGCCGCGGCGCTGGAGCACTCGCAGAAGCACTGAGGCCAGCGCCATCCGGCGCTTAGCCGCTTGCCCGTTTACGCGTAGCTGCGGATGGAGATGTGCACTTCCTCGTAAACGAGGGACTCCTTGTGGAGAGTCGGGGCCTTGCCTTCGCCGTTGTATTCCCAGGCGGAGACGTGCGAGAAATGCTCGTCGTCGCGCTTGGCCTCGCCGGCCTGGGTGCTGCCGGCGATGACTTCCGGGCTGTTTTCAAAGAACTGGTGCTCGGTGCGGAAGTGGCCGCCGCAGGATTCCTCGCGGTCGAGCGCGTCGTGGCACATGACCTCGCCGAATTCGAGGAAGTCGGCGACACGGCCGGCTTTTTCGAGCTCCATGTTGGCGTTGTCGCCGGAGCCGGGGATGAGGACGTTCTGCCAGAATTCCTCGCGGATCTGCGGGATTTTTTCTAGCGCCTCGGTGAGTCCCTCGCGGGAGCGGGCCATGCCGCACTTGTCCCACATGGTGAGGCCGAGCTCGCGGTGGAAGGAATCCACGGTGCGCTTGCCTTGGATGGAAAGCAGCTTGTTGACTCGCTCGCGGGTCTCCGCCTCGGTCTGTTTGAACTCGGGCATGTCGGTGGTGACGGTGCCGGGTTTCTGGGTGACGAGGTAGTTGGCGATGGTCGTCGGGATGACGAAGTAACCGTCTGCCAGACCTTGCATCAGCGCGGATGCGCCGAGGCGGTTCGCACCGTGGTCGGAGAAATTCGCCTCGCCGAGCACGTGCAGGCCGGGGATGTTGGACATCAGGTTGTAGTCCACCCACAGGCCGCCCATGGTGTAGTGGACAGCCGGATAGATCATCATCGGCAGCTTGTAAGGATCCTCGCCGGCGATTTTCTCATACATCTGGAAGAGGTTGCCGTAGCGGGCGCGGATGGTGGCCTCGCCGAGGCGCTTGGTGGCGTCGCGGAAATCCAGATAGACGCCGAGTCCGGTCGGGGCGATTCCGCGGCCTTCATCGCAGGCCTCCTTGGCGGCGCGGGAGGAAATGTCGCGCGGCGCGAGGTTGCCGAAGGACGGGTATTTCCGCTCCAGGAAGTAGTCGCGGTCGTCCTCGGGGACGTCGTTGGGGTTGAGCTGTTTGGCGCGGATTTTCGCGGCGATCTCCTTGGATTTGGGAGCCCAGATGCGGCCGTCGTTGCGGAGCGACTCGGACATCAGGGTGAGCTTGGACTGATAGTCGCCGCTAACAGGAATGCAGGTCGGGTGGATCTGGGTGTAGCAGGGATTGGCAAAATACGCTCCGCGGCGGGCGGCGCGCCAGGCCCCGGTGACGTTGCAGCCCATCGCGTTGGTGGAGAGGAAGAAGACGTTGCCGTAGCCGCCGGTGGCGAGGATGACCGCATCCGCGGCGTGGGTCGAGATCGCGCCGGTGTTGAGGTCGCGGACGACGATGCCCTTGGCGTGGCCGTTGACGAGCACGAGGTCGAGCATCTCGGTGCGCGGATACATCTTCACGCCGCCCTTGTGGATTTCCTTTTCAAGTGCCTGATAGCAACCGATGAGAAGCTGTTGGCCGGTCTGGCCACGGGCGTAGAAGGTGCGGGACACCTGCGAACCGCCGAACGAGCGGTTGTCGAGCAGGCCGCCGTATTCGCGGGCGAAGGGCACGCCCTGCGCGACGCATTGGTCGATGATGGAGTTGGAAACCTCGGCGAGCCGATAGACGTTGCCTTCGCGGGCGCGGAAGTCGCCGCCCTTGATGGTGTCGTAGAACAGACGGCGCACGGAGTCGCCGTCGTTCTGGTAGTTCTTGGCGGCGTTGATGCCGCCCTGCGCGGCGATCGAGTGGGCGCGGCGCGGGCTGTCTTGGTAGCAGAAGCACTTCACCTGATAGCCCATCTCCGCAAGCGAGGCGGCGGCGGAACCACCGGCGAGGCCGGAGCCGACGATGATCACGGTGAATTTCCGCTTGTTCGCCGGGTTGATGAGCTTGGAGTCCATCTTGTGCTTGGACCATTTCTGATCAAGCGGGCCGGACGGGATTTTGCTGTCGAGGACGATGGACATGGTGCAATGAAGTTAGAGCTTGATGAGACCGGCGAGAACCGAGATCGGGATGGAGATGAACCCGGCCCAGATGGCGAGGCTGAGGGCGAGCGAGAACTGCTGGATGAGCCCCTGCGCTTTCTTAGAACGCAGGCCGAGCGTTTGGAAGATCGAGGCGACGCCGTGGGAGAGGTGGGAGCAGAGCAGCGTCATGGAGATGACGTAAAAGAGCACGACGAGGGGATTACGGAAGCCGACGACGACCATCCCGAAGGGGTCGGTGGCTCCGAGTTTGGCCAGATCCGCATCCACCCGGACGGTGTAGTGGAGGATGTGGAAGACGACGAAAGCGAGGATGGTGAGACCGGAAACGATCATGATCCGCGAGGATTTGGAGGCTTGGATCGTCGCCTTGTGCTCGTAGGCCTGGCGGGCGGCGCGGTTCTGGCGGGTGAGGGAAATGGTCGCCGCGACATGCAGCACCAGCATCACCAACAAGCCGATCCGGGCGATCCAAACGCCCGCACCGTGAAGCATGGTGTGGAGGAAATGGGCGTATTCGTTAAACGCCTCGCGACCGACATACATCAGGAGGTTGCCGGTAAGGTGGCCCGCCAGGAAAACGACCAGAACCAAGCCGGTGATGGCGACGATGAGCTTTTTCCCGATGGAGGAGGACCAGTAAGTTTCGAGGCAACGGGTAAGGGCATTCATGGCGATAAGGAACAGGCTGCTGCGCAGGCCCGGCGAGGAATAAACAGGGATGGATGGGTTTTCAAGGGGAGAGTCCGCCGGAAGTGAAATCGGTAGAGGGAATGACGGAATTCGCGGATGACGGCGCGCTTTTGACCGCCTAACTCCATCAAGCGCGTTGCCTGGCCTTGCCCGTGCTCCGCCACAGGCGCGGACTCAAGGTGACGCAGGCCACGAACAGCCCCGCCGCCAGCCCCCACCAGACGCCGGTCGCTCCGAGCCCCAGACCGAACGCCAACCCCGCGCCGACCGGCAGCCCGACGAGCCAATACGACGCAAACCCCATCACCGCCGGCACCCGCGCGTCATGCAGGCCGCGCAGCATCGCCGATGATACGACTTGCAGACTGTCAACCAGTTGGAAAACCCCGACGATCACTAACAGTGAAGCCGCCAGCGCGACCACTGCAGGCGCGTCGATGAAAAGCGATGCGAGGGATTTCCCGAAAATCAGGAAACAAGCCGCCGCGACGAGCGACCAGCCACCGCTGAGCAACCAGCCCGAGATCGCGATCGGGCGCAGCCGTTTCATTTCGCCCGCGCCATGGGCCTCGCCGATCCGGACGGTGAGCGCCATCGAAAGCCCGAGCGGAATCATGAACGCGGTGGCCGCGAGCGTGATCGCGATCTGATGGGCCGCCATCGCGTCCGGCCCGAAGCGCCCCATGATCAGCCCGGCCAGCGAGAACGCGGAAACCTCAAAAATCATCTGGATGCTCGCTGGCAGCCCGACCGAAAGCAGACGCCGGAGATCGCTGAAATCCGGCGCGCGGAACCAGCGGTGAGGCACCCATTCGCGCAAGCCCTTCGCCCGCATCAGCCACCAAAACATCGCCAGCAGAATCGCGGTCCGGGAAATCAGCGTCGCCCAAGCCGCGCCCTCGAATCCGAGAGCCGGACAGCCTAAATTGCCATGAATCATCACCCAGTTCAGCCCGACATTCAGCCCCACGCCGCCGAGGAAAATCCAGAACGGCGGCCACGGGCGATTCAGCGCGTCCGCATGATTTTTCAACGCGATCGACGCCAGCGCCGGAATCACCGAGGCCATGATGATTTGAAAAAACACCGTCGTCCGTAAGGCCACCGCGGCGGGCTGGCCGAAGAAATCGAGGTTCATCGAAACGAGCCAGGAAATCCCGAACAGCACCAATCCCAGCGCCGTTGCCAGATAGAGCCCGTGGCGGCAGCTCCCGCGAGCACCCGGGGCGTCATCCGACCCGCGCGAGTTCGACGTGAAAACGGAAATCCCCGTCAGCAAGCCGATCCCGAACACGAACGGCACGTGAAACAGCGAGTTCGCGAAGGTCAGCGCCGCGAGATCCGTCACCCCCAAATGCCCGACCATCAGGCTATCCACCACGCCCATCAGCATCTGGCTGAGCTGCCCGATCATCAGCGGCAACGCCAGCCGCAGCGTGAGACGGGATTCGTGAAAAAGATGCATGGGCCGGTCGCTGTGTTGTGCCAAAGCGCCCGTTTGTCCATGACATTGTCGCGATGAAAATAATGCGCGAATCCGCCAAATTTTACCGTTGCCCTCACCGCGAGACTTGCTAAACCTCCGGCGTCGCCAAGCCAGCAAACCTCCGGGAATGCCGGCGACATCGATAAAGTATAACGCCTCGGTAGCTCAGTTGGTAGAGCAGTTGACTCTTAATCAATTGGTCCTTGGTTCGAATCCAAGCCGGGGTACTTCTTTTTAAACGCCTCACCCCCAAGGGGTTATGAAGGCGGATTTGGTCCAGGTTGACACCTTTTCCAGCGTCATGAACGCGGCTGGTGACAAAATGGTGACAAACGACAAGGGCATCCAGAACTCCCCTTCTCGGAACGGCAGAAAGGCTGGACCCACTGCCACGGTGAAATTCGGATCGGCGTCCGTGCCCATTTACCTGTCGGAATCGAAGGGCCGGAAGCGCTACTTCATCGCCCATTACCGGGATGGCAAACGGATTCGCAAAGCGTTTCCTGACCTCGCCGCTGCCAAAAAGGAGGCGCTGTTCGTGGCGCAGCGAATTCAGAGCGGCATGCAGCACGTCACCGACCTGAAACCGCACGAGCGCGACAACTACGCCAAAGCGGTTGAACTGCTGGGTGAACTCAAACTCCCGCTGGTCGCCGCCGTGGAGGATTACGTCCAGGCTCGCAAGTTGGCGGAGAGCGAGTCCCTCACGTCCATGGCGACCGATTACCGGAAGTTCTTCAAGCCGCTCACCCGGCGCATGAGCCTGCCGGAACTGGTGGCGGAACTCATCGTCGCCCGCGAGCAGGACGGGGCCAGCAAGACCTACGTGTCCCAACTCAAGACGATCCTGAATCGCTTCGCCGATGCCTTTCCGGGCGAGATCCTCGGCGTGAGCTCCTCGGACATCGACGCTTGGCTGCGAGGTTTCAAGGTGTCGTCCAGTTCGCGCAATTCGATGCTGGTCTGTGTGAAGGTGCTGTTTTCCTACGGTCGCTCGCAAAACTGCCTGCCCGCCGAACAGATGACGGCACCGGAGCAACTCAAGAAGGTGAAGATCAAGAATGACGACGATGTTTCGGTGTTCACGCCGAAGCAGATGGAAAAAATCCTGCACGTCGCCCCGCCGCATCTGATTCCCATCCTCGCCATCGGGGCGTTCGCTGGCATCCGCATGGCCGAGCTGAACCGACTGAGCTGGTCCGCCTTCGATTTGGACCGTGGCATCATTGAGCTTCGGGCGGGGCAGGCAAAAACGGCATCCCGCCGCATCATCCCGATCTCCGACAACCTGCGGGCGTGGATCGAGCCGCTGCCGCGCAAGGGGAAGGTGGTTCGCACCACACTGCTGCACCGGGAGACGACCGCGCTTGCCCGTGCCTTGAAACTGGAATGGCCGCGCAACGTGCTGCGCCACTCTTACATCAGCTACCGCATCGCCACGGTGAAGAGTGCTGACCAGGTGGCGCTTGAGGCCGGCAACTCGCCGTCGGTCATCTTCAAGAACTACCGGGAACTGGCCACCGAAGATCAAGCTGACGAGTGGTTCGGCATCCTGCCGAAGGGGGGACAGTGGGAAAACACCTACCAGTGGGATCACCGGGCGAGGATCGTCACCCTGCCTGATTCGGAGGAAAGCTGACCGCCTGTTCAATCCGCGCGCCAACGATGCCTAACGGACGCGGAATGGCTTCGAGAGGGGAGGGGATATAGCCATCCCTTGTGCGGCCGGAACGTGCTCCTACGCGGCACCCAACGCTAAATCCGAGGCTGGGGATGAAGTCCCTTCATCCGTCAAACCACCGGCATGAAAAAATTCTGTCGGGGCCGGAGCAAAACTAGACAGAGACGGTTCAAAACTAGACACCGGCGACGGAGCAAAACTGGATTTCTGGGGGATTGCGCCGTAAGTGACTGGTATCGAGCGGATGCGAAGTGAGTATTGAGCGTCGTCCGCAGGGTACGGCTCTGCCGGAGGGCAACCGGAGCGGCGGGCGTTGCCAAAGGGGCTATGGCCTCGGTGTCGCGGCACGGATTACCCCGTCCGCGACACTCCTCACCAAATGCCCATTGGCCCAATGCGGAAAACTCCGGGGGTTTGGGGGCAGCGCCCCCATGGTGGAGGATTGCCGAAGGCACACGATTGAGGCGATGTTGCCCGGCGTGCAAAGAAACAACTCATTCATCGCCTGCCGCCCGACTTCATCCGCAACATCCTCAAGGATTTCAACTCCGGTGCGCTGGACGCGCCCAGTGCCGCCGCCCGCCTGGGCGTAAGCCGCGCAAGGCTCTACCAGCTACGCACTGACTACCTCAAGGACAAGCCCGACTATCAGCCCAAGGCCAGCGGAGGCGACCGGCGTGAGGACTGGCCGCCCGAAGTCGTCGATTTTCTCAAGGGCTTCCTGCCCGTGCAAAGTCCACCTAACTATCAACTCGTCGCCGACGAGATGGACCGGCTGTGCAACTTCAAGCGGGCCCGCGCCACTGTCCAAACCTACGTCAAAACCAACCTCTCGCACCTGGTTCCCACGCCCACGCCCAAGAAGCGCACCTACCGGCGCTTCCGCCGTGCCCACGTCGGCGAACTTTTGCAGCATGACAGTTCGATCCACCAGTGGTGGCCGGCTCCGCAAAAACAAACCTTGCTGCTCACCGTCGATGATTGCTCGGGCGTGTTTGTCGCGGGCCGCTTCGTCGAGCGTGACACCACCTGGAACCACTTCATGCACTTCCGCGAGGCTTTCGAGCGTCACGGCCTGCCGGAGGCGATCTATACCGACGCCCTGAGCCTCTTCGGACCAAGTTCCAGCAATCATCACGCCGATCCGCGCAGCGAGTTCCAGCGTGCCTTGCGGGCGCTGCACGTCGCGCAACTCGTGGCTCCAACGCCCCAAGCCAAAGGCAAAATCGAGCGCGCCTTTCAAACCTTCCAAAACCGCCTCGTCACCCTGATGGCCCACGCCGAAGTCAGCGACTGGAAATCAGCCGATTCAATCCTTCAGATGGAAATCCTACGCCAAAGCAGTAAAATCCAGCGCACCACCGGCAGGATCCCGTCCGAAGTTTGGGACGAGCAGTTGCTCAAACGCACGGCTCGCCTGAGTCCCGCACCTGCGTCAACCCTGCTAGATCTTCACTTCTCCCTGCGAGCAACACGCAAGGTTCACACCGGCCCCTACATCGAATTCGACGGCCAGAGTTATGAGATCGCACCCACTTCCCGCAAGGTGGTCACCGTGCTTTTCCACCCGTTTCGCAAGCTCTGGGTTCTCGATCATTCACCAAAGTTAACCTGGCCCCTGAGGCGGCGCCATTTCACGTTGAAATCTGTCTAGTTTTGCTCCGGCGAAAAATCCAGTTTTGAACCAGCGCCGACACGGCATGAAAAAATTCTTGACCGAGCGGCTTTGAGAGATAGGCTCCCGCAAATAGAAACAGCAGTGAAATCCCCAACCCTCATTTCCCCGCCCTCCTGCCCGTCCCATTGGCTCTTTCAACGGCCATCACCCCAAAAGCGAATTCCTAGCAGTCAAATTTTTCGGTTCCCTCAAAATAGCGTTGCCATACTATTGGCTTTAACTGGGCTGTTTTTTATGACTGCTCACGCTTCTGCTCAAAAAACGGTTGAAGAGTGGAAAGCTCAGGCAATCAGAACATACCCTGACTTGGCGAAAGCAGGTACAGCTTTCAATAAACAGTTTTTAGCTGATTATAGCAATTTGCAAAAAACGGATACGAAATTTTTTGAAAACCCTCAATGGCCTATGCTGATGGCACAGAGTGTAGACCAGCAGTTGCAAGGAAAGATACCGGGGATTGATATTCCCGCAGAAGCCACGCGAGCGAATCAAAAGGCTGAGGTGAGGCTCGTTACCGCTGAAGATGTAAAGAAAAAATGGATCGAGGAATTGCCACAGCTGCCACGTACGCTGGATTCGAATTACCACACCATTAAAAAACAGGTAGAGGTAAGAAAAAAGGCTATCGAAGAAGGAGAGTATGATTCTAGAGCGCACAAAGAAGCGACCAGAATGAATATCGCTGCCTATCTTGCCGCTGGTAAAACACAAGAGGCCGGAGCTATGCAGCAGATGCTGTCAGACCAAGAAGCACTTGAAGCACAAAGATCACGTGATTGGGATCGGGAGCTAGATTCAATAAAGCGTGATTGGAAGCTAGATTCAATAGAGCGTGATGTGCGCAACCTTGAATTCGAGCTACGCTAATTTTTTAGAGTCGGGCGGATTTTTTCCCCGCCCTCCGGTCCGGCCAATGGCTCTTTCAACGGCCTTCACTGGGAAAGCAAATTCCTAGCAGCAATTGTGCCGTCCCGGTCAGGCCTTGAAGCTCTGGTTGGGCTGACCGTCGTCGAGCAGGTCACCGATGCGGTTCACGGCGTCCTTGAGGATCGAGGCAGCGGCGAAAACGATCACGCCGACCTTCGGGTCCACGAATGGGATGACGTTCAGAGCTGAGACAAGTCCGGCGATTTTTCCGACGAAGCTGAGGTATTTGAGTGCTTTCATGGTAAACCGGGGTGGTGTCAACGACGGCGAAGTTTTTTGAGCATGCTCACGAGCGACATGACACCGACCGCCAAACCGACGACCAATGAAGCGACGCGCAGGTGCCATTCGATCTGCTCCTGGTATGACGTGATGACGCCCAACACCGGCGAGGCGATGCCGACGAAGGCTTTCATGACGTAGTCGAGGTCGATGTTGATCGGTGCGCGCATGGTTGGATTACAGGTTGGTGGCCGCTACGAATGCGCCGTCGATTTGCTCTTCGGTCAACCCGAGTTCGGTCAACCCGAGTTCGGTCCCGAGCATCGTGACCAGCGGATGGTCGCGGCGGTATTCCGTGGCATATTCAAACTCAATCAACGCGGCTTCGCGCTTTGTGACATCGGGCAGGAAATGGTGCACCCGCGCTATGCGGAGCAAACTCGCCCCCATGAAGAAGTTTGTCGGCACACTGCGCAACCACGAGGACCTGCTGATGAACTACTTCAAGGCCGGCAAACTCTATAACAGCGGAATTGTCGAGGGCCTCAACCTGCGGATCAACCTGTGCATGAGAAAAGCTTACGGCTACCGCAGTTTCGATCTTCTACAAACCTTTCTATATCATACACTTGGAGATCTACTCGAGCCAAAGTTCACCCACAGATTCTGCTGAAGAGCCGGGTATTTAATGGCTGGGGGAATAGAGGAATAGCAAGTTAGCACGCTTCCCCGGCCATTGGAAGATTTCGCTAAACCAAGTGACTGCCGACCGCCTCCCGAACCCGCGCCGCGACCTCGTCGAGCGTGCCGCGGGTGTCGATCACCCGGACGAAACCCTCGTCCTTGAGCGAGAGGAAAATTTCCCGGCAGCGCTCCAGGTTCTCGCGTTTTTCAAACTCGTTGGCTGTGTCGCCGCGCGCGCCGATGCGTTCAAGTGCGGAGTCCACATCGAGATCCATGATCAGCAGCAAATCCGGAACCGGTGCGAACTCCTCGTTCTTCCGTCGGATTTCCGCCGGGTCGAATCCGCGGGCTCCTTGATAGGCCATCGTCGAGAAATAGTAGCGGTCGAGGATCACGACCTTGCCGGCGGCGAGCGATGGCGCGATGAGCTCCTCGACATGCTGGCGGCGGTCGTTGAGGAAATATTGCAGCTCCTCCTCCGGCGACAGGCGGCCGGTCGCGGCCGACTCGCGGACTTTTTTTCCCCACGGTCCGGCGGTCGGTTCGCGGCTGAGCACCACCTCGCGGCCTTGCGAGGCGAGCCACTCGCCGAGGCGTTTTGCCTGGGTGGATTTACCGGTGCCGTCGATGCCCTCGATGACGATGAAGAGTCCGGATTGTTTGGCGGTGGATGATTGTGAAGTTGGCAGGGATGGTTCGCTCATGTGTGATCGAGGGATGGGTATTGGATGTAAATCAAGGTGGAGACCGTGTGGGGGGCGTCTCGCCGCCTGAATCTTCTTTTTTCCGCGGCACAGACAGATTCTCCAGCCTCGCGTTCAACTCCACCACCAGTTTCCCGAGAATCTCCCGGGCCGTATCCATTTCCAGCGGTTTAAAATGCACCACCTTCGTCAGTCGGTTCACCAACTCGGGTCGCAGGTGCCTCCTCACCCGGATCGCGCCACGGGCCGGCGCGTGCTTGAGGATGTTCGCCGCGTCCATGCTGCCGCTGGCCGATCCGGCTCCCAGCAGCAAGTGGATTCCATCGATGAAAAGAATCGGCTTCGGATCTCTGTCCGCAGGGCGGTAAATGGCACATGAATCACGCATTCGAATCGCTAGGCTTCCTGTATGAATTTAATCGAATCAAAAAGCAACGTCATGATGGGAAAACCCGTGATTGGCGGCACCCGAATCACTGTGGAATGCATCCTTGAACGGCTTGGTGCTGGTGAAACCATCGGAACAAATCATCGCGGAACATCCCCGCCTTACGCGGGAAGCTGTCTTGGCTGCGGTCGAATTCGCAGCACGGGCGCTGCGAGCTGATGTCGTTTATCCGGTTTCGGGGCATGCGGCATGAAACTTCTAGCTGACGAAAACCTCGATCTTTCCGTCGTGGCTCTGACGTATCCGGTATATTCTTCACGCTCTTCCGGCGAGAGGTTACCCTCGGTATTTTTCGCGGCGAGTTCCTCAATCCGTTCGCGAATTGATTGATCGGTTTGCACGGCCAAAACCGCGTCTTCCCGACCGGGGGGGAGAAGTTGAAGTAGTGGACTTACGCCGCGCTGAAAGGCTGTTTGAGCACTCATGATTAGGAAGATAGCCAAAGGAGTTTTGAAGGCAAGGAGCCGGGTTTTAACCGTCATTTTAGAGATGGGATTATCAGCGTCACCGGGATTTCAGAGGTAGCGGGATTTGAGATGGGCGAGGTAGGCGTCGGTCGTCGGCGCGCTGCCGGTGGCTTGCCGGATGAGTTCCGCGGGGTCGAGCGTGGCACCGTGGGCGTGGACGGATTTTCTCAGCCAGCCGAGCAGGGAAAGGTAGTCGGCGCGGTCGATCGCGGCGGCGACGGTCGTGTCTTTTCGCGCGGCGGCGAAGAGCTGGGCGGAGTTGATGTTGCCGAGCGTGTAGGTGGCGAAATAGCCGAGCCCGCCCATCGACCAATGGATGTCCTGCAGGCAGCCGTGCTTGTCGTCCTTGGGCGCGAATCCGAACAGGTCGCGGAAAAGTTCGTTCCACGCGGCGGGCACGTCGGCGACTTTCAAGCTGCCGCTGACCATCCGCCGCTCAAGCTCGAAACGGAGGAGGATGTGCAGGTCGTAGGTCGCCTCGTCCGCCTCCACCCGGATCGGCGAGAACTCGGCGCGCCACAGGTAGCGCAGGAATTTCTCCAACGGAAATCGCGCCAACTGCGGGAAGCTTTCCTGCGCGGTGGGATACCATTTCTCCCAGAATGTCCGCGAGCGGCCGACGTGGTTTTCCCACAGCCGGGATTGCGATTCATGGATACCTAACGAAACGGCGCTGCCGGAAGGAAGGCCGAAATCATCGGCGGGCAGTCCTTGCTCGTAAAGTCCGTGGCCTGCTTCGTGGAGCACGCCGAAGAGCGATGAGGTGAAATCGGACTCCATGTAGCGCGTCGTCAGCCGCACGTCACGCGGGCCGAGCGTGGTGCAGAACGGATGGGTGGTGGTGTCGATGCGGCCCGCTTGGAAATCAAAGCCGATGGCTTCCGCGATGCGGGCGTTGAAACTCTGCTGGGCGGCGACGGGGTAGGGGCCTGCCGGCAAACTTGGCGCATGGGCGACGGAGTTCTCCACTGCGCGGGCCGCGGTTTCGCGGACTGAGGGGCGCATCGCGTCGAACAAGTTGGCGACGGCGGCGGTGCTGGTGCCGCGCTCGAAGCCTTCTAGCAGCGCGTCGTAAGGTTCGTTCGCGTAACCCCAGAGTTCCGCCTTTTCGCGGGCGATTCCGAGCAGGGTTTCCAGATGCGGCGCGAAGCTCGAAAAGTCCGAACGCTCGCGAGCATCCGCCCACGCGTGCTTGGCGAGCGAGCTGGCCACCGAGTCGCGGGCGACGAGTTCCATCGTCAGTTTGGTGGCGCGGTCGAACTCGCGGCGCAGTTCGCGGAGGTTCGCGGTGAGTTTGAAATCGGCGCCCGCATCTGCGGCTTCCGCAGCTTCGAGGTCTTTTTTCCAAGCATCGGAAGTGGCGAGTTCGTGCGCGCGGGAAGAGAGCCAGGCGAGTTGGTCCGCCCGGTATTTCGCGGCGGCGGGCGGCAGATAGGTTTCCTGGTCCCAGCCGATGACGGCGGCGGCGGAGTTGATCACCGCGAGCTCGCGGGCTTTCTCGAAAATCGGCATGGCGGATTTCTGACTGAATCCCGGGTGCAGGCAAAGACCGAAAATTTCCAAACCGGCGACTTCAGCGCGCGGCGGCGACGGTGAGCACGTGCTCCGCCGCTTGTCTCGCGTCGAGGACGGCTTTTGACAGCGGCGCGCGGGCCTTTTCCGTGAGCGCGAAGGTCGCATCAAGATCCGCCGCGCCTTCCGGGCCGTGGGCCAGCGTCTTGATCTGGCGGGTTTCATAAGCCTGCTTTTGGGAAACGGCATCGCGGATTTTTTGGAATGCGGGCAGCAGCGGGTTGTTGTCGAAGTCCTTCGCGAGGTTGATGCCGTGCACTAACTGGCCAGCGGTGTAAGTCCGGGTGTGGTCGCCCCAGGTGACGGTGTAGTTCGCAGCCCTCGGCGACTCCATGCGGAACATGAAGCGGTTCAACTCGTCGTCGAAGGGCACCAGGGCGAGGCCCGCGCGGATCGAGTCGTCCTTGTCGGTCGCGCCGGGGCCGGGGCAGAAGGGGAGGCGGGTGCTGCGCAGCGTGATCTTGCCGTCTTCCGTGGCGAGGACTTTGTGGCCGTTAGCCGCAGTGGCTTTGCCGGTGGCTTCGTCGTAAGTCACCGCGCCGAGATCGCCATCGACGCCGAGGCCTTTGAAAAATCCGTAGGCCATGATGAGTTGGCCCGCCCAGCCGGGATGCACGCCGTCCTTGCCGGAGACCTTGAAATCCGGGCCGTGTTGCTTCTTCGCCGCGTGATCGGCTAACAACATTGGCCGGTAGAGATCCGCGAAGGCGACGTTTTCGGCTCTGGCGACTTCCACGCCGATGTTGCGGAAGCGCGAGAGGGCGAGATTCAAATCCTGCTGCGTGCCCTTGGCGGACTTCACCCAGTTCGGCACCGAGTCGATGATGCCCGAGGAACCGAGCACCACGCGGCAGCCGATTTCCTGGAACGCGTCGATCACCGCGGTCTGGTTTTTCCTGAACTCCGCGGCGATCGCCTCGTCATAAGGGACGTAGCGGAAATCGTTCATGCCGTAACAAGTCGTGGCGATGGTCGGCTTGAAGCGGAGCACGTCGTTCTCCATGCGCTGGAGGAATCCAGCGGCTTGTTCGCCGCTCCAGCCGTATTGGCGGCAGGTGATTTCGAGTTCCGGCAGGCAGGCGGTCAGGTAGGTTTCTAGCAGGACCGAGTAGAGTTTCTGCTCGGTGATCGAGTCGCCGCAGATCGCGAGGCGGTCGCCCTTCTTGAGCAGCGGCGAGGTGGTTTCCGGGGCGGGTTCCAGCACGTAGGCCGCTAGACCGGCGGGCAGCGGTGGCAGTTCGCGGGCGGAAAGCCGGAGAGCGAGAGCGATCGTTAGAAGACAAACGGTGCGGGTCATGCCGGATGAAACGGTCCGGATCCGCGCGACCTTGCAAGCGTGGCGCTAATTTTCCCGCGGCAGCCAGTCGGTGGCACTCAGTTTTACCACTTCGAGGTAGCTCTTGCCGTCGGCGGTCTGGCGTTTGGCCACTTCGAGCACCGGGGTGAAAATCCCGCCGTCCTTGGTGGCGGATTGGAACGTGGTGAAAATTTCCGAGGACTTCCTAACGAAGGCGAGTTGCGGCTTCGCGTCGAGCGGCGACTGGAGGAGGAAGGACAAAAAGTGCTCGTTCTCGGTCTTCGTTGCCCGCTCCGGCGGCGGGGTGGTGGCGACCAGATGAAAGCGCCCGGTCTGGTCGGCTGGCCCGTCCACAAATTTCTGGAAAAGCTGGTCTCGGAATTCCACGAACGATTGCCAATCGACCAGCCAGCCGCCCGGAGTTTCCTTGATCGCGACCGGAATGCCGGCGGGAAATTTCTCCGTGGTCACGTAGAAGATGAGCAGAGTGCTGCCGGTTTGCTCGTCGATGTAGCTGTGCTTCACCGAGATTGATTTGAATGCGGTCGGTCCGTCCGGAACCTCGCGCGAGTGGGCTTCCATCGCGCCGCGGACTTTTTCGGGAAACAGCACGTGAGCGCTGCGGGCCGCCCAGTCGGGCGCGTCGAGAAACGCCCGCAACGAGATTTCCGCCGCGGCGGACGCCTTGGCCGGTGGCTCCGGTGTTTTTTCGATCACGGGTTTCACCGGCTCGGGAGTGGGTGCCGGCGGCTCCGCTAGAACTACTGGTTCCTCGATTTTCGCCGGAGCCATCACGGGCGGGGCTTCCGCAAATCGCTGATTTGAAATGAAGCCGAGTGCGAAACCCAGAACTCCTGTCAGCAGGCAGGAAAAAAGCGGGAGCGCTCGTCGAGATTTCGCGCACGCTGGAGTCTCGGCCGCTGCCGGGACCGTCATTTCCGCGACCGCTTCGTGGGCGGCGATGCCTCGCGCGGGATCCGGCGCGACGATTTCCCGGTCGCAGTTCGGGCACGGCCCTTGACAGGCGGCCATCCCCAGCGGCAGGCGCAGCATCGTCCCGCACGAGGGGCAGTTGAATTGGATCACTTCGGCCATGGGCGGTTGCGGAAAGCACAGACTCTATGGCCGAAGGTTTCCCCGCTGTCGATCTTTCGGACCGCCCGGGTAAAAATACTCCAGCCGCGAAATAACCGGTGGATCTCTCCGCAACTGCACCCGACACTGCCGCCCTCCACCTTGAGAAAAATCATCCACATCGACATGGACTGCTTCTACGCCGCCATCGAGGAACGGGAAAATCCCGCCTTGCGCGGCAAGCCGGTTGGCGTCGGCGGGCGCGACCGCCGCGGCGTGCTCACCACCGCGAACTACGAGGCGCGGAAATTCGGCTGTCGCTCCGCCATGCCGGTTTTCAAGGCCTTCGAACTCTGTCCCCAGCTCGTGCTCGTCCCGGTGCAGTTCGATCTCTACCGGGCGGTTAGCTCGCGGATCCGCGCCATCTTCGGCCGCTTCACCGAGCTCATCGAGCCGCTCTCGCTCGACGAGGCTTACCTCGACGTCTCCCACCTCCGGAGCAGCGGCACCGCCATCGCCCGCGAGATCCGCGCGCAGATTTTCGAGGAAACCCGCCTCACCGCCTCGGCCGGGATTTCTAGCAACAAGCTCATCGCCAAGATCGCCTCCGACTGGCACAAGCCGAACGGACAGAAGCAAGTCGCCGACGAGGAGATCGCCGCGTTCATGGCCGCGCTGCCCGTCGGTCGCATCTGGGGCGTCGGCAACAAAATGCGCGAGAAACTCAGCGCCCTCGGTATCGAGACATGTGCGGATCTCCAACAGCTCGACCAGATCGAGCTTTCCCGGCGTTTTGGGAAATGGGGCGTCGAGCTCTGGCACCTTTGCCGTGGCATCGATGAGCGCGCCGTCACTCCCGACCGCACCCGCAAGTCCGTTAGTAGTGAAACGACATTTTCCGAAAACATCCCCGATCTCCCCGCGCTCATTCCGCCGATGCGCGGGATGTTGGAGGGCCTCGTCGAAGACCTCGCCAAGTCCCACCCCGACCGCGTCATCCGCTCGCTGGTCGTGAAAATGAAGTTCGCCGATTTCCACCGCACCACCGCCGAGCGCGCCGGCCACCTCATCGAGTCCGCCATCTTCGAGGAGCTCCTCGCCGAAGCTTGGCGACGCGGCAACAACCGCGCCGTCCGGCTGCTAGGAGTCGGCGTCCGTTTCGAGGACCCGCGGGAATCCGAGCAGATGGAGTTCTTCGGATAGCCAGCCGCGTCCGCCCGGCGTGCCAGTCGCCAGACGGATCGGTTTTCGGGGCACTCCGGCTCAATCCTTAATCGGCACGATGAACATGCATTCCTTGCCATCTGCATTGACAATCGTCAGTTTGGAGCTCTCCAGTCCCTTGCCTGGAGGACCTGCGTGTTTGATAGTTAACGCCTTTTTGCAGGAATCGCAGTGGACGGTGCCGCCCTCATGGCAGAGCGCGGCGACTTCCTTTTCGTCGGCGACTTCCTTCATGGTGACGGACTTGCAATCCATGCAGCCGGGGATCGATGTCCTATCCAACCGGTATCGATGTGAGTGCTTGTCGGGTTCTCTCACCCTGACGGGTTAGCCAGCGGTCTGAGTGACCTGTGGCGTATCCGTCTCCTTAGTTGGCTTGACAGTCTTGGGAAATTAAGGGCTTCTCGGGGCAGACGATGGCGAAACGAGCGATGGCAAGTGTCAAATTGACGCGACTGGAGGCCCGGACACGGGTGATCCGGGGGGCCGGCAGCATCGTATTCGTGGTGTTTTGTATGGCGATCGGCTTCGTGGTGGTGGCAACGGCCTTCCCGCAGCGGCGCGAGTTAGAGAAGCTGGAGGCGAAGCTGAAGCTGGCCAAGGAGCGGGAGGAGAAGGTTCTGGCGGATCGCGAATACCATCAGATCGAGCACCGGGCCTTGCGCGAAGACCCGGCGTTTTTGGAAATCCACGCCCGCGACCGCTTGGACTACTACCGCACGGGTGAGCGGATCTTGAGGTTTCAACACGATCGTTGAGTCGGATTTTTGCCGCTTGGCGGGGAGGTACGCGAACTCTATGCCGTGTCCATGCGGAACGATATCGAACGGGTTTTGATCGATGAGGCGGTGATCGAGAAGCGCCTCGACGCGATGGCCCTTGAAATCGAACGGGATTTTCCGAGCGGGACCTTGGTGGTGATCATTCTTCTGAAAGGAGCCCTCGTCTTCGCCGCGGACCTGCTCCGGCGGGTGCCGCGGATTCTTGAAATCGAGTGCCTCAACGTGGCGAGCTATCACGGCGGCCTGGAAAGCTCGGGAAAGGTGGATTTCCTCGACCGCCATTTCCCGGAAGTGAAAGGACGTCATGTCCTTTTGCTAGATGATATCCTCGACACCGGCAGAACTCTGCGTGCCGTTTCGGAAAGGCTGATGGAGGAAGGAGCGGTGGCCGTGCATACCGCCGTTCTGCTAGCCAAGGACAAGCACCGCGCCGAGGAAGTCAACGCCGACTACGTGGGCTTTGAAATCGGTGACGAGTTCGTCGTCGGCTACGGGTTGGACTACAACGGCAAATACCGGAACCTGCCTTACGTCGGCGTGCTCAAGTTGTCCGCGGCGACTTGATCCGCCGGCCTTCCCGATTGCGCTAGCCGCTTGAATCCACCATTCAAACGGGCTGCGTCATTTACACTGCGGGTTCGCCTGCGGCTTCTCCCTCTTTTTTATCCACCAGGTAGCCGGGCAGGAACGGAACCACCAACAGCACCAATGCGGTGGTGCCGGCGTTGATCCAGACCAGGCTCTTGAATGGCAGATGGAAGTGATCATAGAGGTAGGAACCCGTCACATCGGAAATCATCTGGCTGATATTCCAAAAGGCGATCATCATCGAATAACCCAGCGCTTCCGAACCCTTGGGGGTGGCGCGGGCTGCTAGGTCGAACAGCGGAAGCTGGGCGAGGGTGTAGCCCAGCATGCCCAGACCTTCGATGACGATGGCGGATTCATGGGACACATAGCCGAGGTAACAAAGGGAGGTGAGAACCGTGCAGGTGATCGACATGAACAGCAGTCCGCGCAGCCTGAATTTACGGCAAAGCAAGGGGTAGATCAGGGCACCGACCAACCCCATGATGCCGGCGGCTACCATCAGGTTGCCGATGAACTGCGGAGTGAATTTCAGCACGTTGGTCTGATAGTAGAACAGCGGGGTGGTGTATCCGGGAGAGAGTTGGACCAGGAAGAGGAGTCCGCCGCAGATCCAGAGGTTTTTGCTGCGCAGAACCACCTTGAGCTGTTGGGCAATGCCCTTCAGCGGATGCGCGCCGGCTTCCCGCTTGGCAGCCGGCCGCTCGCGAAGGAGCAGAAGGGTGACCGGAATCATCGAGAAAAAAAGCACGCCGCCGATCAGCGCCGTCCATCCGAACCAGCGGGAGGCCAGAAATCCCCCGGCCGGCCCGACGAAGAGCAGCACGACATTGGCAACCGTCATCCGGATGGAGCTGAGGCGACCGGTGGCTCCGTAGGTCTGACCGCCTTCGACGAGCAGTCCGCCGACCACGACGCTGGTCACCACCGCCATGATATTGAAGGCAAAAGCCGTGATCACCAGAGGTTGGTAGCTGTGGGGCACGATGCCCATCGTCAGCCACAAACAACCCGCCAAAGCCGCGCTCAGCAACAGATAGTTGCGGTGCCGGCTGCCAAAAAATGGAACGCCATCGACAAACAGCGCAGCGATCGGCTTGAAACTCCATGGCAGCAGCGCCAGCGAGAACCAGGCGGCCATGGCGGTCGGGCTGAGATGGAGTTGGTCTTTCAGCAGAAACTTCAGCGGCTTCTCGCCGATGCTGACCAGCTGCCCCAGGTTGGTCACCACCATTCCCCAACAGACCAGTGCCGAGTAGCGGCGCAGACTCATGGGTGCCTGCGCGGGAAGGGGTGTTGCCGGGATGGTGACGGTTTGGGTGGTGATGCTCATGATGTGGTTGCCGTGGCGGAGGTGGCGGTCCTTTGCTGGTGAAGGCTTCAACCGACTAGGTCGCCGATCGAGCCGAAGTCGGGCGAGAACAGGCGCTTGTAGGTCCGCGCCGCATAACCATCGGTCATGCCTGCCAGGAAATCGCAGACCAGCCGCGCTCGCGTCGCTTCGTCGGGGGCGGCGGCGATTTCCGCTGCGGTGTCTGCGGGGAGGAGTTGGAAATCCTGGCCGTCGATTCTCTGTTGGGAAATGTAGCGCTCGCCGAGAACTTCCCACAACTGGCGCAGCATTCGGCTGCCCTTGTGCTCGAGTTGCTTGAGCTGCGGCGATAGGAAGACGACCTCAAAGGCGAGCCGCTTGAACAGCCGGGACTCCGCTTTCACCGTCTCGTCGATGGCCAGTCGGTAGCGGTAGCGGTTCGTCGAGGCGCTGAGGAAATTCACATCCGTCTCCAAGCGCGTGGACTGGATGTATTTCCCGATGCGCTTGCCGACGAATGGGTCGACGCGCTTGCGCCGGATCGCCGCCATCAGGTCGCCGAGCGGCGTGGCTTCGCCGGCGGGCTCGTCGTGTTTTTCCGCCCAAGCCTCGATTTTCTCGATGTTGAGAAATCCGGCGCGCACGCTGTCGGATAGGTCGTTGAGCGAGTAGGCGGTGTCGTCCGCCCAATCCATCACTTGGCACTCGATGGACTTGAATTGGTCGCGCGTCTTGCCGGGTGTGAGTTCCAGCGGGAAGTCGTTCCCGCCCATCGCCCAGTCGAGGTAGGCGTGCTGCTCGTCGTAGATGAAGTGGTGTTCCGGTTGGTTTCCGAGCTCGGTCCACAGCGATTTGTATTTCAGCACGCCATCGAGAAACGCCCGCGTCGGGTCCATGCCGCTGCGTTTGGCGGAGAAAATCCGCTCGGAGAGCAGGCGCAGTGTTTGGGCGTTGCCCTCGAAGCCGCCGTGCCCGCGCATCAGGTGGTTCAAGGTGCGCTCGCCGGCATGTCCGAACGGCGGATGCCCGAGATCGTGCGAAAGGCAGATGGCTTCCACCAGGTCTGGGTCGATGAAAAAATCGTCTCCGAGCGGTCCGTCCGACTGGCTCTTGAGCCAGTAGGAAATCGACTTGCCGATCTGCGCGACTTCGAGTGAGTGCGTCAGCCGCGTCCGATAGAAGTCATACTCGCCGCTCCAGAACACCTGCGTCTTGTTTTGCAAGCGCCGGAACGTGGGCGTGTGCAGCACGCGGTCGCGGTCGATCTGGAAGGGTGTCCGATAGTCAGACCCGTCGCAGGCGCCCGAGCGCCGCTCCGTGTCAAAAGCTCCGTAAAAGCGGTTCAACATTTGCCGGAGACTAGGTGCCCGGATAAATCCGGCAACCTCAACCTTCGAGCACCAATCCGAAAGGCAGCAACCGCTGGAAATCCGCGCTGTTGAAAGTGGCCAGCGGCACGCCGGAAACGATGGCGGTCGCGGCGATCATGCAATCCGCGTGCGAGCCACGCCGCCTGCCGCTCAGGTTGAAAAGCCGCGCGGCTTCCTCCGCTTCCCGCCGGGCGACCCGACGATTGATCCACCAAGAAATTATGATCCAGATGAATCATGACTCCAAACTAATATTGAAATATCCCGCAAAGTCCGTAAGTAGAGACCACTTAGCTCTCCAAAATCCATGCACTCCATCAAACGCGCGTTCTTCTGGCTCTCCGGAGCCGGCACCGAGACTCTCGAACAATGCCCGGCTTGGGAGCAGCGAAAATACGTCGCCTTCGGAGCCACCGTGCTGGTGCCATGCGCGTTCGCCTTCATCGCGTGCGCCTACGCGCTCTCGACACTCACCGACAACGCCCGCGTCATCTATCCGGTCGCGGCGGTGTGGGCATTCATCATCCTTACCATCGACCGCGCGCTGCTCGCCGGCTACCGGGCTTATGCGTCGGTTTTCCGCAAGCTCTCGCAATTTTCCCTGCGCCTCGTCGTCGCCATTTTGATGGGGATTACCATCGCCCACCCGCTGGTGCTGCTGTTATTTCGCGACACGGTATCCTCGGTGATCGAAAAAGACCGCGCGGCGGAAATCGAGGTCGCTCGCGCGGGATTCGCGGTGGAGAAGGAGAAGGTCCGCAGCCAAGTCACGGTGCTGGAAACCGCGCTCGCCGAGCAGCGGGCCAAGTGGGACGAGTCCTTCCAGGCGCGATTCATCCTTCAGGAAAACGAGGACGCCAAGTCCGCCATTCCCGGCCTCACCGCAGAGCAGCAGACCGAGCTGAAGGCCGCGATCGACGAGGGCACTGCGCCGTTCCGCGAGCGCCTGGCGGTGATCGAAAAACAATCCGCCGAGTTCTCGCCGCAATATGCCAAGCTCCAGACCGAGCTCGGTTTCTGGCAGGCCGAGTTCGAGAGCGAGCTCAACGGCCAGCGCTCCGGCCTGCGCGGCGAAGGCCCGCGCGCCCGCTCGATCCGCTCCGACCAACTCGAACCGCGCCGCGAGGAATCCAAGCGCCTCGGCGGCCTGCTCGAACACCTCACCGCCGAGAAATCCACCCTCCAGACCCAGTCGCGCCAAGCGGAAGGGGCCGCCATCCAGCTCTTCGAAACCAAGCTCGCGGAAATCGCCGCCGCGAACAAAACCGAAGCCGAGCGCGTCGCCGGACTCAAACAGAAAGTCGAAAACGACCAGGCCGACCAATTCGTCACCCAACAGAATTCACTCCGCGGCACCATCAAGCAGCAGATCGACACCCGCCTCGCCGAGCTCAACCGCGTGCAGGGGGAACTCGCCGGCGTCGCCACCGAGGAGACTAACCGCCTCACCGCGCTGCGCGCCGAACCCCGCCGCGACATCCTCACCCAGACGCTCGCACTCCACGCGCTTTTCAAGGCCGGCAACCAAGGCGGGCAGTTCGCGTTCTATACTTACATCGTCCTGACATTGCTCTTCATGCTGGTGGACACCATCCCGCTGATCGTGAAATTTTTCACCAAGGCCGGTCCCTACGATTCGCTGGTGGACCGCGATGAAATCACCTTCGACACCGAGCACCGCGCCTTCCGCCAGAGCCGCACGCGCTACATGGACCAACTATCCAGCGGCAATCTCATCGCCGTCACCCGGAATTCCCGCCTGGAAAACGCGCTCGTCGACGGCGTCGAGCACACCCGCGCCGCCCGCGAGTTTCTCGACTCCCTCGTCGAGATGGAAAAATCCTTCGCCGAGAAAATGAGGCTTGAGGAGCAATCCATCGGTCTTGCGGAGAGCGACAAGCTCGCCGCCTTCGAAGCGATCAAGAAGCGCTTCTACGACGATCTCCACCACCGGATGGAAATCTTCTTCACCACGCGGCACGCGTGAAGCGTGAGCCTACTCCTTTTCGAACAGGTCCGTGGCGAGCTTGCCGTAGGTGTCGCGGTCGAGCAGGAACGGATGGGCATCGGAGTTGAGGCGGCCGTAATAAAACGCGGGGTTCGCGCCGGCGCTGCCGGGCGCGAGCGTGATCTCGCGGCTGACGAGCCCGGTGAAGTCGCCGGTGTCGTTGGTGCTTTTTTCGATGACCTTGAAGGTGAGGGTCGGGCTGAGCAGCGCCTTGGCGGCGGACTCGTCGTCGGGAGAGAGCCAGCGGTTGACTTTGAGTGCTTCGAGGATTCCTAACATGTAGTTCGCCCGCGCCGGATCGAGCGACGGGGTGATGTCCTTGCTGTCTCGGCTGGCGGTCCATTCCTCCTTGTTGAAATCATAGCGCAGCATCAGCGGCGGCTCGGTGCCGGACTTGCGCTCGATGGCCATGAGGTTGACCCGGTCGAGCGACCAGAGCCGCGCCGGCCGCCACTCGTAAGGGCGCACGGCGATGGAGCTAACGAGCGATTGATCCACGCGCATCACCGTCGGCGTGCCGAGGCGGTTAGCGAAATAGCCGCCTTTGGCGTCGATACCGAAGGCGAGGTTGATCGTCTGGTTGTCCTTGCCGAGGAAGCTGAGTTTCAAAAACGGCCGGTGCAGTCCCCAGGGGGTGAAGTCGGTGGCGGCGTCGGTCTCAAAGCCGATGGCGCGGCCTTCGGTGACCGCCTTGAGCAGGGTGAAAAGGCGCTCTTCGTTAGCTTCCTGCGATTGGCCGTCGATGCTGGCAGTCCACGGTTGCGGGGGCGTGCGTGAGATGAGGATTTCCGCGCCGGTGGCGGGCTGGATCAGGATGCCGCGCAGGGATTGGATGTTGAGATTGGTGAGGGTGGCGTCGCGCAGGTCGTTGATGGCAAGCGGCAGGTCTGCCAGAGAGACGAGGTTCGGCTCGGGCTTGAGCGGCAGGCTGAAGATGGTGTCCGGGCGGTCGCTGATAGAAGCCCGCACGTCGCGTGCCTCGGGGGTCTCGCGAGGGAAGATTTCCAACACGGTTTCGGTATCCGAGCCAAACGAGGAGAGGGCGATCTGCCCGGATTTGGCGAGAGTGCCATTGGCCGGGAGCGTGACCGAGGCGCGGTCGGAGACTTTCACCGCCTGCAGTTCGTAGAGCCCTTCGATCAGCGATTTGATGGCCGCGGGATCGGTGGCGAGGTCGAGCGGCTTGACGACGCGCCACGGGCTTTTCGGGGTTTCCCGGCCGAGGGTGAGCTCGCCTTGCTCGGCGCGGATGCGGATTTTCTGGAGGGCGATGGGATTGAAATAAAACGGGCGGTGGTCGCGGAGAAATTTCAAACCGTCCTTGAAGAGCGGGGAAATGTCGCCGGTGCAGGCGTAGATGAACCGCTTGCGGCCCTCGTCGCGGGGGTGGATGAAAACGGTGGGCACGGGCTTCTCGATGTCTTTGACGGTGGCCAGCCAAGGAGTGACGCGGCCGATTTTGTATCTGGCGAGCAGGGTGTGGTCTTTTCCTTCCAGCCGGACGCTGACGCAGCCATCGCTGAGTCCGGCTTTTTGTGGGTCGATGTCGTCGCGGGCGGCGCAGTCCTCGACGTGCAGGCCGAGGGTGAAATTGATGATGCTGACGGCGGCGCGCGGGTCCATGCGGTCCTGCCACGGCAGCGTGGCTTGCCAGCCGTTTTCACCGAGATCGAAGCTGGCGATGACCCCGTTGCGCGAGATCTCGATGTGCTTCACCTCGCCTGGAGTGAACGAGGCATAGATCCGCCCGCCGAGCGGGACAGGGGGCGCGCCGAGCACGGAGTTGAAATTTCCTTCCTTCCACTGCCAGCCGGCCAGTCCGCAGGCGAGGACGGCTAACAGCGCGAGGATGAGGGTGAGGCCGAGGGAGCGCATGACAAGTTAGGCGCGGCGCGAGGACCAGACGAAGGCTCCCGCCAGGATCAGGAACGCGGGCAGGAAGAACAGGTTCACCCGGTTGATGAAGGAGACCTGCGCGTCGAGAAGCGGCAGCTTGTAAGTGGCCAGCGAGCGCGGGCCGATGCCGGCGAGCGACTGGCGGTCCATCAGCCAGTTCACGGACGAGGCGAGGAAGTCGATGTTCTCCGCGCGCTGCCGCTTGGGTTCGAGGAAATCGGTGTTGGCGATGACCACCATCCGCGAGGTGGCGGCGGCGAAGCGGTCGTCGCTGGCGGCGCCGCGGGTGACGCAGGCGGCGAGATGGAAGGGCGGCTTGGTGTCTTCCTTTTCGTCGAAGCTGGTGTCTTTCCCTCCGAATTTCGTCTCGCCCCAGAATCCGTCCGCCGCCTGGATCAGACCGATCGGATTCACCTGCTTGTTCATCAAGTCCTCCGCGCCTTCGCGCACTTCGAGCGATGAGGTCGCGCCCTCGAACACGGTCGCTTGGCCGGCGAAGTCCTTGGTGAAATCCACGCCGGCCGTGAACACGCCGCGAGCGGTGGTGTCGATGCGCTTGTCCACGAGGGAAATCACCCGGTCGCGTCGGGGCGTGATGCCGTTGCCACGGAGGAAGGCGCGCAATTTCGGCAGCGTGTCGCCGGGCTCTAGCAGCACCAGCATGGCCGAGCGCGGGGTGGTCCAGTATTTTTCCAACACCGCGAGCTCGGCGTCGGTCAGGTCGTATTTCGGGGCGACCAGCGCGACGCCTTCGAGATCGGCGGGGATTTCCGCGAGGCCGGATAGATTGATGCCCTGGAGATCGACGTTTTGAAAGCGGAGGGTGTCGAGCAGCGATTTGGCGGGGGAGTTTTCGCCCTCTGAATCGATCCGGCTCTTGTCTGCGAGGAAAGCCATCTTGCGCGCGCGGCCCTCGATCGACTCGACGAGGCGGGCCGTCAGGACGTCCTCGCCCTGAAAGCCAGTGATCTTCCGCTGCGAATCGGCGGTGGTGTAAATGGCCATGTCGTCGGCGACGATGAGCTTCACGTTAGGGTGGAGGATGCGGTTGCCGTTCTTGTCCTCGGTGGAGATCGGGCCGTCGTCGGTCCGCGCGTCCATGACGATGAGGTCCTTGGTGAGCGGCAGGCCGTAGGCCGCGGTGACTTCCTGTGTGCGGTCGGAACTGCGGAGCGGATCGACGATTTTCAACTGGATTTTCCCATCGGAAAGGCGCGCGTATTCCTCTGCCAGCGCCCGCACCCGCTCGTAAAACGGCGAGCTCCGGCGGAAGGCCATGATCCACTTGATCGGCTTCTCGCGCCCGCTGAGAACCTTGTCTTTCAGGTAGTGCGTCGTCGATGGCGAGAGCGTGTAAGCGGCCTCGCGGCTAAGATCGACGCGGGTGAAATGATGGACTGCTAGATAATTCAGCGCGATGAGGGTGACCGCGAGGAAGACGATCTGGAGCACGGAAAGCGTGCCCAGCCCCCAGCGGTTCAGCGGGCGGGCGGGTTTTCCTTGAGGCTCGGAGGAAGGATCGGACATGAAGAAAAAATCAGGAAACTCAACGGCGCCAGCGACGGTAATCGACGACTTGATAGGTCAGGAACAGCACGAAGATCGCGAGGCTCAGGAAATAAACCACCGGCCGCGTGTCGAACAAGCCGCTAGCGAAATAATGCAAATGCTGCTGCGAGGAGATGTAATGGAAGAACGCCGCGCCCGCGAACGACTCGCCCCAGATGATCGTGACGAATCCCATGAAATACTGGATGACCAGCAGCCCGATGGTGAAAATCCCCGCGATGATCTGGCTCGATGTTAGCGCCGAGGCGAGGCAGCCGATGGCAGTGAACGCCGCGCCCATCAGCATGACCGCGGTGAAGGCCCCGCCGAGCGCGCCGGGCGTCCAGGCGGGCGGAAGATCCGTCACCCACTCGAACATCTTGAACTGCACGAGCCCCGGAATCCACAGCACCGTGTAGAAAATCATCGCCGCCGCGTATTTCGAAAACACCACCTGCCAAGTCCGCACCGGCGCGGTGAGCAGCGTTTCCAATGTCCCCGAGCGCTCCTCCTCGGAGAACAACCGCATCGTGATCAGCGGGAAAATGAACAGAAAATAGAACCAGAACAGCGGCGTGTGGAAGGTCACGTAAACCAAGCTGTCGCGCACCGGCGTGTCGCGGAAGCCTTTCATCGCCGTGGACAGCGAGACGCCCTGCATGAGGGTGACGAAGGCCAGAACGACCCAGCCGAACGGGGTCAGGAAATACCCCTTCAGTTCTTTAAAAGTAAGGATTCGGAACAATCTCATGCGGCGGGGCGCTCTTGGTAAGCCATTCCTGCGGCAAGGCAAAGGGAAAAGGAACCTTGATGCAGCACCCGCAATTCAAGCATCCTGCCTTCGCCGCTTTACAAACCCTCGAATCTATTTAGTTTTTCCTCGATATGAAAACCATCATCGCCATCGCCACCTTACCATTCTTCTTTGTTTCCTGCGCCCAGCAAAGCCTCACGGGAGACACCTATTCTCGCAGTGAGGCCGGCCAGGCCCAGACGGTGAGAGAGGGCCGGATCACCTCGATCCGCTACGTGAAAATTGAAGGTGGCAACACGGCGGGAATGATTCTCGGCGGCGTGGCTGGCGGCGTCCTCGGTAACCAGATCGGTGGAGGCTCGGGGAGAACCTTGGCAACCGTCGGCGGTGCCGGACTTGGGGCTGTGGCTGGCTCGCATGCGCAGCAGTCGATGGGCTCCCGCCAAGGCATTGAAGTCCAAGTCCACCTTGATGGCGGCGGCTCGCTTTCCGTCACCCAAGAGGTGAATCCGCGGGAGTCCTTCAGCGAGGGCGACCGCGTCCGCGTGCTGGGTGATGGCGGCCGCACACGGATCACCCATTGATCGCGGTCCGTGTGAAACGCACGCAACCCACGCTGGCAGAACTGGGGCCGACCATTGCCACGAAATCACCCGGCTCGGTGAGCGGTTGGTAGTCCGGTCCCGGGAACGCCAAATCGGCATCGGTGAGCTGAAATGAGACCACTTTGGATTCCCCTGCATCCAGCGTGATCCGTTGAAAACCTCGCAATTCCTTGAGCGGACGGGTGACCGAGGCGACGAGGTCTCGGACGTAAAGCTGGAGCGTCTCGGTGGCAGGGTGGCCTGTGCGATTGGTGATTTCGGCGGAAACAGTGATGGGTTCACCTGGTTTCATTTCCGTGCAACTGGCGGTGACCGGGCCGTAGTCAAATGCCGCGTAAGTCAAGCCGTGACCAAACGGATAGAGCGCGTCATTTGGCGCGTCGAGATACTTGGAGGAATACTTCTCCGTCGCGTTGAAGGGCCGGCCGGTGGGCTTCTCGCGGTATGTCATCGGCAATTGTCCGACGCTGCGGGGGAAGCCCATCGTGAGTTTTCCGACCGGCGCGGCGTCGCCGAAAATCACCTCGGCCAGCGCGTGACCGCCTTCCGTGCCCAGCGCCCACGCGTGGAGGATGGCGGGAAATTGCGAGTTCTCCCAAGTCAGCTCCAGCGGTCGTCCGCTCATCGTCACCAGCACGCAGGGCTTGCCTGTTTGAAGAATGTGTTTCGCCAATTCCCGCTGGCACTGAGGCAGGCGGATGTCCGTCCGGCTGGCTGCCTCGCCGTTCATCTGCCAGTTCTCGCCGAGCACCAGCACGACGACGTCCGCCTGCGTGGCCGCGCGGATCGCATCTGCTAACAAATCCTCGTTTGCTTCGCTGATCCCGCAGCCTTGGGCGTGAACCACGGTCGCGACTTCGCGGAATCCATCGAGCGGCGAGGCGGCGAGCGATTCGTCCCCGGCGGCGATCCAGCAGCCGAGCATGTCGCGGCGGCTGTCGGCGAGCGGGCCGATCAGCGCGATATTTTGGTGTTTTGAGAGCGGCAGAATTTCGCCTTCGTTTTTCAAGAGGACCATCGACTCGCGGGCCGCCTCACGCGCGAGGCTCCTGTTTTCCGCGGTCGAATGAATCACCGGCTCGTGATTGCAGCGGGCGAGGGGATCGCGGAAAAGCCCGAGATCCCACTTCGTTTCCAGCACGCGCAGCACCGCCGCATCGAGCTGCTCTTCGCGGACGGCTCCGGATTTCACCAGCGCCGGAAGCTCGGATAGGAATGCTTCCGACACCATGTCCATGTCCACACCAGCCTCCAGCGACTGCCGCGCCGCGTCCGCGTCGGTGGCGGCGGTGCCGTGGTTTTTCATTTCGGTCACCGCGGTGTAGTCGGTCACGATCCAGCCTTGGAAGCCCCACTGCCCGCGCAGCAGCTCAGTGAGCAACCAGCGGTTAGCACTCGCGGGAATTCCGTCGATGTCGTTGAAGGCGGTCATCACCGTCCGCGCCCCGGCGTCGATCGCAGCGCGATACGGCGGGAAATACGTATCCTCCATCTCCCGGCGGCTCATGTCCACCGTGTGGTAATCGCGCCCGCCCATCGGCGCACCGTAGAGCGCGAAGTGCTTCACACAGGCAAGCACCGAGGTCGGATCTGCCAGATCATTTCCCTGATAGCCACGCACCATCGCCACCGCGATTTGCGCGCCCAGCCACGGGTCTTCGCCCGCTCCTTCCGCGACACGCCCCCAGCGCGGGTCCTGCGAAATGTCCACCATCGGCGAGTAAACCCAGTGCAGCCCGTCCGCCGCCGACTCCGCCGCCGCCATCCGCGCGCAGCGTCCGATCAGATCAAGATTCCATGAGCACGAGAGCCCCAGCGGTATCGGATAGATCGTCCGGTGGCCGTGAATCACGTCGTAGCCAAAAATCAGCGGGATTCCCAGCGGGCTCGCCAGCGCCAACTCCTGCAAGGCCCGTGTCGCGGCGGGCGTGTATACATTGAGCACCGCGCCGCAGTGGCCCGCGCGGATCTTGGCTTCCAGATCGTCCGAGTGCTTCATGCCGGTGGCGTCCATCGCTCCGGTTAGGAGATTGAGTTGGCCGGCCATTTCCTCGACCGACATCCGGCCCAGCAGCTCGTGGAGAAACGCGTCCTTGCTCATCCCGGCCATCACGTCTCCCCAAGCGCCCGATTTCAAGGCTTATCACACCCCCCGCGATCGCGCATACGCGATCACGCCATATCCTTATGGCCGGAAATGGGGTATCTCTCATGAGTCGCCGCGAGCAACCTCCCCCCCCGAGGGAGCTGGCAGTGAAAAACGACCCCCCCCCCCCGCAAGAGAAATACCGGCGTAAATCGAAGTCCCCCCGCTTCGGTTTCCGCCGGTTTCTTTTTCTGGCTATTGTTCTAGCGAGGCTGTGATGCAGGCATTCCTGCCTGATCTTCCCGCGGGCAATGAAGATCAGGCAGGAATGCCTGAGTCACGCCGGACCGCCGGTCGCTCGGGCTCGGGGATGGCTTTCGAAAATTGTTCGATGCTCTCGCCGTTGATCGACCACGATTGATAGAGATCGGGCAGGGGGGCGGCGAGGGTGAGCTTGCCATCGCGCTCCAGCCGGCGGAGCACCACGCGGAGGATGGCGAATGCCATGCTGCCGAGCTCGTCGTCGTCGCGGTTGCGGTGGATGCGTTTGACGAGGTCGGTCTGGGCGATGCGGTCGATTTTCCCGGCGCGCGCGAGGTCGATGAGATGCGCCATTTCCACGCCGTAGCCGACGGGGAAGGCGAGCGATTCCAAAGTCTCGCGCCGCGCGGCGTATTCGCCGGAAAGCGGCTGGAGAATGCCGCCGAGCTCCGGATAGAACAGCGAGATCAGCGGCCGGATGAGGATTTCCGAAACGCGCCCGCCACCGGTCGAGTGGGATTCGTCGCCATAGGCAAGCGGGCGTTCGTAGAAGGCCTTGACGTAGTCGATGGCGGGATCGGTGAGCAGCGGGCCGACGAGTCCGGTGATGAAGCCGGGGTGGAAATTCGAGATGTCGCCATCGACATAACAGATGATGTCGCCGCTGGAAACGTGGAGGGCTTTCCAGAGATTTTCGCCCTTTCCACAATAGTTCGTCCGGTCGGGAAGAATTCCGGAGGCGAGGTGGACGCCGGCTCCCGCGGCTGCAGCGAGCTCGCGAGTGGCGTCCGTGGAACCGGAGTCGATGACGAGGATTTCATCGACCAGTCCGCCGCGCACGAGCGAGTCTCGGATGATCGAAACGATCGGCCCGATGGTCTCCGCCTCGTTGAGCGTGGGGATGCAGACGGAAATCCGCTGCGATTTTTTCAACGCCACCAACGCGTTCACGTCGGCGAACTGCCGGTGGTGAAAGCGCTGCGGGGAAGGCATTCCGAAGTCCTAGCGGCCCTGCCGGGGGCGTGCAAGGACGATGCGTTTCAGGCGGCTTCCTCCGTGAAAATCCGCCCGCGCAGGTGCCGGAAAATTTTCCCAACCTTTCCGCTTGAAGCGGCTAAAAAGTCATAGCACCGTTTTTGCACATGGAAGTAACGAACAAGAAAGCACCGACCCCTGTGGAACTGATCGACTGGTTGAACGATGAAGGGGTCATCGACCTGGATTGGGATTTTCCCGAAGACGGGGATCTGATTGAGGCGGGACTCGACTCGCTGGCGATCGTCCGGCTGGTAGCGGCCGTGGAAGACCGCTTCGAGGTCGAACTCGTGGCGGAAGACCTGACACGCGCGAACCTAGCCACGCCGACGACTCTGGCGGCGCTGATCGCGGCAAGGCTCGTGTGAATCACTTGCGGCCCGGCTTGATGCTATCAAAATCCAACCGGTAAAGGATTTGGTTGTCACGGTGGATTTGGATCTTCGAGTGGTCCGCCGCATCGTCCCACGCACACAGGCCGACTTCGTATTCCTCGAGGAACCTCCCTTGGTATTTCCGGACGTGGGCGATCGTGATCGCGCTGGGCAACCTCCACGAGGTGGGTTTTCGCCGTGGGTGGCATAGGCGAGCGACTGAAGTTCCAGCACATCATCGAAGACCGCCTCCCTGGATTGCACCCATGCGGCGAGTTCCCCAGGCTCCGGAAGACCGGTTCTTCCGAGATCAGGTTGCGCTGACTTTCCGCAGGTGGCACAGGCCAACAGAATCCCGAATGAGAGAGTGATCCAGCTTCCGGAACCAAACGCCGGAAGGGCACGTCGCGGCTTTGGAATATTGTCAATCATGTCTTTGGTGGTTTCGCGTCGCACAGTTTGTTTTTCCGATCGGCGCAAACGATACATTGCGTCGGCATCAATGACATCGGCTGGACTACTTGGCAGGAGCCGCGGCGATGATTCCTTCCTCCGTCTCTTGTTTGAGGCGGAGTTGGCCGCAGGCGGCGTCGATGTCATGGCCTTTTTCGAGGCGCAGGTTGGCGGTGACGCCGGCGTTTTTTAGCACTTGTTGGAACGCGCGGCAGTGGTTGTTTGGCGGGCGTTTCCATTCCAGTCCCTCGACGGTGTTGTAGGGAATGAGGTTGACCTTCGCGCCTAATCGCCGGGCATGGCGGGCGAGGATGGCGGCTTGTTCGAGCGAGTCGTTGACGTCTTGGATGAGGATGTATTCGAGCGTGAGTTTCTGCGTCTTCTTCGCGTTCCAATGATCGAGCGCGGCGAACAGTTCGGCGACCGGCCATTTCTTGTTGATCGGCATGATCTGCTGGCGGACGTCGTCGGTCGCGCCGTGGAGGGAGATCGCGAGGCGGACCTGTTGCGGGTGCTCGGCGAGCTGTTTGATCTGCGGAACGAGGCCAGAGGTGGAAATGGTGAGGTGCCGCGCGCCGAGATGCAGGGTTTTCGGACCGGTGATCAAGGCAATAGCTTCTAGCAGGTTGTCGAGGTTGGCGAGCGGTTCGCCCATGCCCATGAAGACCAGCGAATCGACGCGCTCGCCGGAGAGTTGCTCGGCGGCGAGGACTTGCCCGGCGATTTCCGCGGCGTCGAGATTGCGGGTGAAGCCGGCGAGGCCGGAAGCACAGAACTTGCAGCCGTAAGCGCAGCCGACCTGCGAGGAAACACAGAGCGTGCGGCGGTCGGATTTCTCGCCGTAGAGCGCGGGGTTCGCCGGGATCAGAACGCTTTCCACGTAGCGGCCGTCGTGCAGGCGGAAGAGGAACTTGCGGGTGGTGTCGGCGGAGCCCTGGGTGGTGCTGTGTTCGAGCGCGGCGAGGCGGAAGGAATTTGTCAGTTTCTCGCGGAGGGCGGCGGGCAGGTTGGTCATCGCCTCGATGGCGGTGATCTTTTTTTTCCACACCCATTCGAGGATCTGATCGGCGCGGAATGAAGCTTCCCCGGCGTCCTTGAGCCAGGCGGCGAGATTTTCGGGGGATTGGCCGGTGAGGGATGGGAGCACTGAATTGGAGATTTGAGAAGATGGAGGTCCAAGGACGACGTCGGCACGCCGGGAGTGGATTTCAAGGCGGAATTATCTCCATGAAATGGGTTACATGTCAAACGTGGCGCATTGCGGGGCCTGGGGCGCGGCATCGCGACCGGCCGCGAAATAAATTCCTCGGCCGATTGGAATTTGCGCTTTCCGCCACGGCCGGAATGAGAATACTCCGCCTCGTTCCGCAGGAACACAGGCCGGCTTAGCTCAGTGGTAGAGCAACTGATTTGTAATCAGTAGGTCATCAGTTCGACTCTGATAGCCGGCTCTGGTTTTCAAAGGGTTACGTGCTTCCTCGTTAAGCCAATATTGACAAACACCGTTCTGTTGTGTTAGGGTAATGGCAGGCGCCATGCCAAAACGACCCTCATTTACACCTGCCGAAACCACCGATGGATGGATGGTATCCGTCCCGCCGGCCATGTCCGGGAACGGAAGAAGAGAACGAAAGTTCTTCATCAAGCTCGCCGATGCGGAGCGATACGCCAAGCGACTGCGGGGCGATGACGCCAATGGAATGCGGGGAAACGTCATCGAGTCCGGCCTTGCCCGCCAAGCTGCCGCCGCCGCCCGGTGACTGTCCACGATCACGCGCTGTTCATCAACAGCCTGCTGACCGAGGCCGATCACGACGAGATCGACGAGATCGACGAGGAAATCTAGATAGATCCCTTCGTTTCCGGCACGAATAACCGCCGATCCGATAGGGAGTTTTCGAGGATGCTCGACCTGATCGACAACTGAGGATAGCGGGAAGGATGGCCAAGCATGATCCTCCGCGAAATCACAAAGACGGTAGATCCACTTCCACCGCCTCCGAGGGACGGAATAAATCTTTGGCTCATGAAAGCCACGTGGCATTGCCGGAAGTCGGGGATGGACGCTGACGAGGCCGCTAGGCATCTACAAAGCCACGATGGGACGCTGAGGCGACAGGGCAACGGAAAAACGGCGCGGGCCGGCCTGGTGCGGGCGCTGCGGGCGCACAAGGGATGCGGGGCGGATGATTCGATTTGGGCGAACGATGTTTCGCGGGAATACCGGAAACTATTGATGGCGGGGGCGGTGGAGAAGACCGAGACGCGGACCGGCCGGGATGGCGCGGAGGAAACGAAGCTGACGCGCAAGGGCATGGGCGTAGCGGACGCCGAGCGTGAGACTGAGCGTGCGGGCGAGCTATCGCGGGGCAAAATGCAGCGCTGCCGGGTGAGGTATTTTACGGACGGGGCGGTGATCGGAAGCCGGAGTTTCGTGAACGAGGCGTTTGCGAACGCCCGCGATCGTTTCGGGAAGAAACGCAGGGACGGGGCTGGGAAGATGCGCGGCGACGCGGCGGCCGCAACAGGGATGCTGTGGAGTTTGCGGGATTTGAGGAAGGGGATTTGATTTCCCTGCGGGGGCAACCGCCACTGCCCTGCGCTCCGGCTTGGGCAGGCATTAGCGCATCGGAGGCTCCACCAAAGGGGGTTTCAGGATCGTCCCGCAGAGAGGAAACTCCCGCGATGCAGTGCTTCACGCCCCCGGAAGTTCGATGAAGCCTTCGAGTTTGCGAATCCGGGTGGGGTGGCGCATTTTCCGCAGGGCCTTGGCTTCGATCTGACGGATCCGTTCGCGGGTGACCTGGAACTGGCGGCCGACTTCTTCGAGGGTGCGGCTGTAACCATCCTTGAGGCCGAAGCGTTGTTCGAGAACTTCGCGCTCGCGCTCGGTTAGGGTGTCGAGCACGTCCTTGATCTTGTCCTTGAGCATCGAGAAGCCGGCTTCCTCCATCGGGTTGTCGGCGGCCTTGTCTTCGATGAAGTCACCGAAGGAAGTGTCGTCCGAATCTCCAACAGGCGCTTGTAGCGAAATCGGCTGCTGGGCCATTTTCAACACGGCGCGCACGCGCTCGACGGGCAAGTGGATTTCGTCGGCGATTTCCTCCGGGGAAGGCTCGCGGCCGTATTCCTGGACGAGTTGTTTCTGCACGCGCATCAGCTTATTGATCGTCTCGATCATGTGCACCGGGATCCGGATCGTTCGGGCCTGGTCGGCGATGGAGCGAGTGATCGCCTGGCGAATCCACCAAGTGGCGTAGGTGGAGAATTTATAACCGCGGCGGTATTCGAATTTCTCGACCGCCTTCATGAGGCCCATGTTGCCTTCTTGGATCAGGTCGAGGAAGGAGAGGCCGCGGTTGGTGTATTTCTTGGCGATGGAAATGACGAGGCGGAGGTTGGCCTCGACCATTTCGGTCTTCGCCTTAAGTGCTTCCTTGAGCCAGTGGCGGAGTTGATTGTTAGCTTCTTCGAAGGTTTCCAGAGTGTGCCACGTCCGTTGTTGGACTTCGCGCATCTTGGTGACGAACTCCTTGTCTTCCGGATCGATCTGAAGTTTGCGGCCGTATTTCCAGAACTTCTGCATGTATTCATCCACTTGCTCGCAGAAATCCTCGACGACTTTCTGTTTGTAATAGAAGCGGGTGAAGACGCGGTTGAGGGTTTGGATGTTCTTTTGGAACTCCTCCTCGAGCTTCCTTTTGCCGCGCGGATTTTTGGCGGAAAGCTGGCGGAACAGGTCGTCGTTCTCGTGGTGAAGCTGCTTGAGTTGGTCGCAGAGTTTCGGGAGGCCTTTCATGTAGCGCTCGCGGGACTCGATCTTCTTGTCGAGGATGACGCGGTCGAAGCGCTCCTTGCCCTTGTTGAGCTTTTCAGCGAGTTCGAGATAGGAATCGGTGACGAATCCGAAGAGGTGGAGATGCTTTGCAACTTCGATTTCGGCATCTTCGATGCGCTTGGAAATTTCCACTTCCTGCTCGCGGGTGAGCAGTGGGACTTGGCCCATTTGCTTGAGATACATCCGGACCGGGTCGTCGAGGATGTCGAGTTTCTGGTCGGCCTTGACGTCTTCTTCCTCGCCGTCGCCTTCGTCGCGCTTCTTGTCCTTGTAGCGATCGACTTCGGAGGCATCGATGATGTCGAACTCCATGTTGCGGAGCCGCTCCATGATGGCCTCGACGTCGTCGGGATCGACAAGGTCGTTAGGGAGAATCTCGTTGATGTCGTCGTAGGTCAGGTAGTCCTGCTCCTTGGCGAGCTTGATGAGTTCGCGGATTTTTTCCTGGATTTCAGGAGTGTCGATCCGGCGTTTTGGGGCGTCTCCCGCCTTGGTGCTGGCCTTGGTTTCGCCGCTGGCGGGGACGTCTTTTTTGGCTTTGGAGGGCGCGGCTTTGACGATTGGCTCCGGCGCTTCCTTTTTCGGCTGGGCAGGCGCGGCTTTGGCGACGGGTTGCGGCACTTCCTTTTTCGGCTGGGCAGGCGCAGCTTTGGCGACGGGTTGTGGCACTTCCTTTTTGGGCTTGGCAGGCGCGGGCTTCGCGGCGACCACGGCCTTCGGCTTGGCTATGACCACGGCCTTGGCGGGAGTCTTGATGACAACTTTCGGGGCGGCTTTCACGGGCGCTTTGGGAGCGGCTTTGGGAGCGGGGACCACGACTTGAGGTTTTTTCAACTTGGCCTCTTTCACCGGAGCTGCCGGTTTTTTGCTCTTCGGGTCTTCCTTGGTTGTCGCTGCTTTTGGAACCTTTACCTGGGGTTTTGCGGCGGATTTCTTGGAAGAAGATTTGGATGAAGACATGGAATAAATGCGCTTGAGTCAAAAATCTGGAGACACCCCACCTAGCCTAGGGGCACGGCGGGGAAATCGCAGGCGGAGCGGAATGAAGAGGCGCAGCGGGGACCCGTCAAGACCTTTCTTCCGATTTGAATTACCGGGAAATCCAAGGATTCACGGGACTTCGCGACGCAGGGAAGTCCAATCGTCCGGATTTTCATTTCGTGCAAGAAGTGATCGTGATTGAGCTTGTGCGGATTTCCGGTTTCAAATCGCCGGGAAGCACTTAGGTTGCACCATCGAACATGATTACCGTCACTCCCAAAGCCATCGAAGAACTCGGCAAACTCCTCGCGAGCAAGGCCAAGTCCGCCCAGTCGGGCCTGCGTCTCGCCGTTCGCCGCGGCGGCTGTGCCGGCTGGCAATACGAGATGAACGTGGCAGATCCGGAGCCCGGCGATGAGGTCGTCGAAGCTGGTGCGGCCCGCGTGATCGTGGCCGCTGACAGCTTCGACCGCTTGCGGGGATGTGAAATCGACTACTCCGATGACCTGACCGACGCCGGATTCAAGATCCACAACCCCCGCGCCGCGCGCTCGTGTGGCTGCGGCACCTCGTTCGAAACATCCGACGAGCCTGCGGGTGCCCACGCGGTGCCGGACGGCGAGGCTTGCGGCACACCCTGATCCTTTCAAGCCGTCGTGCCCCGCATTGTCGAAGAGTTGCCGCCGTCGCGTCCCGCCTATTTCTGGTGGTTGTTGGCGAACGCCCTGGCGCTTTGTTTCGCGATCGTCAGCTGGGCGGTCTGCCTGCATGTGTTCGGCCATCCGGAAATTCCGAGAAACTACGAGATTCTCGGCAAACTCGGTCGTTCGCCGGTGCTGAAGCGCTACACCGTGCTCGATGTCCCCAACGGCAATGCGTTGGCCCACAAGGAGCTCTACAAGCGGTATTTCGGTTACACCGAGGAAGAGCGCGTCCGGGCGAATTCCCTGTTGATGAGGAATTACCTCACGAATTTCGACCGGCCGCTTCTGTTGAACTACATCGAGGGCGACTATCAGGTCGGGCGGATCAGGAAATTGAGCCCGCAGGATTTCTTTGATCCGGGCATCGTCATCCGCGCGCAAGCCTTGGTGAAACCCGACGACTTCACCAAGCCGCTGCCGTATCCGGTTTTCATCGAATACGTGTTCCCGACGCATCAGGCCGAGGTCGCGGGCTCCTTCAAATCCGGCGACATCCTGAGCGTCAAAAAGAGCCCGAATTGCGCGGCCGTCGTCCACATTTCCAAGATCATCCACGAGGACGAGCCCGCGCTGCTGCTGACCGTCATCCCCATCGCCTACGGATCCTACCAGATCGGGGATTCGGAATCTTTCCAGATCGAGCCGCCTTTGAAACTGCGTCCGTCGGCGGGTTTTCCGGTGTTTAAGGACTAGAATTTCAGATCGGCGGGTCTCGCTGCGTCCCGGTTGAGCTTGTCGCAAGCAACTTTATGAAAATACAACCCGAACAACTCAACACCGACCTCCAATCCGGCAAGTCCGTCAACGTCATCGATGTCCGCACACCCGCGGAATACGGCGAGGTCCACATCCCAGGATCCGTCCTGATGCCGCTTGACCGTCTCGACGTGGAAGCCGTGAAGTATGCTGCGGCGCAAGACCGAGAATGCGTGATTGTCTGCCGCAGCGGAAAACGCGCCGAACAGGCCTGCCAAAAACTCGAGGCCGCCGGTTGCGGGAATCTGGTGATTCTCGATGGCGGCGTGGCCGCTTGGGAAAGCGCCGGACTGCCGGTGGAGCGGGGTGCGAAGGCGGTTTCGCTAGAGCGCCAGGTGCGGATCGCCGCCGGATCGCTGGTGCTTCTCGGCGTGATTCTTGGCACCTGGGTGCATGCCGGATTCTACGGGCTCAGCGCCTTCGTCGGCGCCGGCCTGATTTTCGCCGGCGTCACCGACTGGTGCGGCATGGCGATGGTGCTGGCGAAAATGCCCTGGAACCAACGCTCCGGCACCAAGTGCGCCGGCAACTCGTGTTCGATCTAACCTCCAACCCTCACCGCCATGTTCCTCCGTCAAATCATCGATTCCTCGCTCGCCCAGAACGCCTATCTGATCGGCTGCCAGCGCACCGGCGAAGCGATCGTCATTGATCCCGAGCGCGATCTCGACCGCTATTTCCAAGTCGCTGAGGAAAACGGCCTGCGGATCACCGCCGTCGCGGACACCCACATCCACGCCGATTATCTGAGCGGGGCCCGCGAGCTGATGGAGCGCCACGGGGTGACTGCTTATCTCTCGGAAGAAGGCGGGCCGGACTGGCAGTTCGAGTGGGCGAAGGGTCACTCCAACGCCCGTTTTCTCAAACACGGCAATGTCTTCCGCGTCGGAAACATCGAGTTCAAGGCGCTTCTAACTCCCGGCCACACGCCGGAGCACATGAGCTTCCTCGTCACCGACATCGGCGGCGGCGCGGACGAGCCGATGGCGTTGCTGACCGGGGATTTCATCTTCGTCGGCGATGTCGGCCGCCCGGACTTGTTGGAGAGCGCCGCCGGCCAGGCCGGAGTCATGGAGCCCAGCGCGAGAACGCTTTACGCGAGCCTGCGGGCGACGGCGGACTTGCCGGCACACCTGCAGATCCTTCCCGCGCACGGTGCGGGCAGCGCTTGTGGCAAGGCGCTCGGCGCGATTCCTAACAGCGTTCTGGGTTATGAAAGGAAATTCAACCCCGCCTTCCGCGAGGCGCTGACCGCCGGCGAGGACAAGTTCGTGAGCGACATCCTCCACGGCCAGCCCGAGCCGCCCCGCTATTTCGCCCGGATGAAGCGCGACAACCGCCTCGGTCCCGCGCTTTTGCCGGAAGGCAAGCTCCCGCTCCCCAGCCGGATCACCGCGGACCAGCTCGGCTCGTGGATCGGAAAAAAGGACCGCGCCATTCTCGACCTGCGGTCGGATCGCGCGGCTTTTGCTGGCAGGCATTTGCAAGGCTCGCTTTCGGCTCCCATGCCGGGCGGCAAGCTGCCTGTCGCCGCCGGATCTTACGTGGATGAAAACGCCCGCATCCTGTTGGTCATTGAAAATCAAAGCCAGCTCGACGAAGCGGTGCGCCAGTTGATCCGCATCGGGTTGGATAGCGTCGAGGCGTGGATTCCGGTCGACGAGGCGCTCGCCGCCACTGATTTCACCGCCAGTATCCGACGCGTTTCCACACGGGAACTTCAGGCCGGCGTGCTGGTGCTCGACGTGCGTGGAGCGGATGAATTCGCCGCCAGTCACGTCACCGGAGCGAAAAACATCGCCTACACCCGCCTCGCCGCGCGGCTTGATGAGGTGCCGTCCGGCGGGCCGCTTTACGTCCAGTGCGGCAGCGGCCTGCGGGCCGGCATCGCCGCCGCCTATCTGGCCAGCCAGGGACGCGAGGTCGTGCATGTCGATGGCGACTTCGCGGAAATTCCAAACCACCTGAAATCATGACTCCGCTCGCGCTGCTAGGTGCCGTGGCCATCGGACTTTCCCTCGGACTAACCGGTGCGGGTGGCAGCATCCTCACCCTGCCGGTTCTCGTCTATCTGGCGGGAGTCGCGCCACGCGAGGCGATCAGCCTGAGCTTGTTGATCGTGGGATCCGCCGCGCTGGTCGGCGCCTGGCAGCGCGCGAGAGCGGGGGAACTGCATTTCCTCGCTGCCGGCACGTTCGCGGGGGCCGGCATGCTGGGTGCGATCTTCGGCGCGAAATTGACAGACCTGGTTTCTCCCGCGGTGTTGATGATCTCCTTCGCCGTCCTCATGATCGTGGTGGCTGTGAGAATGCTTTTGGTGAAAAACACCACGCTTCAGCCTGAGCCGGAGTGCCACCCTGTCCGTTGCCTTTTGGCCGGCGCGGGTGTCGGCGTGCTCACCGGCTTTCTCGGCGTGGGCGGTGGTTTCCTGCTGCTGCCCGCGCTGGTGAAATTCGCCAGACTCCCGCTGCGCGTGGCGACCGGCACCTCGCTCGCGATCATCGCCGCGAACTCGGCGTCGGGATTCATCAGTCATTTGGGAGAGGCACCGGTTCCATGGCTGTTAGCCGCGGTCTTCTCCGTCATCGCCGCGGCGGGGGTGCTCATCGGCGGAAAACTGGTGTCCCGGCTTCCCGAATTGGCCCTGCGGCGCTCTTTCGCGCTGCTGGTGCTCACCACCGCGGGTTTCGTCCTGTGGCGCAGGTGAGCGCCGACCGCCTCCAAAACTTAAAACGAGAACCACGCCGTCGGCTCGTGCTGGCCCGCGCAGTGCAGGCCGACGTGGCCATGACCGAGATCTGCTAGGCAGTTCCGGAGCATGGATAGAATGATCTCCGGCGTGTTGCAGTCCGAGCTCAAGTGACCGAGCACCACCCGCCCGAGCGCCGGGTGGGAGATGTCGCGGATCAACTCGGTGACCTGGCCGTTGGACAAATGCCCGTGCCGCGAACTGATCCGTTGTTTGATCGACCACGGTCGCTTGGTGTCCGCCTCCAGCAGGCCTTCGTCGTAGTTGGCCTCCACGAAAATCCCGTCCAGCCCGCGCAGCCGTTCGGTCATGCTGCGGGTGACGAACCCCGCGTCGGATAGAAATCCAAGCCGCCGCGTGTCATGCCCGACCACGAAACCCACCGGGTCCACCGCGTCATGCTGGATCGCGAAGGTCTCCACCGCGATTCCGCCGATGGCGAACACCTGGCCCGCTTCGAAAAATTTCCACGTCCCGCCCTCGATCCCATTCTCCCGCACCACCCGCGCCGTGGCCGGCGTGGTGAACACCGGCACCGGGTGCTGTTTGAGGAAAACCTTCAGCCCGCGGACATGGTCGCCGTGCTCGTGGGTGAGCAAAATCCCGTCCAGCGACGCGGGATCGATTCCCACCTGATTGAGCCGCAGCGACAATTGCTTCGCGCTCAACCCCGCATCGATCATCAGGCGCAGCCCGCCGCACTCGACGACCGCCGCATTTCCCCCGCTCCCGCTGCCCAGCACTGCAAATCGCATCACGCGCGAGACCATGCAGGGCTGGGTCAAATCAAGCCATGAAAAAAGAAAACCGCTGTGCCGTCCTTGGCGCTGTGAGCCACGTTCCGTAAACTCAATAAGTGGGGTCGTCCAATGGTTTTCCGTCTTCCTGAAAAGGCGTGACATCGTCCATCGGAAGATGACCCCGGTTCAATCATATCGGTTCGGGCCAGCTACCAAATTAGTCGTACACAGCAGTCGTCAGCAGACTACCGCGAGCCCGCCTTCCCGCAACCGAAATTATTTTTAAAATCGATGGCGGCGGCCGAGGATTTTTCTCTATCGCCCGCAGCTGCAAATGTTACCTCTGCGGCCATGAAATTCCTCTGTCTGCTTTGCGGGATCAGCTCGGTCGCTTTTGCCGCGCCGCCCGATCCCGATGAGGCGGCTTATCCGGCGATCGAGCGGTTCGTGGAAGTCCTGGAAGCGGTCCGCAAGCGACACCCGGATGTGGACCGGCTGGCTTACGACCGGCTGGTCAACCATGCGCTCGAAGGAATGCTCGCCAGCCTCGATCCGCACTCGTCGTTCATGCACCCGGAGATGGCCCGGCAGATGCAGGACCACAAGGATTTCAATCCGGAGTTGCCGTCGCTCGGGATCACCCTCGGTTTGCGCGATGACGGGCCTTACATCGCCGCCGTTTCGCCGCTGGGGGCGGCGGCGCTTGCCGGGGTTTTGCCCGGTTCGGGGCTGTTGGAAATCGACGGGCGGAAAACCCAGGGCGTGGATTTCTCCGAGTTGCTCGGACCGCTGCGCCGTGCCGCGGGCGAGACCACCCGCCTGTTGCTCAAGTCGCCGGCGGCTCCTCAGCCGGTCGAGGTGGCGCTCGTCCATCGCGTGGTGGAGCAGCGCTCGGTCGCCGAGTCGAAAATCTGGAACAAAGAAACTGGGATCGGCTACCTCCGTCTAGCGATTTTCGGCAGCGGTTGCGCCCGTGAAATGGAAGCCGCCCTCGACGAACTCGAAGACAGCGGCATGAAATCCCTGGTCTTCGATCTCCGCGAAAACGGCGGCGGCGATTTGAATGAAACGGTGAAAATCCTCGGACTTTTTCTGCCGCCCAACACCGCCGTAGTCACCACTCGCGGCCGGGAAGGGGAGTCGGCGGAGCCGCTGAAAACACCGGACCGGCAACGCCGGAAACGCGACTATCCGCTGGTCGTCCTGCTCGACCGGATGTCCGCCTCCGCCTCCGAACTCACCGCCGGCGCGCTTCAGGATTTGAAGCGTGCCATCGTCGTCGGCGAGGTCAGCTACGGCAAGGGCTCCGTGCAAAACATCATCCCGATGGGCGGCGGCACGGCGTTGCGGCTCACCATCGCCACCTATCACACGCCATCGGGGAACACCCCGCATCGCAAGGGGATCACGCCGGATGTCGCGGTCGTGATCGATGACGCGAGCCGCGCGAATTTCATGAAACGCTGCCAGATCGATTCACTGGCACCGGAGGAACGGAAGATCATCGAAGCGTGGGAGGATCCGGTGATGGTGGCGGCGATTCGGTCGTTGAGCGCAATTCACGACGACAAGGACCGGTGACCGCCGCCACGTTGCAAAAGAAAAGCGCGCGTTGGATATCCCCCCGGATCTCACAACGCGCGCTTTTTTTCAGAGCCACTTGGCTTTGCCCTGTTCGGTTGACGTCCCCCCGGAAATCAAAAGCGAACTTGTGTGGACTCGGCTTCTTGGCTGAGAGTTTTGTGGCACCGAAGCGCCTGAGAATGCCGAATTGATACATTGACGATTCGACCGGGGGCCACCCAATGTTAGCGATTGTTATTATATCGCGTCACCCTCCGCGTTTCGGCCGTCCGCGGCTTCCCGTTGATGCGGAAATGGGGTGCGGCATGCCCCCGCGCGGCGGCCGTGTGGGGCATCACCGGTCCGGCAGGACCGCACGCGACCGCCGTGCGCGGCCCTGCCGCACTGGCACCCCGCCGTGCGGCGGCGGTTTGCGGCCCTGCCGGATCGGCACTCCTCCGCGCGTCGGCGGTTTGCAGGCATGCCGCACCGGCACCCCTCCGCGCGGCGGGGCGTTTGAGGCGGTACCGGACTGGCACCCCCGCGCGCGGCGGGATTTTGGAGGGGTACCGCACCCACATGCCCGCGCGCGGCCGGATTTTGCCGCAGTCATGGACCCGTGATCCACTGATTTTCAGCATGATATACACTTTCCTTCGGATTTCCGCCCTGTCGGGCGGAGCCGCATCTACACACACCCGCCGGGCAGGAAAACCGGCGGCACCTCCCACAAACACAAGCCACCATGGCCACTAACGAGATACCACACAGCTATACCGACGTCGTCGCTCTCACCGAGGACGCCGCCAACGGCGCACAAACCCACGAGGTCGCCATCGGCCTCAAGCAAAACACCGAGGGCGTGATCCGCATCGAGCTGAACAGCCTCGTCGGCGCCGAAGGCCTCGCCGCGGTCCGCCGCACGGCCAAGGCGACTGCCTCCAGCGCCAACAAAACCACCGACTCCAACGGCAAGGCCTTCATCGCCCGCTTCATCCAGCTGGAGAAACCGCGGTTAGGTGGCAGCTGGGGACCGCTCTGGCAGGAGGCCGGATTCTCCGCCGGATCCATCAGCATGCCTGGCACCCAGGGCGACCGCTTCGTCCTCATCGGCGAGCTCAAACTGTTTCTCGGGAACCACCCCGAGTATGCCGTCACCGATCCCGCCCGGCCGGATCTCGATGTCACCGAAGCGGTCGCTATCATCCACTACGCGAACATCTCCGCCACCCGCACCAGCGTGAACGACGCGACTAACGAAAGCAGCGCCGCCGCCGCCGCCCGCGCGACCTCGCTCGATGCCATGCGCCGCCGTCTCGGCGGCCTGCGTGACGAGCTCACCCAGCTCCCGCTCACCGGAGACAGCCCCATCTGGTATGCCTTCGGCTTCAACCGCCCGGACGACCCATCCACCCCCGGCAGCCCGGAAAACCTCGTGCTCGCCGCCGGAGCCGCCACCACCGGCACGCTCATCGCGGACTGGAACTCCGCCCGCCGCGCCACCGGCTACCGCGTGAAAGTCCAGGTCCCCGGCGAGCCCGAGCCCCGCGTCTTCGGCCTCTTCGCCGATGACCAGACCACGCTCACCGGCCTGCCGCTCGGCGTCGTTCTATCCGTCACCATCATCGCCCACAACGAATGGGGCGACGGATCGGCCAGCGCCCCCGCCGGCATCACGCTGAACTGAAATCCTCCCCGCAGGCGCGCTGGCAACGGCGCGCCTGCGGGGAATTTTGGTTTGCAGGACAAAACATCGCCTTGCAAAAAGTGCGAATTCGCACTATCTCCCTTTCAGGCAATGACGCCACTACCTCGCATCGCGTCGGCCCACGTTCGGCAAATGATCATCGAATGCCTTGGTGATCGGAGCCGCCGGTTCATCCATCGTGACAACTTCCGCTTTCTCCACTCCATCGATCTCCGGGATGACGAACTCATCCGCGATCTGATCACCGACCTCGAAATCTACGAATTGTTCCTCAAGCCCGGCACCCACCCTCAGAAATACCAGTTCGTCATGAGATACGATGAAAACGAACTCCTGATCCACATCACGCTCTCGCCCGATGGCTCCCATCCGCCGAGGGTGAAAATCTCCGTCCATCGCCACAACATTCCCGGTCCGCCGTTGCCGCTCATCCCGATCCAGAAACAGCCATGAAATCCAAAACCAGCAATACCCAAGGACATCCCTGCTTCGAGTGCGAAGGAGGGATTCTGCTGCCGGTGCGCGAGCCCTTCACCACCCACACCTCAGAAGGCTTGGAAATCACTATCCCGGAGATGCCCATGGAACGCTGCAACGTCTGCGGTGACACGGTGCTTTCCGGCGAGGCCACCGCCTATGTGAATGACTATCTGGACCGCGCTGTCAGCCGTTTATCACGGGAGGAGCTTCAATCATTCCTTGATCAATATCAGCTCACCCAGCGTGAGGCGGAGCAGATCCTCGGACTCGGTGAAAAGATGATCGGCCGTTGGCTCAAGGGGCCGTTTCAGGTTTCCGCCTCCATCAGCAACTATATCCGCGTGCTGATGGCGGATCCTGGTGCGTTTGAAATTCTCAAGGCACGCAAGTGGGCGGCGGATCGGACGAAGATCGCAAGCTGATGCAATCCTTGAAAGCGATCAGCACCCGCGGTGCATGGCTCGGTGCTTTCTCAGCCCCTCGCCTACCGCAATGGAAAGGAAGGAACGCACCAAGGGCGAGCAGCCCTTGAATTTCACCTTCGCCACAAATTCGTCTCCGTGCTCCTCCGCCATGTTGCCGAATGTCGCGTGGACGAAGGAATCCGTCAGGTTCGTAACACCGGTAAAATCGAATGTCACCGACTCAACGCGACCCCAGACGCTTTCAATGCAGAGGTTTCGGAATTGGTTGCCAAGGTGACCATCGGCGAGGAATTCGCCGAACTCGGTGACCATGTTGAATTCGAGTTTCATACAAGATTCGCTGGGGGCTTCCGGTGGAGATGCATCCCGCGCAGACTTATGTGGTAAGTTCAGTTAGTAACTCTCTCAATGGGGTAAATGCCTCGTCACCCCAATCTAAAGGCAGGTGATCAATGGCACGTTCCAGAGACAGCCGCTTCTTGGCGCCCGTGCCCTGTGCAATGATCGTCCAGATTGCGAAGCGGACCTTCTCGTGAGGTTTTTCACCTTGAAGGTTTTCCAAACAGGCCATTAGGGGATCAAGGCAACCAAAGTCCGATGGCGACTTGGTGCGTGCAGCTTCAAGGCAGAGGGTTTCGATCATGCCGGCTTTGTCGGGGCCGGGAATCACCCATGCGCTGATTTGAGAGACGTTTCCCGCGGAGATCCAGGCTCTAGGTGTCGCCGGTTCACTGGAGAAAACGGCTTGGATTGATCCTTTGAGTGACGCCCAAGCTTGCGCAAAATCCGCATCGGCATCGCGAGTCACCAAGATGCGGGAGAACTCGCCGCGGCGGAACTCCGGGCTGACTTTGAGGGTTGCAAGATACGCACGCAGTTTGCTTTCACCCCCGTAATCCTGGAACGCCAGTTTGCCTTTGAGGCCGACATGCCGCGCGAGCGCTTCCATCACGAGGCGGTCTTCCTTGCCTTCGCATAAGACCAATGGGATCGGCTTGTGCGGTGTCATCTCATCTCGCGGTTGAATTCAATCGCCGTTTGCATCTCTTCTTTTCCAAAGGTCGTGGCGACGATCTTCGACGGGTCATCAATCCGCCGGTCCAAACGCAGGAAACGCAATGGATCGTCCTTCATCGAAGCGGCGGCGCGATGGGCGGCTTCCATGCATTCGCGGCTGTGGGTCGTGGCGAAAAGTTGCACGTTCTGATCTTCCAGAACTGCCATCAGGCCCTTCCAGTAATCCTCAAGACCTTCGAAGTAGAGTCCGCTTTCGATTTCATCGACCAACAGGATGTTCGGGCGCTTTGCGAAGATTTCGCAATACACCTGTAAAGTCCGTGCAAAGGCTTGGCCGAGCTGGGTGAATGGCAGCATCGGGCCTTCGCCCAAGTCCACATAGACAAGGTGGGTGTGGGTGCCTTGGGGCTTGGCATAGCGGAGGCGGCGGAGGCGCGGCTCGATGGACTGGCGCAACAGGTCTTCCAGCTTCGTCTCATTCTCGGGATTGAGCGGGGCGATCTGGTTGAAGAGATCGGACACTACAGCCGGATCCGCTTGCTTCGTGGAGAGGATGGAGAGTTTAGATGCTCCTACAGCGCGATGCCCTCCGGCGTTCCAATTGGAATCAAGGCTGATGACCAGCGGGGACTTCCCTTGTACAACATTCGGTGTTCGAAACCTCCATCCTTCCTTCTCGGCAACACCTATCACCTGATTGCCATCCGCGATGATTTTAAATTCGTCGATATTCTCTCCCCTGACTAGCAATTTCCAGAAGCCCTGTCCCTGATCCTGACCATTCTGCGGCAACTCGCGGAAAGTTGTTGGCAGTGCTTGGAGCTGACTCTGATTCCCACAAAGCAAGACCAGAGCCTCCAGAATCGAAGTTTTCCCGGTGTTGTTCCCCCCGACGATGAGGTTGGCCCGTCCCAGATTCTCGAACTTGACGTGTTCGAGTCCGCGGAATTGCTGAAGTTCAAGGGTGGAGATCATGGTTGGATGGGCCGGAGGCTAGCGACTGCGCGAATCAAGGTCAATGCAGGCATTCACAACTGCCCCAGCCCCTTGAGCGTCTCCAGAATCCCCTCGATCTGCTCGGTGCGTTTCTTGTTCTTGCGGCCGAAGAGCACGGAGAGTTGTTCGGCGGTGGCGGTGGGATCGGTGCCGATGAGCTTGCGGAGGATGGCGACTTGGTCGGGGAGGCGGTCGGGCCAGGAAGAGGGATGGATTGACGATTGAGGATTGTTGATTTTAGATTTTTGATTTGAAGAGGACGAGTCTGGATCGGTGCCATCGAGGGTGGTTTGGACGGGTTGGGGCGCGGCGGCGGTGGAATTCTGATAGTCCGGGCGCAGCCAGCGGATGAGGCCGCGCTTTTCTTCGGCGGCGCGCTCGTGGTTGAGGGCGACGAGGCGGGTGAGGAGCGTAGCGGCGATCACCGGTCGCCGCGGTTCCTCTTTCTCTGCGCCATCCAAACTCGGCGACCGGTGATCGCCGCTACAGTCCTGCCACCCATACGCTTCCAACACGGCTTCATCCAGCTCGTCGTGGATCTGGCGCAGCACGGTGACGAGGCCTTGGTCGTGGATTTGCTTTTCCTTGGCGTTGAGCGGCTCGCCGCTGCGGAGCTTTTCGAGCACGTTGTAAATGCCGGTGAGCGTGAGGCCGGGATGCTGCTCCTGCTGCCGCTTGCGGTGCGTATCGAGCCGCTCGCCGAGTGCGCGGATGCGCTGCTTGAGCGGGGATTCTTCGAGCGCGGGGAATGGGAAGGTTTCGAAACAGCGGGCGCGATTGTATCTTGGTGTAGGCCCAAGCCTGCCTCCATTTTCGTGCGCCCATGTGCAGTGGATATTACTGCTAAGAATCCCGCCGACATACCAATCATTCGTTGCGATTGCGAAGAGGGATCCGTCCCAAAGCGAAGTCTCTGGGATCGATACGAAATACCGATGTTTTGCCGTCTCAAGGGTGACGAAATAGTGCCCGAGATCACGAAGTGCCTTTCGCAATTCCGGGCGCTCCCAGGCAAACCTCCACCAAATCTCACGAATAGAGTCCCTCGGGTTCGGATCTCTCAGGGGTTTTACTTCTGTAATCAATTTTTGAAAGCAAGCTGGCGCAAGATCACAAGCGGCATCAGCTGTCATTCCTGCAAAGTCGATCGCTAACCGCCCATCTCTGTTCTGCATGATGTCGGTAGGATTCACGATTGTCCGGATCAGTTTGTAATTGGTCACTGGATTGACCGGGTTGCCATCGAGAGGTTTCTGGACATAAAAGCCATCGCCGACCAGCTTGATCCCTTGGCCGCAAAGCATCGAATTGGCCTTTAGTTCAAAAGCTGATGATAGATTTGCGCCGATGCTTAGAGATGGTGAAATGAGGCCTTTGGTTCGTGTTAATGTTATTTCATAGGAACCGTCCGTGGAATTCATCACCTCGTCGACGACAGTTTCCAACACGCCCTCGTCACTTCCTTTTGCGCCCACGGTGAGGGAGATTCTTACAGCCGCTCCATCTGCGGAATCAACCCATGGATGATCGGGAACTGCATAAGAGAGGTGGAGAGGCTTCTTTTCATTGGCAAGAAATCCCTCCAGAATTCTTCGGTTGAAGGTTTGTTGAATTGAGTTGGTTGTAATGAGGCCAAACCTTTGGCACCTACCTTTTAGAATCTCAGATGCAGCCTTGCTCCACCAATACATAACAAAGTCAGCAGATTCCGGAACGTCAGCTTTCCAGGCCTTGCGAAGTGATTCTGAATACCCGTCGCCGAGTGCTTCTCGCATCCGCTTGTTTCCGATGAAGGGCGGATTTCCGACGATGTAATCCGCCTGCGGCCACTCGGCGCGGCGGGGGTTTTTGTAATCGAAGAGGGCGATGGTGGCGGATTCGTCGGGGACTTCCTTGCCGGTGACGGGGTGGGTCTTGGTGGTGTAGCCGTTCCAGAGGGTGAGGAT
>CAMDLP010000008.1 GCA_945901795.1 Akkermansia muciniphila | reverse complement strand
GCGAAGAGGAAGCCCGCAGCATCCTCGGTTCCTTCCTGTTCCGCCGCACCGACGTCGAGAAACGCTGCGGAGTTCTATCAGGCGGCGAGAAATCCCGGCTCAACCTCGTCAAGTTCCTCGTCGATCCGCCGAACCTCCTGCTCATGGACGAGCCCACCACCCACCTCGACATTCTCTCCATCGACTCGCTCGTCCAGGCGCTGAAGAACTATGAAGGCACGCTCGTCTTCATTTCCCACGACGTCCACTTCATCCGGACTCTCGCGGAAACCACGCTCCACATCAACAACGGCACCGTTACCCGCTACACCGGCGGCTACGACTACTTCATCGAGAAGAGCGGCCTCAACGACGACCGCAGCGCAGTCACTGCGTAAGATGGAAACCATCGGCGGCACACCCGCGTCGTGGGGGGGGTATTCGCCTTGTTCCTCGTTAGGGCACCGCGGGGTTTTCTCAGCTCAATTGGATGGCGGTGGCGGAAAATCCTCCGTCGAAATCTTCAGGTCTCCATTCCGGTCCAGCAGATCGAACCGCTTCTCCTGCTCGTCCTCCGTCAGGTCCTTGACCGCAGGCCCGACGCGGAATTCCACGAATGACAACGCCCCGTCGCCGTTCACGTCCAGCTTGCGGTTGATCGGGTTCGCGCCCTCGTCATTTTCAGGAGGCCGGCCCTCCGGCCGTTTTGGATGCGGCTTGCCGTCGGGACGCTTGAACGCCGGTTCCGGGCGATCCTTCGGCGTGATCATCCCATCCTGGTCGGTATCCAGTCTCTTGAAAACCGCTTCCTGCTTTTCGGCAGGCAGCTTCATGAAAAACCGCCCGCCCTTGAACTCTTCAAAACTGACGCCGCCGCTCTTATCGGTGTCGAGTTCCCACAGCCGCGCCATCGGCTGCCCTTCGCCCTCGCGAGGCTTACCCATGTGACCGAGCTCGTCCCGGCCCAGGGCGCCGTCGCCATTCTTGTCCAAACGCTTGAACAGGTTCTCTCGTTTTTCCTCGGGTAGATTCGCAATGCGGGGCATCGCGGCGAATTCCACCTTTGAAATCAGACCGTCGTGATTTGAATCCGCAGCCTTCAATCCCTCGCCAAACGGCCGGTCCATTCCGCGCCGCTCGCGCTTCCCGTTCGGTGGTGGATCTTTCGGCGGAGCCGGGGGCTGGGCAAGGCAAACCGCGGGCAGCAGCATTCCCGCAACAAGAAAGGAAACAGGGATTGTTTTCATGATCGATTGACGCTTTTTTAGCTGTGTGACGCGAAGCTAAGTTCCAAAGAAACTCCGCCTCCTTCAAAAAGTTTCGGTCTCCGGCCCGGAAACCTGCCGTTCCCCATCACCCATCCGCCATGCACATCCGAGACATCCTCAGCGATTCGAAACCGTCGCTCTCATTTGAATTCTTCCCGCCACGCACCGCCGCCTCCTGGGAAGACCTCTATCAGGCGATCCGCGAGCTCGAACCGCTGCGCCCGTCCTTCGTCTCGGTCACCTACGGCGCCGGCGGCGGCACCCGCGAACTCACCCACGATCTCGTCGTCCGCATCAAACAGACGACCACCATCCCGCCCGTGCCCCACCTCACCTGCGTCGGCCATTCCGAACAGGAAGTCGCGGAGATTCTCCAGCGTTACGCCGCGGCGGGCGTCAGCAACATCCTCGCGCTCCGCGGCGACCCACCGCGCGACCAGCCGGATTACGACTGGTCGGAAAGCGGATTCCGTCACGCGGCGGATCTTGTCCGTTTCATCCGCGAATTCAACGAATCCGGCGCCCACCCCGACCCGCGCGGATTCGGCATCGGCGTGGCGGGTTTTCCGGAAGGCCACCCCGCGACTCCTAACCGGATGGACGAACTCGATTTCCTCAAGGCCAAGGTGGACGAGGGAGCTGACTATATCTGCACCCAGCTTTTTTTCGACAACCACGACTTCCTCGATTTCCGCGACCGCTGTGATCTGGCGGGAATCCGCGTCCCGATCATCGCCGGGGTGATGCCGGTCACGTCGCTCTCCGGCATGAAGCGGATGGCCGAGCTCGCCGCCGGCGCGCGCTACCCCGCCAAGCTGCTGCGGGCGCTCGACCGGGCGAAATCCAACGCCGAAGCCGTCGAGCGCGTGGGCATCCATTACGCCGCCGAGCAATGCGCCGGACTGCTCAACGAAGGCGTGGACGGCATCCACTTCTACACGCTCAACAAGAGCCACGCGACCCGTGAGATCTATCACAGCCTCGGCCTCGCCGCCAACGCCTGACTTCTAGCGGGTTCCTTGCTGGTAGATATCCTCGGCCTGCGTCAGGGTGATCTCGTAAAGGCTGCCCTCGATGGGAACCATCATCGGGATTCTGGCGATGTTGGGATCCACCGGGAACTGCGCGACGAGCTTTGGCGCGCGCTCGAAAGCATCCGCAGGCAAGGTGATCCGGAACAAGCCTTCGTAACGCAGCGTCCTGGACAAGCGATCGGCCGCCTGCTCCTCAAGCCGGCGCATCTCAAGACTGAGCCCCAGGCGGTCAAACAAGGATGTCGCCCCTTCGCCGATGTTTCCGTCCCTCGCCCGGTTGACGGCCAGGGCCGCACGACGCAGGCTGAAATCCGCATTACTGTCCCCCTTCGAGGCGATATCTTCATTCTCAGCTTCATCACTCTTGAACAGCGGCGCACTGCCGGCACCCGCGCTTTTCTGCAAGGCCGCCTTGGTCTCTTCCGCCGTGGGCAGCCTCACCCGCAGGTTTCCTTCGAGCGAAAACAGATCCTCCGCTTTCAGCTTCAGGTCGGAGATCACCATTCCGCCGCCGCCCGTCTTCATCTGGAACGAGCCCTCGCGGAAATCCACACGATAGTAGTTCCGCACGTAATCCACCACCGACAGCGCCTTCAGCAAATGCAACCGCTCGCGCAGACTGATCGTATCCTGGCCGTCCAGCGCGACCTGGCCTTCGAAGCTGATTCCATCCGACGAATTGGTCGAGCCCGACACTTTGAAATCTCCGGAAATCGATCCTTCGACGAAACTTCTCAAAGCTGGCGGCACCACGCTGTCCAGCCCGAGCTTGCGGATTTTCGCGACGCCCTCGACTAACGGACGCTCGCCGCCGGTCACCCTCAGCCCGGAAAAATCGACCGTCCCCTGCCCGCGCCGAAACTCCGCCCTTTCAAAGGTCAGCCCGTCCGGATCGCAGACCACCACCAGGCTGACGATCTCGATCCTACGCAACCAATTCTGCGAAAACGTCCCGCCGACGAAATTCAATTTCACCCCGTTTTCCAACCGCTGGATCTTGAGAACGCTGTTATCGATGGATCCCCGCGTCCGTTCGGAATATCCCCAGTGCAGGGTCGCGTCGGTGATCTCCAACGATTTGATCAGCACATCGTTTGATTTTTTGAAGAACGCCTCGGAAAGCTTTTTTGCCGACTCCGCATCGTCCGCTCCGGCGTGGAGCTCCACATCGAGCCTGGAAACCGCGATCGTGCCGGGATCCCACTGTCCCGCCAGGCCGTCAAGAAACCCCATTTTACAGTGGATGTTTCTGGCCTCCAGCGAGGTGTAGAACGTTTCATTGCCCCCTTTGCAGGCCAGCCGGTTGATTTCAAGCTGGCCCTGGACCCGCGAAAACCCCTTGAGCTCGAGCTCGGAAGCGGAAAGCGCCGACTTGAGAGATTCCTGAAATCCATCGTTAAACCTTTTCGTCTCGGTTCGTTTGGCCAGATAGACCCACGTCCCGGCCGCCACCACCATCATGAAAACCATCACCCGGAAAGCCATCCGCAACAAATGGAACATCGCCGCACCCTTGCCGCCGGTGCCCGTCATCGAGTAGCGAACCTGAAACCAAAACCCTTGGTTGGCCACCCACTGGCTCAGGCGTTCATTGAAATCTTGCGCTTGTTCGGCTTCCATAATTCGACTCGCCTTGCGGCGCCGGAAGTAAAACGCTCCTCCACCGAGGATGCGAGGGAAATTTACCCTCGCACAGACCGCATCCATCCCCTACCACCCGCCCCCGTGGAATCCAACGACTACAAAGTCCGCCTCGAAATCTTCGAAGGCCCTCTCGACCTCCTCCTCTACCTCATCAAAAAGGACGAAGTGGACATCCACGCCATCTCCATCGAGGGCATCACCCGCCAGTATCTCGACTACATCAACACCTTCAAGCTGCTCAACATCGACCTCGCGTCCGAGTTCATCGTGATGGCCGCCAACCTGATGTATCTGAAGAGCCGGACGCTGCTTCCCCGAGTGGACCAACCGCCGGAGGAGGACGCCGAGGAAGACGATCCGCGCTGGGAACTCATCCGCCAGCTCATCGAGTATAAGAAATTCAAGGACGCCGCCGGCTTCCTCTGCCTCCGTGAGCTCGAACAGGAAGGTCGCTTCGCCCACCAACCGGATACCTCCGAGCTCCCCGCCGAGGAACCCGCCGCTCTCGCGGAAGTCTCGATTTTCGACCTCATCCGCGCATTCCAGAACGTCCTGAAGCGCTTCGAGGAATCCCACGATTTCGGCGACATCATCGACGACCGCTTCACCGTTTCAGATAAAATCGAGCTGCTGCTCGGCCACTTCGCGCCCGGGGAATCCCGCCGCTTTGAAGAGCTTTTCCAAACGGCCACCACCAAGGCCGAGGTCATCGTCACATTCCTCGCCTTGCTCGAACTGATGAAACTCAATCAATTCGTGGTCCGTCAGAGCGAGCTGCTAGGCGACATCGTCATCGAAAGACGCGACAACCAATCCGTTGCCGCGCTCGAAGCCGCCGAGGTCGGGACCGACTGCGCTTGAATCAGCTCAAGCGGAAGACAATCCGCGCCTTGGTCAGGTCATAAGGAGACATCTCCATCTTGACCTTGTCACCCACCACCAGGCGGATGAAACGCTTGCGCATCTTGCCGGAAATGTGAGCCAGCACCTCGTGCCCGCTCTCCAGCTTCACCCGGAACATGGTGCCAGCGAGAACGGATGAGATTTCACCGTCCACTTCCACCGCTTTTTCTTCTTCGTCCTTGGTGGAACGCTTCGGTGGACCATAACGATTGCGATTGAGACGACGTCCCGATTTCTTTGGGCGAGGAGGCATATTGACTTGAGATAATACAAACGGCGGACTGGAAAGCCACGCCGCGCTGGGCTTCGGTAACTCATCCCATCCGGGCCATCAATCCCAAAAAACGCGCTCTTCCCGCATTCCCTCTGTTTTCTCCATCACCCACGCTTGCCAAGCCGCCGCAACCTCTCCAGCTTTTCGCCCACAGCCATCGCAAAGTGGCATTCATAAAAAACCGCATTATTCTCAACGCCATGCCCGAGATCACCGAAAAAGAACTTCCGCCGATCCTCAAGCCACTTTGGCTTAAAGCGCTAACTGCTGTCCAGACGTCTAATACGCCTTACGCAATCACCCTGCTCCAAGCCGTTCTCAAAGACTGCCCCGCATTCCTCGACGGCCGGAAAATGCTCCGCAACTGCGAACTCCAACTCGCCGGAAACACCAAGAAAAAAGGCGGCCTCTTCGGCATGTCGGGTAGCGGCATGGGCGTGATGAAACTGCAAGGACAGGCCAAAAAAGACCCCGAGGGCACCCTCCACTTGATTGAAAAAGAATTGGAAAAGGATCCGCTCAACGATCAAGCCAACGACCTCCTCTTTGACACCTGCCTCAAGCTCGAACTCTTTGAAACCGCCGCTTTCGCTCTCGAGACGGTCCGCAAAGGCAACCCGGAAAACGCCAAGCTGCTTCACAAACTCGCCGAGTTCTACATCACGCGCGAAAAGCCGCAACTGGCGTCGGACGTTTACAACGACATCATCAAGCACCACCCCACCGACGGAACCGCGATCAAGGGCTCCAAGGACGCCTCCGCGCGGGCCTCCATGCAAAAGCAGAAGTGGGATGAAAACGCCGACATGCGTTCGCTGATGAAAAACTCGGCCGAGTTCGAGGAGCTCGAAAAAGCCTCCCGCACCGGCCTCACCCGCGATCAACTCGAAGAACGCCGCGACAAGGTCATCGAGAAATACAACATGGATCCCAACCATCTCGCGACGGTCAAGGATCTGGCCGGCATCTACGAGCAACTCGAAGACTGGCACAACGCCCACACCTTCTACAGCTGGGCCCACTCTCTCAGCAATGGCGACGTCGCCCTCGCCACCAAGGCCGCCGCGATGAACGACCGCGCCCTTGAGACCGACATGAAAAACCTCGAAGCCGCCGCCGCCGCCGACCCGGACAACGCGGAGCTCAAGGCCGCGCTCGACGCCCGCAAAGCCGACCGCCTCGCCGAGCAAGTCAAGGAAGCCCAAAAGCGTGTCGACCAGAATCCGACCGATCCCCAGCTTCGCTTCGAACTCGGCACCGCGCTTTACAAGGCCGGCGAATACAGCGCCGCCATTCCCCACCTCCAACAGGCGACGCGCAACCCGCACATCCGCACCAAGGTGCTGCTCACGCTGGCCCGCGCCTTCCGCGCCAAAGCCATGTTCGACCTTGCGATCAAACAGCTATCAGACGCCCTCGCCGACCTCGTCGCCATGGACAACACCAAGAAGGAAGTCCTCTACGAAAAGGGACTCATCCACACCGAAGTGGGCGACAAGCCGTCCGCGCTCGATTGCTTCAAGCAAATCTACGAAGTCGATTACGGCTACCGCGACGTCGCCCAACGCGTGGAATCATCCTACGCCTGACCCATTAGAAACATCCGCCGCCCTTCCGCTTGGAGGGGCGGCGTTTTTTTTTGCGGACGGGATCAATCGAACTCATTGAAACTTTCGTCAAAAGGAGCCTCGCCCACGACCCAGTCCTCGGCAATGACCTTGAGGATTTCAAATTGACGGGACTCTCCGCCATCGACCCGCCGGACTTCCAAGGTCGCCCGGGGCTTATTCCCTTCCTTTGAAAACATCCAGTTCAGGGCGGCTGCCTGGCGCGAACCGACTTTGCAATAGCCCAACAGCATTTCCTCCGTGTCAGGTGAAGTCATGCGATAACAGACCCATTGATTGTCGTCTCTGAACGCGCCGTTGTAGTAACTGTCCTTCGCGATTTCGACCCGCACCTGGGCGAGGGCCGCGCCTTTTTCAAAAATGGCATCCCACGACGGCTTCACCGTGCGGGCAAAGGCGTCGAAATCGATCTTCCAAGTCCCGGCCTCATCAGGAGTTAGCAACGCCAGCCTGAATCGCGGCTTCTCCGTGTCCTCGAAGCTCACTAACACCCCGTCGATCGAAAGACGGTTCGCGTCCATGCTGCTGAGCCATGTGTAGCGCTCGATCACCCCGTCCACGAACTCCATGCCTGTCAGGAAATCCACCACCTCCTGCGGACTCGCGGCGCCCGGACGAAAAAATCCGGCGACTCTCTCAGGCTCGCGAATGGACAGAGCCTGCTTAACCAACGCCAGCGCCCCGTCCTCGGACGGCGAGGCAAACCGCGAGACCACCCGCGCCTCCTGCCGCGGCCCTGACGAAACCTGTCCGGCGCGGCTTCCAGCCGACTTCATCTTCGGACCCAGCCACAGGAAAATCACGACCGCCAGACTCACTGCCGCCAGGCCGCCCATGATCAACGACCACGTTCGGACCAGCTTCTTGTGGTATTCCAGCCCCCGTTTGCCCCGGCTGCCGTCGCAGCACTGTTCGCTCCCTTGCTTCGGCAAACCCGTGCCGCGCATCCGCGCGACTCGTCCCAAACTGGGACGATCACCCGCCGCACGGGTTACCCGGAAGGACTTGACGGATCGGCTGATATCATTGGATTTCATATTGCAGATGGAAGTCAGGAATGGAGCTCAACGTGGAATCATCGTGATGCGGAGGCGATCATAGCGATCGTCCGGCCGGAACAGCCAACCAGGCTGGCTATCCAACGGCTCGTATCCGGTCAGCATGAATTCCGATAGAAACTGATTACTGTTCGGCTCATACACCTGCTGGCCGGTGTAGTAGCCGCGGAGACGGTATTCGGTGTTGTTGTCGAAAGCATACCGCTGGCCGGGCGCGCCGTCCTCGGAAAGCCGGTCGGGAGTTTTCTTCTTGTCCTCGCGCATGATCACCAGCTTGGCCCGGTTCCATGGCTGCCGGGGTTGGCGGACATAGCCCCAAAAGCGGGTTTTTTCCACGAAATAGCGGCGCCCATAGAAGAAGTCGCCGGTCGGTTCGCTGGCGATTTTCGCATTCCGCTCCTCGACGCTTGGCCCGCCCAGATTGCCACCTCCCATCGATGACGTTCCGCACTGGGTGAGCAGCAAGCACAGCGCTCCAAGCGTGAGGATATGGGTTATCGAAATCGTCATGGGCGAAGCTAGGAAGCCCGTTTCCTTCCCGCAAGCCCCCAAAACGAAAAATGGGGGGTAATTTTCATTCCCCGATTTCCCCACTTGGCAGGCGTTCGAGATCGCCCGACAATTCCGCAATGCCGCGCGTCATCATCACCCTCGGAGATCCCGCCGGCATCGGCCCGGAAGTCATCGACCTCGCGCTGGCTTCTCCCCACATCCCCCGCGGATTTGAAATCGAGATTCTCGGCGACCGATGCGCGGGAACACCCGGGAAACCCGACGCCCGTTCCGCCGCCGCCGCACTCGCGGCGCTGGATGAGGCCGTCCGCCAATTGAAAAACGGCACCGCCGACGCGGTAGTCACCGGGCCCGTTTCGAAGGATGGCTTACAATCGCTGGGTTTCTCCTTCCCCGGGCAAACGGAATATTTTGCCGATGCCTTCGGCGTCAGGAATTACGGCATGCTGCTGACAGGGGCCACCCTGACCGTCGGACTGGCGACGATTCATGAGCCGCTCGCAAAAGTGCCGGGCCTGCTCACCGCCCGGCGCATCGTCCGGATCGGCATGCTCACCGCGGAATTCCTCAAGCGCCGCGGAATCGATCAGCCACGGATCGCCGTCGCCGGACTCAATCCCCACGCCGGAGAAAACGGCGCGTTCGGCGACGAGGAAATCCGCATCATCCGGCCCGCGATCGATCAACTGAACCACGCCGGGATGGGAGTTTTCACCGGCCCCGCAGTTCCTGACGCGATTTTCCGCGATGCCGCCCAAGGCCAATTCGATGCCGTGCTCGCCATGTATCACGACCAGGGATTGATCCCGCTCAAGCTCTTGGATTTCGACACCGCCGTGAACGTCACCCTCGGCCTGCCCAAGCCGCGCACCAGCCCGGATCACGGCACGGCGTTCTCCATCGCCGGCAAAAATCTCGCCAGCCCGTCCTCGATGATCGCCGCCATCCGCCTCGCCTGCGAACTCGCTTAACCCGCCGGGCGTCTCCCCATCCCTCGGTAAAACACCGCGAAAATCACCAAACACAGCGCAATCATCGCGGCAAGGATCGCCCAGAATTCCATCCATCCCCGGCCGTCGGCGGTGACACATTGGTTTCTGAGCCACCCGCAAATCACCGCTCCCGCCAGCGGCCCCAGGCCGCCTGAAACCAAACCCAGCAATCCCTGCGCCTGCCCCTTGAGCCCCGGATCCACCCCCCGATCCAGGAAGACCTGCGCCGTGATGAAGAAAAACGTGTAGCACATCCCGTGCAGCGCGATTCCGCCGATGTGCCAGTTGATAGATCCGCTGCTTCCGGCATAGGCGCTCATGCCGAAGCGAAGCACCGACAGACCCAGCGCCCAAAGCAGCACCGTTTTCACCCTGAACCGCATCATCACCGATCCCACGAGCAACATGGCGGCGATCTCCGTCAGCTGCGCGATCGTCATCGTCGCCGTGGAATGGCGGTCTCCCAAGACCTTGAGCATTTCCGGCGCATACATGTAAAACGCCGACAGAGGCACGGAAAACAAAGCCGTCACTACGAAGAACACGCTGTAATCCCGTTGCCTCATCAACCTGAACGCATCCAGACCCAGGCGGCTTTTCCAGGAATTCCCCCTGCCTAAGGGAGGCGTGTGAGGCAGCATGAAAGCCAGCGCCCCGCCTAGCAGACGCGTCGCCGCCGACGCGTATCCGGCCACCGGGCTGGTGTCCGCGTGCAGCACGTAACTGGTGATCAGCCCGCCCGCGATCCACCCCACCGTCGCCCCCAGCCTCACCAGCGGAAACTGGCGTTCTCCGTGCTGGAGATTCGTTAGCGAGATCGTCGCGAGCAGTCCCCATGACGGGGCGGAGAAAAGGGAATAAGTTCCTAACAGCGCGACGAACCACCATGGATTCCAACCCGCGTCCAGAGTCGCAAACGCGCCGAAAATCGCGACGGAGCTGATCAACGAGCTCCATGCAAAAAGCCGGTCCGCCGCGATCCGCTGGTCGGCCAGCGCGCCGCCGATCAATGGCGACACCAGCGCGCAGAGCGGCGGCACCACGAAGACCAGCGCCACCCAGCCCCCGAGTTCCCTCGCCTTCAGAATGTTCGTCAGCGCCGGCAACCAGAACCCTGGCGTCATTCCGTGCAAAAAAAACACGATCCAGAGCCATGTGAAAACCGCCGTCGACCTGCTCCGGATATCTGGCTCGCCCTGCACGCGGAGGGACTAGACGCCCGGCGCGCGAATTGCCAGCGGGATTTGGCAGCGACGACTCGTCACGAAAATTTCGCTTGATCCGGATTCAATCCTCCGGTTTGTTCTAAGGAACACTGTTCATAAAACGATGCACTCTTCAGAACTTACCCACCGCCAACAGGAAATCCTCGATTATCTGCGGAAGACACAGCGTCAGACCGGCCTCATGCCAACGACCCGTGAGATCCAGCACTTCTTCGGGTTTGCCAGCCAAACCGCGGCCATGAGCCACTTGCGCGCGCTCGAACGCAAAGGCGTCATCCAGCGACTCGCCGGAAAAGCCCGCGCCGTCATTTTCCCGGAAGAGCTGGACCGCGGCGAAATCCTCGACATCCCGATCTACGGCAACATCGCCGCCGGCATGGCCCAGGACGTCGAGCAGGAGCGCCAAGGCTGCATTTCCATCGACATCACGGCGCTGGGAATCCCGCGCAATGCCCGCACCTTCGCCCTCAAAGTCCGCGGCGATTCCATGATCGACGCCCACATCTGCAACGGAGACACCGTGATTCTCGAATTCCGCGAGCCCCGGAAAGGCGACATCGTCGCCGCGCTGATCGATGGCGAAACCACTTTGAAGCGCTATCTGGTGAACCATGGAAAACCCTTCCTGCGTGCTGAAAACGCGGATTACCCGGACTTGCTGCCAGCCCGGGAGCTGATCATTCAAGGCGTTCTCGTCGCGCTGCTGCGGCACGCCGCCTGATCTCCGGATTTTCAAAAGGATTACTAACTTTTCTGCATGATTGACGGACCGGTATGATTCGGTAAATTCCGCCTCAATCCAAATGGCGAATGAATCCATCACCTTTTTATGTCCCGCTTGTGCGATCAAGCTGACAATTCCGGGTAATCTCGCCGGCATCACCGGGCCGTGTCCGTCATGCGGCACCTTGATTCAGGCGCCTTATCCGGCTCCGTATCAGGCGGCTCCTGCCTACCAACCTCCGCCCGCGGCCCCCGCGCCGATTACCGCGCCGATTCCAGTCCCGGCAACTCCGGATTACCAGACACCTCCCCAGGTCCAGGCAAGTTCCCCGGCCGCGCTTCGGCCGGAACCACGTCAATTGCCAAGTCGCTCGAACCACGCGGAGCCGGTCGCCAAGCAAATGCCCGAGCGGAATCGTGCGGGCGAAGCCTCCAAGGGTCCGCTTCCGCTTGCCAACCACCCGCATCTGCGAACCCGCCTCACCCGGTTCATGCTGCCGCTGCTCTTCCTAACTGCCACGGGCGCGGTGATTTTCGGAGTCCGGACCATTCTCAACAATCAAACGAAGGACGGGGCTCCCAAGGACGCCGCGAAGCCCGCCTCCGTCATGCCGATCCTTCCCGAATCATTCCTGCCTCCACAGACACCTCGTGAGCCGGAACCTAACAATATCCTAACCCTGCCCGTCCCGCCCCCGGAGCAACCGTCGATCACGGAATCGCCCCAAACGCCGCCCGACGAACCCACCACGCCGGGCATGGTTGCCATGGAAGTGTTGGACAAATTCCTTGCGGCGAAGACGCTCGCCGAGCGCCTGCCGATGATCGAAACCCAGACGCCGGAAGCGGAACTCGCCAAATCCTGTCTCGCAGGTCCTCTTCCGGCAACGAGTCGGATCGAGATCGACGCGCAGGAAAGCAACGCCGTCGAACAAGTGGTCGATTTCTATCATAACGTGGATTTCGACGCGGACGACAGGCCCATCAATCCCCAGACGATTCTCGTCAGAACCCGTGGGACCGGCGGACCCAAAATCGTAGTGGATCCGTTTCTCGATTCATTCGGCGGACGTCTCGCCGCCTACGCCAAAACCCCGTCCGACAAGGCGGGCGTTTTCCAAGTCACCATTTCCGCGGTGGCCTCCTGCAATGAGGAACACGTCCCTAACCGCGAGAAAAAGCTGACGCTCAAACTGCTCCCGCGCGACAATACCAAGGAAATCGCCCGCGCCTACTTCGGGAGACAATCCAAAATAGGCCGGATGCTCGAAGACGGCACTTACAGCCTGAGCTACGGCAAGGCGAAAGCCTGCACCGTGATGCTCCGATGGAATGTCGAAGACAAACCGGACATGCCCTATCTTGAGGCCATCGATCTCAAGACTTTGGATTGGAATCCTTGATCCGTCCGGCCTCGCTGAGGGCGCGCCAGCCACCGCGCAAAACCGAGACATCCGCGCCAAGTTGCAGGCCGCGGATTTTATCCGCGATCTGGTGGCTGAGTCCGCAGTTTTCATCGCCGCAATAGACGATCACCCGCGGCGTCTCCATGATCCGCATCGCGACATCCGCCTCGAACGCCTGCATGTCCTCGCCGGGATCGAGATTCCAAAGCACGGAACCGGGAAGTCCGTTTTTCACCCAATCCTTCCGCAAGCGCGCGTCCACCCAAAGCACTTTCGCATCAGGAGAAATTTGTTCGAGGCACACTTCGCCGGGTTTCAAAGTAGCCGGGTCACAGGACAATATCCGCCCGGGCGGCCCTTTGATCCAGTATGTTCCTCCTGCCGCCGCCAGCGAAATACCAAGGATCGCGGCCAACTGCCCCAGCGCGTTCATGGCTTCGCCGTCGTTTGGGAAGACTTGCGCATCACGGCGAAAGCCTGCTGGGTCCGATGCCTGGAAACCGCGCAATCCGTCTCGATTCGGATGACACTCATCCCCGGCGCGTCGAGGGTCCGGGGCGTGACGATCAGGTCGTATTTTTTCCCTTCCTCAACGGTCTTCAGCTCGCACGCAAACGAATCCGAAGATGATGTCACTCCGGTCACATGGATGGGTGCGCCCTCGGCCATTTGAATCCGGATGATCTGTGGATCAGCCTTTGCCCCGAGCTCCCACTTCACGGTTTTCGGCTCCAGCCCGACCAGCACCGGAATGTGAACCCGGACGGTTAGTCGCGTGGAAGGCTTGTCCGCAGCATCATCGTCAATCCACAGCGCCACCATCTTATCGACGGTTCCTGAAAAATTTCCCATCTCGAAAGTGGTCCGCACGACACCGGACTCACCGGGCGCGTATTTGAGTTTGCCACCCGAAATCTCAACCTTCAAACAGGAGCATCCCGGATCGCTCTTCGTGATGGAAGCGGGCTTGTCGCCCTTGTTCGTGAAGTGGAATTCCGTGGTCACGATGCTCGCATCCGCCCCGGCGTCGATCTCCTTGAGCGTCTCGGCGAATTCCAAACCCCCGGCTTGGGTGAAAACCGCGAGCGCCAGCCAGATGCCTGATATGATTTTCATGAGGGCATTATGAACCCGGATTTTTCTTCGGCGCAAGAGCAACGCCGATAATCAAGCGCCCGCCACGCCACTCGGGGCCGAGGATGAAAAGCGGCCGGTTCCCCTCAAGACGCGCGTTCGTTTTCAGGATTTTCTTCCGGCTGAGCCAAAGTTCGAGATCCAGACCGGTCGCTTGCGGGGTTGGCGCGCTGCTCGCTTCGAACCTCACCAGCACCTCGTCCGATGGCTTCAAGGGCTGCGCCCAGCTTTCATAACTCCGCAACAACGGCTGCTCGTCCTGCCCAAGCAGCCGGTAGATCTTGAATCGAAGCCGCTCCTCGCCGCGCAAGCGCTTCTCAATCTCTTGCGTCACCGCGACCGTCTTGGTACCCGCCACCTTCGAATCGCCGTTAGTCGCGTAATAAACGGTGACGCTCACCCGCCCGATGTCGGCCTTTCCCGGATCATCTTGCGAAAAGGCGGTATTGGAAAAAAGCATCACAGCCGCCGTGGCCAAGCGGAGCCATTCGCGACGGATCATCATTGCCCCGCTGCTGTTGCGGGTTCCACCTCGACGCCCGCTGTGGAGTCAATCTCGCGGTCCATGGGCAAATAAACGGTTTCGGAAAAATCTATGGCATCGGGGATCGCCGCCACGCCTTTGAGAACAATGACCGTGGCGGAAGCTTCCTTGCTGGCGAACCACTCGGCGTTCACGCCGTTCTCCGGCGTGTAAACAACCGGCTCGACGGGAATCGCCTTGGGTGCGCCCGCCACGTCGTATTCAGGCGTGCTTTGGGTTTTAGTCCCCACCCAAAAAGTTAGAACCATCCCTGCGCAGGCGGCCACCGGCATGAACCAGGTTTTCCAGGAAACCGATTTCGCCGCAGGTGCGACCGCCGGAGTTTGTTCTCGGATGGCTTGCAGCACGCGGCTGTTGAAAAAGTCAGGATAAGGCGGCTCCTCGGATGCCGGAATCGCCGCAGCGATCGTCGCACGCCAGCCGCGGATTTCCTCGCGCGCGGCTAACTGTTCCGGGTGGGTCAGCGCCCACGCCTCGATCGAGGCGTGATCCGCGCCAGCCAATTCATCGTCCAGCCACAAGGCCAGCTTTGCTTCATCGGGATTCGTATTCATCTTTTAGCAATGCTTGGAGTTTCTGACGCGCGTAAAATAACCGGCTCATCACCGTGCCCAAGGTGCTCGACATCGCCTCGGCGATTTCCTTGTAAGAGAGCCCCTGCACGTCTTTGAGAATGACGACCTCGCGGTGGTCTGGCGAAAGTTTGCCCAGCGCGATCTGGATTTTCACCCGCAGTTCGCCGTTCGCCATCGTGGCGTCCGGCGACTCGCCGCCGGACGGTGTGGTGAACGAGGCTGAATCTATCCGCTCCCGCTCGAAAATCTCGTCGTTGAACTCACCGGCGCTCTCGATCTTCCGCTTCCTCGCCCAGTCGTAAACGGTGTTGTGGGCGATCCGATAGAGCCAGGTCGAGAATTTCGCCTTCGCCTCAAACTTCGGCAAGGCATGCCACGCCTTGATGAAGACCTCTTGCGAGAGGTCCCATGCGTCGGCTTCCTGATGGATCATGTTACGAATCATGGCGAATATCCTTCCCCGGTGGCGGGTCACGAGCTCGTCGTAAGCCCGCGTGTCCCCTTTTTGCGCCAGTGCAACCAGTCGGAAATCATCGTCCGGATCGTTCATGATGGCATCCGGATCGACAGAACCGACAGGCTCCTGCGCGGTTTTCGACGCGATATCGTTGGATCTATTCATCATTCTGGAGAAAAATCTTACCTATTTCAGCGGCCGACGCGCAACCCGGAATCTCGCGTTCCTAAATTCCGGACAACACCTCGCCGAACACCGTGAGCGTGTCATCCAGATCCGCCTCGGTGTGGGCGAGCGAAATGAAGCCGGTTTCGTAGGGCGATGGCGCGAGATAAATCCCCTTGTCGAGGCAGCCCCAGAAGAACTTTTTGAAGAACTCCAAGTCCTGCTTCATCACGTCATCGACGTTGACAATTTCCCGGTCGGCGAAGAACAGGCAGAACATCGAGCCGACGCGGTTGAAGCGGTGGGGCACGCCCTTTGCGGCAAGCAGTTGGCGCAGGCCTTTTTCGAAATGCGCGCCGAGTTGATCAAGTCGGGCGAAACCCGAGCGGTTTTGCAACTCACGGAGCTGGGCGAGGCCCGCCGCCATCGCGAGAGGATTTCCGCTCAAGGTCCCGGCCTGATAGACCGGCCCGATCGGCGCGAGCATGTCCATCACGTCCGCCCGCCCGCCGAAGGCCCCGACCGGCAGCCCGCCGCCGATGACCTTGCCGAAGCAACTGAGATCCGGCGTGAGATTTTCCAGCCCCTGCACGCCCGCCTTGCCAAGGCGGAAGCCGGTCATGACTTCGTCGAAAATCAAAAGCGCCCCGTGCTTTTTCGTGATCGAGGAAAGGAGCGAGAGGTAGCCGGGTTTCGGAAAAACCAAGCCGGCGTTCGCGGGATAGGACTCCACGATGATCGCCGCGATTTCCTCACCCCGCGTGGCGAACAGCGCTTCAAGCGCTTCCGGATCGTTATACGAAAGCACGATGGTCTTCTCCGCGAACGCCTTCGGCACTCCGGCCGAATCGGGCTCGCCATGGGTGAGCGCCCCGGAGCCGGCGGCGACTAGCAGCGAGTCGCTGTGGCCATGGTAACAGCCGTTGAACTTCACGATGCAGTCGCGCTTCGTGAAACCCCGCGCCAGGCGGATGGCGGACATCGTGGCTTCCGTGCCTGAAGAGGTCATGCGGACTTTCTCCACGGACGGCACCCAGTCACAGATCGTGCGCGCCATTTCCACCTCGAACATGTTGGGGATGCCGAAGGAAATCCCGCTCTTCGCCACCTCGTGAATCGTGTTGGTGATGGCGACCGGCGCGTGGCCGAGAATGTTCGGCCCCCACGAGCCGATATAGTCGATGTAGTGCTTGCCATCGATGTCCTCGATGCGGCAGCCCGCGGCGCGGCGGACGAAAAACGGCTCGCCGCCGACATTGCGGAACGCCCGCACCGGGGAATTCACCCCACCCGGGATCAGTTCCTTGGCGACGGCGAAAATCTTCTGTGAAAGCGGGCCTTGCGAATTCATGGGCGGACCATGAATCATGATTTGCAAACGTCCAATCGCGAATAATCCGCAGCCCACGACGTCCGAGTGAAATGAAGATTCCGCTTGCGGAAAAAACCACTACTTTCCCTCCCATGAAGCCGGGATTTTTCGCCATCATTGCCGCCTGCCTGTTCCTTCCGCTGCAAGCGCAACTCAAGCGCGTCGAGCGGAGGTCTCTGCTCGATTCCGACCCCACGGTCGTTTACATGGAGCAGGCGTTGAAAAAAAACGGTCATGCCCCCCACGCTTGCTGGGGTTCTGAATCGGACACGGGAAATCTTTGCCATTGCCAACCCGCCGAGGCTTTGCTCCCTTAACTGCCCCATGGCCAATCCGACTAATGTGCTCTCCAGCGGAATCGAAATCACCGGTTCCATCCGCTTCTCCAACGACATGATCATCGATGGAAAAATCGACGGTGAAATCACCTCGGACAAGGGCCGCGTGACCATCGGCGAAAATGCTGTCATCAAAGGCGACGTGACTGCCGGCGAAGTGAAGGTTTACGGCAAGGTCGAAGGCAAGATCACCTCCCAGCGCTGCGAACTGAAGGACAAATCGAAGATCAACGGCGACATCAAATCCAAGGTTTTCTCGATGGAGGAAGGCGCCCAACTCTCCGGCCGCACCGACATCGGCGGCTGATCCGGACCGGTCCAATCAGTGAGTGGTGCGGGCTCCCAAGCGGAAGAAGCTCGCGTCTCGCCCGGCAGGAAAGAGCGGGTATTCGACGCTCACGGCCTCGACCTCGCCGCCATCGGCGATGACGGTCGGAGTGGCCGCGCTGTCAGCCCAGTTGATCAAATCCCGGCTGAACTGCGGGGCGTAAACGATGCCGACCGCCGCGGCGTCTTTCCGGCGGATGTAAACGACCCGGAAGTCGGTGCCGCTGACGGACGTCTGATACCATGGTGACGGTGAGCCACGCTTGGTGACAAGCCCGTTGGAAATATCCGCTACCATAAAGCCGCTGTCGTTGAGGTTCACCGTGCCGACGTTGTTATAGGAAACATACATCGCGCTGTGGTCGATGGCTTCCGTGCCCGTCAGGCCGGACATGCCTGCGGTGTTGTAAACCGCGCCGAAATGGTCGCGAGGGCCGGTGAGCGGCTTGATGTAGGCACCATCGGGCGGGATCACCGCACCTGCGGTAGTGGCCGGGGCGGTGAAGCCGTTGGCGGCGTTGCGGATTTTTCCGTTGGCGGTGGTGCTGGCGAGATCCAGGCGAAGCCAGATGGCCATCGGGCCGTCCTCGTTTACGCCGGTGGTGGCCGAATTATCGACGGTGGTCACGCTGGCCTGCGAGTCGAGGCAGATGAAATGAATGTTTCCATAGTCGAAGCTGTACTACCGCTCGGTGCCGGACACCGCGCCGCCGCACTCGCCGGCGGTGGGGAAGGTGAACATGTCGAAGTAATGGAAGTTCGCCGTGGTGTTGGTGGAACCGTTGTTAGCATCGTGGTAGAACTCCACCTTGGTGACAGAGCCGTCCGAATCCGAAGCCGTGGCAGTGAGGTTGATGGTGTCACCGAGATACCAAACGGAGCCGTTTTCCGGAGCAGTCAAGGTGCCGACGGGTGTTTGACCGATCGGCACGGCGATACTGAGGTTATCCAGTCCAAGAATTTGGTCGGGTGATTGAGTTTGCGCATTGTCATCCACCCAGCGGAAGAGCACGGTGGAATTGTTAGCCAGCGCACTGCTGAAAGTAACGAGGGCGGGTGCCGTCGTGGTCACGCCAACGGAGTTCGGAACGGTTGTGATCGTTGGATTGAATGCCGGAAAATTCGTCCAGGTGCTGGCAAGATCGAAGCTTGCGCAAGGATGGACGCGCGCTTCTCCATCCAGGGTTCCGGTCGCGGACCGGAGCGCTGCATGGCGTCCAGGCGGGAAAGCGCGGAGTCATAACGACCCGCGCTCACCTCCACTTCGAGTATCTTCAGCTGCAACGACGGGATCGGGCCAAGGCGTTTCACACCGGCCTCGAGAACCCGCACCGCTTCGTCTGTCAACCGGTTGCTCGCGAGCGCCTGCGCCACTTCATGAACCAGATCCGGTTGGGCCTCGGGATTTGCCGCGAGGGCGGCGCGGACTTGGCTTCCTGGGAGTTTCCCTGCTTGTCGAGAATCCGGCCCTGCCACCACAGGACGGGCAACTCGCCGGGAGCGTATCGTTCCGCTTTTTCGAAATCGAGGGCGGCGGCGGCCCAGTCCTCATGCTCGAATTCCAAAACAGCCCGCCGATACCAGAGATCGCCGCTCAACGGTTGTTCCGCCAAGCGCTCGTCCAATCGCGACATCAGCGCGGAGTGCGTGCCATGGGCGGAGGCCGGAATGATCGGAGCGATCATCATTCCGAAAAATCCGAGTATCCAACCTCCCCTTCGGAGAAGTGGGCGAGCCGGAAGCTTTGTCATCAGTGGCTGCATGAGGTGGCGAAATAGGAGCCCATCGCTTGGGCAGAGTCGTTCACGGTCCCGTCGTTTTCCACTCTCGAATGACGGAAACATTGACCGAGGCTTGGCCGCGTGCGGCAAGCCCGCCACCGCCGCCGGATTTGGTGCTCTGGATGGTGTCGGTTTCCTCCCGCAGGATGATCGGATAGATGAGCGAGACCCAGAGTTTCCCCGACTCAATGGCGACCTCTTCGTCGGTGAAATTCCCCTCGAAGTCGGTTGCCTGCTTGCGGCTGAAATCCCCCTTGACGGCGAAGACGCCGCAAGGATGACCCTTGACCGCCTCGATGGCTTCAAACGTTAGATTGAGGGAACCCTTGGCGTCTCCCGTCACCAGCATCGGCAGGGATTTACCGGAGACGGTTAGTTTGTCGCCGATCTTGAAGCGGTGCTTGCCGAACCAAAGGGTGCGGGGGGCGAGCGCGTTTTCGACGAGGAGCGAATCGAAGACCGGCGCGAGTTGTTTGGAAAGAGCGGCGGCGCGGAAGCCTTCGGTATCGTCAGCTTTCCAAGTGGTGCCGGATTTACCGAAAACCCGCGGCCTGGAGGGAGGGGCCAGTTGCTTGACGACGGGCTGCTTGGAATTATCCGCTCCCTCGATGACGGGCTCGGCGAAGGTGGATTGTTCGAGGGTGTAGCGGACTTGGTTGCCGGCGCGCTCGAGCTTGGTGACGGTGGTTTGGGTTCCTTTGACGACCTTGCTATTGCTCTCGATGGCGGAAGCCTCGAAGAACCGGCCGGACAGCTCGTGACGGCGCGTGGTCCTGATTTCGATTTTTTCAGGGAACGGCAAATCCTTGCGGAAAACGACGCCCTCGGGAGTTTCATCGATGAGTTTCTGGAGCGCGGGATCAGCAAGGGCGGTGCCGGATTCGCCGGCTTTTTTGGCGATCTGGCCTTCCACCGCCGACTTTGTCTTATTGGCGAGATCCTTCACCTTGTCACAGGACAACGAGGCGAACCCTAGCAGGGTGAGTGTTGTTAAACGGAGTTTCATGGGTTCAAATTTGGAAGCCGCCGTCGAGACTCTGGTTCATTTCAATGGCGGGCATTTCCCCGCTGGTCACGCCGACGACGATGGCGGGCACGCCGGCGACGGTCTTGTGCGGCGGCACGTCGTTGAGGACGACGCTGCCGGCACCGACCTTGGCGCCGGTGCCGATTTCCACGCGGCCGAGGATTTTCGCGCCCGCGCCTAGCAATACGCCGGAGCGGATGATCGGGTGGCGGTCGCCGGTGGCCTTGCCGGTGCCGCCGAGCGTGACTTCATGGAGAATTGAAACGTCATCCTCGATGATCGCCGTTTCCCCGACGACGAAGGAGGTCGCGTGATCCAACAGAATACCGCAGCCGATGCGGGCGGCGGGATGGATGTCCACGGCGAAGGCCTCGCTGGCGACGCTCTGGAAATACAGGGCGAGCCAGCGGCGGCCGTCCAGCCAGAGCTGGTGGGAGACCCGGTAGGTGGTTAGAGCGAGGAAGCCTTTGAAGAAAAGTACCGGCTCCAGCGGTGAAAAGCACGCGGGATCCCGCTCGAACATCGCGAGCAAATCGCGCGAGGCCGAGTGGACGATGTGAGGATGAGCCTCGAAAACGCCCGTTAGCAGCGGCTCCATCACGGCGCGCTGCATGTCCTCGCGGGCCAAGCGGCGGGCCAAGCGGGCACCGAGGGCGGCGGCGAGCGTCTCGCGGGAAAGGATCACGTCGTCAACGAGGTGATGGAGTGTCGGCTCTTCCTCGGCGACGCGGGCGGCTTCGCTGCGGAGGGTTTCCCAGACATTGCGGAGGTCCGCGACTTTTCCAGAGCAAAGCTTGCCCGGATTCTTGCTCGCCGGGAGAGTTCCGGCCTGTTGAGATTCGCTCATGAAGATTTCACAGAAATTGGAATACGCCTGCCGGGCGATGACCCAGCTGGCGAAATACCATGACGGGCGGACTCTTACACGGCTTGAGGACCTTGCGCAACGCGAAGCAGTGTCCGGAAATTTTTTGGTGCAAATCCTCAATGACCTGCGGCGCGCGGGTCTGATCGAAAGCCGCCGCGGCAAGGCCGGAGGCTACCTGCTAGGGCGCGGCGCAGACCAGATCACGCTGCGGCAGGTGGTCGAAGCGGTCGACCCCGCGCTGCTCCAATGCTCCGTGACCCGGGACGGCGATTCCGGCCAAGCGGTGAGGCGCGCGTGGGAGCAGGTTTCCACCGGCCTCCAGCAGTCACTGGATCAAATCACGGTGGAAAGTCTGGCCAGCAATCAGGGCGCGCCGATGTTCTACATTTGAGCGGGCGGAAAATTAGTCAACAAAGCTGAAATATTTCGCTGGATGCGGAAAATGATTTCAGATAAGGGACTTGCATCTGTTTAACCCCTCACGACACATGGCTGCACCCGGCGAACACACCCACCACATTAAGATCCGCTCGACCCAAATGGAAATGTCGTCCGCGGGCAGCTCCAACCGCGACGAGGATTACGATCGCAAACTCAAGGACGCGCAGGACGAACTCGACCGAATCCAGCTCCAGCGCGAGGAACTCGAGCGCAAGAAAAGCGAGCTCGAGGAGCTCACCACCCGCAAGCGCGGCTTCCTTTCCCAACAGGTAGAACTCACCGAGAAACTCACCTCCTCGCTCACCCTGATCGACCGCGAGCTGTTTGAAATGCGCCAAGAGGCGGAGGACCTGGAACAGTGCCGCGTCTGCTTCGCCGCCCACCTCGACAAGATCCAGAAATTCAATCCGGAGAGCTGGAGCCGCGACCACCTTTCCGAGAAGCTCGAAAAAGCCTCGATGACCATCGACATCGCCGCGGATGAATACGATCAGGCTGCGGCGCATTTCGAAGGCAGTCGCAGCGGCGCGATTTTCGGCCGCGCCTCGAAACGCGGCCGCGCCGCCGGCAGCCGCCGCGCGGGCAGCTCGGAATTCATGGCCAACCTGCGCAACGGATTCGCCTTCAACCTTCCGCTCGTCGTGCTCGGCGGATTGGCTCTCTTCGTTTACCTCGCCAAATAACCCGACCCACCCCGCGCACCATGAGCCGTAGCACCCTTCTCAAAGAAGATCTGGAACTGAAGCAACTCCGTGAGACGGAGCAGCGACTCCTCCTCCTCCAGAAGGAATGCGCGGAAATCCCCAGGAAGCTCGCCCAGGAGCAAAAAGACCGGGAGTGCACCATGCCGCCGCTCGCAGATATCGAGGACCGCATACGAATGAAGGCCCACGCCGAACTCGTCTCGCGAGGCGAGGCAACCAACATCCTGCGCGACCAAAGCCGTAGCCTCATGCTCCTGTTACTTCTTTTGGCAGCCACCGGCACCTTGATCTGGTGGGGGGTCAAGCTGATGCAGGGCTGAGTCTCCTCACGCCTCGTCATTTCGAAATTCAAGGGCTTGCGCGGCAGAGCATCCGCGACACTTTGCGGCATGTTGAAAATTTCAATATCCGCCGCGACAGTCTTGTTAGGCTGCCTTCTTTCGATTTCAGCCCAGCCCGTCGTCCCCGGATCCGACGCCGCGCGCGCCACCTTCGGCCATGATGGTGAAATGAACTTCAGCGATGGCCCAGGCAGCCTATCAGTTTCACGCTTCGAGCTTCGCTCGGTATTGTCCAAGCCGATCTCGCCGATGGATGGCCTCACAATTCTTCCGTTTTTCGAATATGAGGCCACCGCTCTCGACTTCAATGACACGCCGGCCGACTTCCCCATCGGCGACGAGGATCTCCACTCCCTCAATCTCAGCGCCTTCGCCATCTCGATGCGCGAAGGCTCGCCCTGGATCTACGGCGGCTGGGCGCGTGCCGAGCTCGCCACCGATTTCGAAGACGTCGGGGAAGATGATTTCACCTTCGATCTCGGTGGTGGCGCCGGCTACCGTTTCAACGAGAAATTCACCCTCGGCTTCGGCGCCGTGGTGCTGAACCTCAATGGCGACACCCGGTTCTTTCCAGGCATCGGCTTCGACTGGATGGTCAATGACCAAGTCCGGATCGGGCTCTACGGCCCGACGTTCATCGCCGCTTATTCCTTCGATGAAAACTGGCTCTTCAGCCTGCGCGGCGACTCGGGCGGCGGCATCTGGAACATCGACGACGCGGACGGACGATCCCATTCCATCGACCTTTCATCCTACCGCCTCGGCGTCTATGCGAGCCGCCGCCTGTCAGGAAATCTCTGGCTCACCGCCGGAGCGGGTGCCACGGTCGGCAACGACATCCGCCTGACAGAACCTAACGGCGACCGACTCTTCAAAGAAGACATGGACACCGGACTGTTTGGTCAAATCACTCTCCGGATGAAGGTCTGGTGACCGAATGAGGCGCGCTCAAGCCCTCGCCTTCAAGCGCACTTCTAGCTCCGCCCACTGCGCTTGGCCGACGATATAACCGATGCAACCCTGCTTGCCGCAGAGGCAGGGATGATCCTCATAACAGTCCACATCGAAGCCGTAGTCGAAGGTCAGTTCCTCGCCCGTGTTGATGTCGCACAACGAGTGAATATAAATCTTCCGCCCCACGATCCATGCCTCGCAGTTCGGCGCGCAGGAATGGTTGATCAGCCGCGCGGTGTTCCATGGCACGTTGCCATCGATGTCGTAATTCCTGGAGAGCGTAAAAATATAAACCGCCGCGTCCCCCGTCTCGATGGCTTTGGCGTGCTGCGAAACCCCGCGGCTATCGCTCTCCTCCTTGCTGATCAATTCGCCGACATACTCGATGATCTTCGTTTCCTTCGGGATGAAAGTCGTCGCGTAAACGCCGCGGCCGTGAATTTCCGAGCCGCGGACCTCGCAGTATTTGCTCTGCCCCCGGTTCCACAACGCGACAAGCTTGCGGTGCAATACCTTCTCCTCCGAAACAACCGTCTTCTTCTTTGATGCCATGACCTTGATACTAACGAGATTCGCGTTTTTCCAAAAGGGGAAGTTGCAGGTCCTGCGGCAAAGTGCCGAACAAACCCCGCAGATCATTCACCGTCAACCCCGAGCCATCGATAAACGACCACTCGTTCCTGCTCTTGTCCGAGATCGCAATTTGAAAGCCGATGCTGTCGATCACCAGCGGTCTCGTCTCGCCCTTGCGGATGATCCGGAACTTGGTCGCCGTCGGCACTAACACCAGCCACTTGGTAAAAATCAGGTTTTCGACTTCCACGCCGTTGACCTTTTCCACTTTCTTGCCGGGCCCGACTTCGAACGACCGCGGCGCGCCCTGGGGCTTGAAGGAAATCATGCTGATCCCCTGCTGCACCATTTGCTGTGCCACACCCGCGAGCTGCTCTTCGAGTTTTTTCATCCCGCCAATTCGGTTAGCGGTGCGTTCCTTCCACAGCGGATTCATCCGCTCCACCGCGACCTGATAGCGGCCCATCACCACCTCATCACCGAGGCTCGCGACTGCTGCCACCGCGGAAGCCACCACATCCGCCGGTGCCGCCGAAGCGGGCGCAGAAGGAATTTCCTCCTTCGGAATCTTCGGCAGCGGAGCCAGCGGTGGCGGCGCATTTTGCGCGGAAGCACTGCCGCCAATCAAGGCGACAACCGCGATTGAGAAAATAAATAAGGTCAATTTCACGGCGCATGGATGGCCGCTGTCCCGCCTCCCGTCAAGCTTGGCTGAATTCCGCTTGGATTTCCCGGCGGCTTTGCGTAATACTCCCGCCCCCATGGCGAAACAGGCACTCGGAAAAGGACTCGGAGCTCTCATTAAAAAAAGTGTGACTCCATCGGCAACAGACGCCTTGGTCGCGCCGGATGATTTCAAACGGGTCCGCGACGTCCCTCTCGACCACGTCGTTCCCAGCCCGCTGCAACCGCGCATGCAGTTCGTCGAATCCCCGCTCGACGACCTGATGGAGTCGATCCGCCAGCACGGCATCATCCAGCCGCTCATCGTGCGGATGGTCGAAGGAAAATTCGAACTCATCGCCGGCGAACGCCGCTGGCGGGCCTCGAAAAAACTCGGCCTAACCACCGTGCCCGTCATCGAGCGCGAGGCCTCCGACCGCGACGTCTTGGAAATGGCGCTCATCGAGAACCTCCAGCGCGAAGACCTCAACCCGATGGAAGAAGCAGCCGGCTACGTCCGCCTCGCCGAGGAATTTTCCCTCAAGCAGGATGAAATCGCCACCCGCGTCGGCAAGTCCCGCGCCAGCGTCGCCAACGCCATGCGCCTGCTCGGCTTGCACCTCGACGTGCAAATGCTCGTCGCCCAGGCCCGCCTCACCGTCGGCCACGCCAAGGCGATTCTCGCCATCAAGGACCACGACACCCAGCTGCTCGCCGCCGACCAAATCATCCGCCGCCAGCTCACCGTCCGCGCCACCGAGAAACTCGCCCAATCCTACCTCAACGGCGATTCCCACGAGCCCGGTGATGCGAGAAAAGGCCCAGTCACCCGCGAGGTGGACATTCACGTCCGCGCCATCACCAACCGTCTCCGCGAGCACCTCGCCACCCACGTCGCCATCCAGCATTCCTCGAAAAAAGGCAAAATCGAAATCGAATACTACGGCGACGACGACCTGCAACGCCTCATCGAACTCATCGGCTTGCCGAGCGATGATTGATTTCCTGCGTCACTCGCACTTGCCCCCGGCATCTCCGCTTCTTTTTCTTCATCGGAAGGTTTAGCGGCCCGACAGGCAGGTGCCTGCGGTGAGTTCCTCGTGCAGGCGCACGGCGTGGGTTTCCCAGCGGGCGTGAAAGCGGGCGGCGGCCATCACGTTTTCAAGCGAGCAGACTTGCGGCATTCCTTCCCGCTAACAACCGGCAACTTGGGCATGGGAAACTTCAAAACAGGTTAAGACCGCAGGTGCCTTCGGCTTCATCGGGAAAACCTCCAGATACAGCTCAGTGGCCTCGCGCAGATTGCTTACGGCCTCATCAAAGGTCTCGCCCTGCGTGGTGGTTCCCGTTTCGGGATTGGAGGCCACGTAGCCGCCTTCTTCGGCTTCGGTAATAACAGCACTGAAAATCATGGGGAAATCTGAATCAGGATGGAGGATTTGTCGAGGTCCGGCTTTTCAGCCAGCCGCCGTCCATCCGGCCGCATTCGTTGAGCTGGAGCGCGCTGAATTCGAATTGCTTCGGAGGCGGTCGCTTGCGGTCATGGGCCATGCGCACCACCCAGCGGGGGCTTTCATTTCTCAGGAAAAGTTCCGTCCGCCTGCGGCGGAAGGGGAGCACACGCGCCCTCGCGTGTTCCTTGTCGCGCCCTCGCGACAGGGTTGGCTGGCATCACCAAAAGACGTGCAATTGTAGCACACGCCTGTTTTCAGCGAGGGCGCTGTAAACCACACGCGGGGGCGCGTGTGCTCCCCGAAGATAAAGAACAAAGGGATCAAGGACAAAGGGGAGAATCAACGTTTCCGGCGGGCCAGCATCACACTGCCAGCGAGCATCATCAGGACAAGGGACGTTGGTTCAGGGACACTGGCGACACGGAACCCGATGTTGTTGACCTCGGTCGTGGGGCCGCGGCCGTTGCCGCGGCCGGATGCACGCCGGCCGCTCCCGCTGCTGCGGAACGAGCCCCCGCGCAGCCCGCGCGACGAGCCGGAAATCACAGCGTCGTTCCATTCCCAGACGTTCAATTTGTGGTCGGCCGTGTAGAAGTAGTTATTCGCCTCCTCGCTCGGTAGCCAGGCGATGGCTCCCACGCTCTTGGTGATGATGCCAGTGTTTCCTGTCAGCATGTAGGCTCCGGTCTCGGTGCTGCACGCACCCTGGCCATTATTCACCCAGTTGGTGAAGCGGGCCGAGTCATACCAGCTCACGTAGTTCACCGGCTTGTCGCCCATGCTGGTGCGGATGGTGTATTTCTCTCCGCTGGCCGCGCCTGCCGTGTAGGTGATGCCGCCGCGGGCGTTGCGGCCCATGCTGGAGTTATAGATGCCATTGGCATTGGCACCCGTGGGGTCTGCGGCGTTGAGGAACGCGGTATACTGGGCATTGGTGACCTCGTATTTACCAATCTGGTAGGCGTAGGCCACGGCACCGTAGAGCGAGCCGGTAGAGTTATACGCCGCGTTTTCGGCATGGCCGACGGAGACGTAGTCGATATTGATCACCGCAAAGGCTGGAGTGACGAGGGAGATGCCAGCCAATGCTGCCAAAGTGAGGATGAGATGAGTGGGGGGGGGTCATGGGGGAGGAATCTGATGCGCTAGTTTTAAGCGGGATCCGCGCCGGGCGGCAAGGAAATTCTTTCGGCACTCGCACTTGCCCCCAAGCCCGTCACGGTTTAGCTAGCGGCATCAAACGACGTTCCTTCAGCCTTCTGCTCGCCCGGCGGTATCTCAATCCCCGCCGCTCCATGCTGTCCTCGTTCAGCCTGATCTCGCTGCTCGGCGTGATGCTCGGCGTGCTGGTGCTGGTGGTCGTCATGGCCGTTTACTCCGGCTTGGAACGCAACGTCAAAGAGCGCCTGCTAGGCTTTACCCCGCACGTGCTGCTCAGCCAAATCGGCAATTCGCCCGATGGCCGGATGACCGATTGGACCACCGCCGCCGCGAAAGCGAAGACACTTCCCCACGTCGAATCCGCCACCGCCTACGTCTCGGACAACGTCATCGTCGATGTCCAATCCTGGCAGCGCCCGGTACTCTTCCGCGGCATCGACACCTCGGACCCCGCGCAAGTGGCGGGCATCGCCAAGATGCTCGATCTTGAAAACCATCCCGCCTCCACCGCCGATCTCGGAATCGACGACCGCGTGATCATTTCCTCGATCCTCGCCGAGCAGCTCCAGCTCGCCGTGGGGGACAATCTTCGCCTCTACTCGACACGGAATTTCGAGGAGGTCATGCGCGCTTACAAGGCCACCGAAAATCCCCCCGTGCGCGAGGCCTTCGCCGAGGCATGGAAAACTAACACCAACACCCTCGCCAGCGCGTGGAAGTCCGACAGTGACAAACCCACGCTCTCCTTCGACGCCTACCGCAAAATTTACTCCGCGTTCGAGGCGATCCTCGCCGAAGACATCCGCGAGCCGGAGCACGAGCTGCTCGCCAGCGTCCTCATCGCCATGGACTCCTCGGAAAAGGACGACACCGCAAAGGTCTTCCGCTTCGACGCCAAAACCAAATCCGAGATTGAAAAAGCCATCGCCGACCTCAACGCCACCGACGCCGGGAAGATGGACGGCGAGACGCTCAAAGGCCTCAAAAGCGTGGTCCTGCCGAAAGAAGCCGAAGTCACCGGCGTCTATCAAGCCTCGCAGATGGCCGTGACACCCGACCTTTTCGTCCCCCTCCCCCTCGCCCAGGATCTCGCCGGACTCGGCCAGGCCGTGCAAGGCATCTCGCTGCGTCTCGACGATCCCTACAACGCCGAAACCTTCGCCGCCGAAGCCCGCCAGACGCTCGGAGCCGACTGGTCGCTCCTCACCTGGGGCCAGCAATACCAAGCCTTTTTCTCGCTCATCGAGCAGCAGCGCGGCATGATGTATTTCATGCTCTCCTTCATCATCCTCATCTCCGCCTTCTCGATGATGGCCGTCATGTTCACCGTCACCATCCAGAAGCGGCGGGAAATCGGCGTCATGAAAGCGCTCGGCGCGGCACCCGGCCAGATCGTCCGGGTCTTCCTCTATCAGGGCATGATCCTCGGCACGCTCGGCGCCATCCTCGGCGTCGGGCTCGGCCGCGTGGTCATTCATTTCCGCGGAGAAATCCAAGCCGTCCTCCGCGGCATCGGCTTCGATCCGTTCGCCGCCTCGTTCACCGGCTTCACCATCCTGCCCGCCCATAACAACCTGCTGGAGCAAGCCGTCTTCGCCCTCATGGCCTTCGTCCTCTGCTCGCTCGCCGCCCTCGTCCCCGCCTTCTTCGCCGCCCGCAGCGACGCGGCCAAATCCCTGCGAAACCTCTAACCATGGACGTCTGGATCATTCGCGACGGCGAGAAAATCGGCCCCATCCACGATTTCGAAATCCGCCGGAAAATCGAAACCGGCGAGCTACCCGCCACCACGCCCGCCTGGCACGATGGGCTCGACGCATGGAAGCCACTCATTGAAATCGACCTCTTCACCCGCGAGTTCGAACTGGCCGCCATTCCCCAGCCGCCCGAAGCTCCGCCCGGCCAAATCCTCCCGCCGCCACTGCCCAAAAAAACCGCCTATGGCAGGCGCTTCTGGGCCCGTTGGTTCGATATCTACCTCTACTCCGGCGTCTGGTGGCTCGGCATGTGGGCCGCCGGCCAGGACATCCAAGCCACCCTGCTCAATCCGTGGGTGATGTTCCTCCAGTGCGTGCCGTGGTTCGCCCTCGAAGCCCTGCTCATTCACAAATTCGGCACCACCCCGGGAAAATGGCTGCTCGGCCTCCACGTCACCAACAACGACGGCACGGAGCTCGATCTGCCCGCCGCCATCCGCCGCTCCCTGCGTGTGATGCTGACCGGTTTCGGCTTCGGCTGGGGCCTGCTCGCGGTCTTTTGCCAAGCCCTCAGCCTGTTCGCCGCCAAACGCCTCGGAGCACCCCTCTGGGATCACAGCGGTGGCCACCAGGTCATCGCCAGCCGGCTGAGCCCCTTCCGCCTGGTCGCACTCGTCTTCCTATTTGCCGGGGCGCTCCAGCTACAGATGATCGTCGTTTCGCCCTACTTTTTCGAAATGGCCGGAAAGTCGTTCCCCTCCCTCAAGGAGCAATACGAGCAAAACCCTCCTTGGCACCTGCCCAAGAGATCCAAGGCTCCCTAACGACCACCACCGCCCTCTCTGGCGGCTCCATAAAAGTGCGGAGCTTTCCAAAAATCAGCTTGCCAACCCCACCACCCGCTTTTATTCGTCCCGCCCCGCGCAAGCGGAAATGAAGGCGAGGATAGCTCAGTTGGTAGAGCAGTTGGCTTTTAATCAATTGGTCCTGGGTTCGAGTCCCAGTCCTCGTACTTCCTTCGTAGCCTGAAAACCTTATGGTTCTCGTGCCGATGCGCGGAACATCATCGTTGACCCGGTTCTACTTGTTATACAGATTCACGGTGGAAACCGCAGCTCATCCCGCTGCTTAACACATGCCATCGTCCCTAAAAATCGCCGCCGTCTTTGCGACGATGAACCGCGCGGAGACCGCGAAGGCCTGCGTGCTCGCTTTGGCACGGCAATCCCGCCCGCCGGATCTGGTGATCGTGGCGGACAACCGATCGACGGATGACACGGCGGCCGTGTTGGAAAATCTAGCGGATCTACCTTTCACGCTGGTGGTGCGGCGGATGGCGGAAAACCGGGGCAACGCCGGCGGCGTGGAGGAGGCGATGGACCAGGCGTTCGGGGCTGGGGCCGACGCGGTTTGGATTCTGGACGACGATTCGTGGCCGCGCGAGGCGGCGCTGACGGCGATGCTTGAGGGCCGCTGGAATCCTAACATCGTGCGGCACGCGCTGCAGGTGGATCCGCTGAGCGGGAAATTCACCTGGCCGCTGCAAATCGAGGATGGCCGCGGCGGCTGGCGCTTGGTTTGGAGCGAGCGGGAGCTGCCTGACGGCCCACGGACGCGCAGCAGGATTTCATGGACGGGAGCGCTCGTTCCGCGCGAAATCCGTGAGGCGGTGGGGCCGGTCAACGGGGAATTGTTCATCCGCGGCGAGGACGAGGAATATCCCTCGCGGATCGAGCGGGCGGGTTTCTCGCAGGAGGCCGTCCGTGGCGCGGTGATGGATCATCCGGGGCCGGAGAACATGGTCCACTGGCGGTTTTTCGGGAAAAGTTTCTTCTTCGAGAGGGGGCTAGCGGACTGGAAACTCTACTACAAGGTCCGCAACATGGTCTGGCTGAAGCGCCAGCAGGCGGGCGATTTGCGGGCGCTCGCGATCGCGCTGACCTACGCCCTGGCCAGCGCGTGGATCGATGGTCCGCGCCGTCTGCCGCTGATCGGTTCCGCGGTCCGGGACGGGTGGACGGGACGGCTCGGAAAATGGCGTGGACACGGGTGAGTCAGGATTCCCGGGGCAACCACGTGGCCGACCACTCGCGCTGCCTGAGGCGACCATACAGCCACAGTCCCAGCGCGATGCCGACGGCGTCGCTGGCGAGGTCGAAAACATCGACCCAGTCAAAGCCATAACCGAAGGCCAATTGCGCGGTCTCGATGGCGAGGGCGAGAATGACAGCCAGCGAGCGCGCCGGTTTCCGCCCGACGAGACAGGCCATCGCCAGGGTGGGCGCGAAGAGCAGGATGATGTGGAGCAGTGGCCGGGCGTTTGCCGCGTAACGCTTGAGGCGCAGCGTGAAATCCCCTTGATCCGGAATTTTTCCCACGGATTCTAACACCACGAACTTGGCGGACGACCTGTAGATCGCCGGAGCGGCGGGCCTTGAAGCCGGCGCGGAAAAATCCGGAACGGCCGGGGGGTCCGGGCTGATTTGAAACGGTCCGGCAAACGACCTGACGTCTTTCCATGGGCCGGGAACGACGAAATAAAGCCCCATGACCAGCCAGATCGCGGAAGCGAGCAGCGGACGGAGCCGCCCGGTCTTGCCGCGCGGCCCGATCCAGGCGACCGCCCAGGCCAGCCAGCCCGCCAGCAGGAACCAACGGCTGATTTTCCAGACCCGCCTCTCCCGCAGGACGGTGGCTTCGAACATCGAGAGTTCGAGATCGCCCGAGGTTCCGAGGTTTTCGAGGCGCAGGGCCGGGATGGCTGGCGGATGATCGGGCCTCAGGACCATTTCGACGATGCCGCTGGCCTCACTGTGCCTGGCAGAGCAAAACGGATTATTTTCCCAAGCCGAGCCCCGGGCTTGCAGGTGCCACTCGATCACGCAGCGACCGTCCTGCCACGTTTCTTTGCCCGGCATGAGGTCGGTGGGGGAAACTTGGAAGCGGACATGGAGAAAACTCACCGCTTGGATCTGCGGCAAATCCACGCGTGCGACGACCTTGGAGTGAGTCTGATCCACCCGCAACCGCAGGCGGGGATAGGTCTCCGGGCCCAGCCACTCGACGCCGGGAGCCGGACTGGCGATCGCGCGGAGATCAGAAAGCCGCACGGTGGGATACCCAGGCGCACGCTCGAAGCGGTGCTGCCAGAAACCATAAAGCGCCCCCAAGAGGAGCAAAAAAGTTCCGGTTAAGGTGAGGCGGCGCATTTCCTGCGCGAGAAAACACTTCAAGGCCGGGTTTCCAACTAAATTCCGATCGCCGACCGGATGTGGCGGCCCGTGACCAAATCGGCACTGTTTGAGAATCTAAGGTTGCAGAGGGTGGAATTTTAGGGATTGTTCCGGCACTGGCAACTCTGGTTTCCATCGCCCGATTGACAAACCCATGGCTATCAGCCGTAAAGATTCATTCACCATCCAGGCGCTCCAGCTGACGGATGCCTTGTTAGTATGGCTGTCCTTCTGGCTCGGGGGCGAGGTCCGGGGCTGGCTCGGGATGGGAACCGAGGAGGAGGCGCTGTGGAAGAGCATGAACTGGGTGCTTTACATCGCGGTGCCGTTCACCCCGCTGGTCCTGGAACGATTTGGTTTTTACGAGCGTCTCAGGCACAAGAACACCAGCGCGACCATGTGGCAGCTGATGCGCTCGATCGTGGTGATCGTGCTGATGCTCGGGTTGTTCGCGGTCTTCGCAAAACAAACGGACACGCGGCGGCTGGTGCTCGGGCTCGGGCTGGTTTTCGTGTTCTTCATCCTCCTCGTGCGGGACCGGGTCACGGCCATGTGGTTGAAGCACCAGGTCGAGAGCGACGCCACCAAGGAGCGGATCGTGGTGGCGGGTTCGGGCGGGGAAATGAAGGACCTGCTGGCGGAGCTCGACCCGGAAATCGTCTCCGGCTGGAAGGTGGTGGATCACTTCGACTTGGGCACGCGCGAAGTTTCCGAGCTTTTCAGCCTGCTGAAGGAGCAGTCGGTGAGCCGGGTCCTGTTCGCCGCCAAGAACACGGAGTTCGAAAAAGTCGCCCGTGCGGTGGAAGCCTGCGAGCTGCAGGGGGTGGAGGCGTGGATCGCAGCCTCGTTCATCCGCGCCCAGATCGCGCGGCCGGTTTTCGACGTGATCGGGAACAAGCCGATGATGGTGTTGCGCTCGACGCCCGAGCTTTCCTGGGAGCTTCTGTGCAAGGAGATTTTCGACCGGGTCGCCGCGTCAGCCATCATTCTGATCACCTCGCCGCTGTGGGTTTTCGCGGCGCTGGGCATCGCGATCAAAAGCCCCGGAGCACCGGTGTTTTTCTCACAGATGCGGGCCGGCCGCTACGGCCAGCCGTTCCGGATGTGGAAATTCCGGACGATGGTGGCCAACGCCGAGAAAATGCTCGACCAGATCAAGGAGGACCACGGCAACCAGATGGACGGGCCGGTTTTCAAGCTCCATAACGACCCGCGGATTTTCGCGTTCGGGGCGTTTCTCAGGAAATTCAGTATCGACGAGCTGCCGCAGCTGCTCAACGTGGTCACCGGCGAAATGAGCCTGGTGGGCCCGCGGCCGCTGCCGATCTATGAGGTCGAGGCGTTTTGCGAGCTTTCCCACCGCCGCAGGCTGAGCGTGAAACCCGGGATCACCTGCGAGTGGCAGGCCGGCGGCCGCAACACCATCACCAGCTTCGAAGATTGGGTGGCGATGGATCTCAAATACATCGACAACTGGTCGCTGTGGCTGGATTTCAAGATCCTGGCGCGGACCATCCCGGCGGTGCTGTTCGGCAAAGGCGCGGCGTGAGGAAGATTCGAAAAGTTGACAGCCAGATCAATCAGGCTAAAATAGCCATCATGAAAATCGCCAGTATTTCCGAGCTCAAAGACGGACTATCCGCGCATTTGGAACTCGTGCGCTCCGGCGAGCTGGTGGTGGTGACGGATCGAAAATCTCCGGTGGCGACCTTGGAACGGATCGCGCCGGGCACCTTGTCCAGCGAGACCGCCAGCCTGGTTGCCGAGGGAATCGCGGCACCGCGCAAGAACCTGCTGGACGTGCAAGCCTTCCTCACGATGCCGCCGGGACGCTACCGAGACGGATTGGCTGCGGCAATCATCGACGACCGGCAGGAGGAAAATCGATGAGATTTTGGGATTCTTCGGCGATCGCGCCCCTGTTGGTGGAGGAAGCCGCGTCCCTCGAGGGGTTTACGGTGGAGTGAGTGACTGGCGGTTTTTCGTCTTCCCGATCCCTCAATTTCAGCGTTTCAGTTTTCAGCATTTCAGCATTTATTTCCGCAGTGCCTGCCGTTTCCGCCATCTTTCTCGTCGCCGCCTTGATCCTCGCGGTGGTGATCGGCCCGCAGACGCGGCCTTGGACCTGGGGCCCGGCGATGCTGGCGCTGGGCTTTGCCGTCACCGCGGCGCTGCCGGTGTTTTGGCGGAAAGGGCGCTTCGCCGCGGACTTCGGCCTGATCGCCTTCGGGGCGATCACCGCGGCTTGGTTCGCGTGGCGGGCGTGGATTTCCCCGGTGGCGGAACTGGGCGAGGCGGACCTGTTATTGCTGGCCGGAGCCGTCGGCTCCTTCATCAGCATCCGGGCGATCGAGGGCAACGCGGCGGCCGAGCGGATCCTGATCTGGGGCGTCGCCCTGCTACTGCTGGCGAACGTGGTGGTCGTCGGCAAGCAGGTGATCGACCCGTCGTTCACTCCGGTGTTCCGCTCGCGTGCCGCGGGATTTCCGTCGGGGTTTTACGCGCATTACAATGAGGCCGCCAACTACCTGATCGCTTCCTCGTTGCTGGTCGCGGCCGCCGCGTTGTTCGGGCGGCAGGGCGTGCTGACACGCGTCCTGTGGGCGCTGATCGCAATCGCCGGACTGGTGGCCGTGTATTTCACCCGGTCCCGCGGCGGCATCCTGGGAGCGGCGGTCGGCACTGGGGTCTTCGCGGTCGCCGCGTTGGCGATCGGCCAGCGCCAAAACGCGCGGTGGTTCGCGCCAGCGTTGATCGCGATTCCGATCATCGGCCTGGCGATCGGAGGGTTTCTCTTCAATGGCTGGCAGGATTCCCAAGAGCTCAGGCGCGCAGGAAGCGGGATCGACGGAATATTCGATAACAACTGCCGGCTTTATTTCCTGGGAGTCGCGCGGTCCTGCATCGGCTTGCATCCGCTGGCGGGCGGCGGCAGCCGGAGTTTCAGCTGGGAGAGTTTCCGATTCGCTGACAAGTCGCTCCAGGGCGACATCGCCACCCACATTCCCGAGCAGGTGCATAATGAATGGCTCCAGGCCGCCACCGACTACGGCATCATCGGCACGGGCCTGCTGACCGGCCTGCTAGGGACGCTGGCGATCGTCGCGGTGATCCGGATTCTGTTTCCAGAACCTTCGCGGGAACCCACTTCAGGAGAGGCCTGGCGGCTTGGGGGTCTCTCGGCGCTCGCGGGGATGTTCGTCCAGTCCTGCTTCAGCTTCGTGTTCCACCTGCTGCCGGGAATCCTCCTGCTAGGAATCTGCCTCGGCCAGTTATCCCGCGCGTCGGCGGCTCCGGACGACACTTCCACGCGGGTCTTCTCACGAATCCTGCTTTCCCTAGCAGCGCTCGCCTGCGCGATGCTCCTGCTTCCGATGGGCTGGAAAGGCACGCAAGTCACCAAAATCCTGTGGCCCGGGTATTTGAGCAAAGTCGCGGCGACATCGGACGCGGCCCGCGTCGAGGCTCTCACAGGAGCCATCCGGCGGTGGCCGCGGCCGAGCTTGTATCAGGACCGGGCGTTTGTTTTTCAGGAAGCCGCGGCTGCGGGCACAGGGCCGAAAACCCGGGAAGCCGCCGAACAAGCGATCCGCGATTACGAAACCGCCGAACTCCTGCACCCATACGATCCAAACCCCGTGGTCAACCGCGCCAATTTGCTGAGCCAGCTGCAACGGGATTCAGAGGCGGAGGACGCTTTCAACCGGACGATCCAACTGCAGGGCGGGATGGAACCCGGATTCCGGGGCCGGTTCTTTCTCGCCAACCACTTCCTCCGCAAAGCCGTCCGCCAGTTCGGCACGCAGGACCCCTCCGCCGCCCTCGCGTCCGTGGAAATCGCCGCCCAACAGATCGAGGAGGCCGTCGATCAGATGCACTGGGTCATCGCAGACATGAGGGATGCGAGAGTCTCCATCCACGAAAGCCTGGGCACGGCACGCGAGGCTAACGGCGACTATCAGGGAGCCATGGAGGCCTACGATTTTGCCGCCACGCTGATCAACGGAACCCGCGCCCATTACCGCGCCGGGGTTCTCCATGGGAAAATGGCGGCTTCTGACTGGAACGCCCGCCGGCCCGCAGAGGCGCTCGGTCGTTTCATCGAGGCGAAAGGCCGCATCGGCCGGACCCACGAACTCCCCCACGGCGTCACGCCCAACCAACGCGTCGAATACCTCGCCTACCTCGACCAGACGATCGCGTTTCTCAAGGGCGCGAAAATCGAGCCGGTCAAACCCGAGCCGCTGAAACGCTGACTCAGGGTTTCACCTGGTTCCAGTCGATCTGCTGCTCGGCGAAATCCGCTAGAAACTTCTGCAGCTTGGCGTCCGCCTCCGCCTCGGTGACTTCCTTTTCAATCCACGGCACCTTGCCATACCACATCGAAACCGTGGTGTAGGCCCAGCGCTGGTCCATCCCGCGCACCAGGCGGTCCCTCATGTCGATGAAGGTCCGGGCGAGGTGGTCGTTAGTCACATGATCGTGCCCGACGAAAAAGTAATAGGTCAGGCAGTTGAATTTCGCATACTCCTCGCGGTCCGTGTTCGACTTGATCCGTTGCGACTGGACCGAGACCAGCCGCTTGGTGACGAATTGGCGACCGTTGGGGAGCTTGAGAATCCGGTCGCCGGAGGAAGTGATGTTGTGCCCCTGCGCCGGCATGCAGCGCTCCGGCCGGTGGATCGAGTTGTTGATATCCGTACCTGATAGAACGATCGAAAGATCCACCCGGTCAGGGACGAGATAACCGTCCGCGTTGACCTCGCCAAGCCGGGCGGCCAGGCAGATCGCCTTGGAGAACTGGGTGTCGCCTTTGAGCGTGCCGATCTCCGCCTCGCTGGGCGACTGGCCTTCCAGCGACCAGCTTCCCGAAGTGGCTGGCAATTCCATTTTCACCGCGGACTGGGCGACCGCCCCCACCTTGGGCAGGAAATAAATCGCGCTAAAGGTGCCTCCCAGAAACAAGGGCAAAAGCCAGGATTTGGTTTTCATGATTCCGGTAGGAAGGGTTTGGATTCATCCGTGCGGGTGACGACTACCCGGCGGAGTTGGCGCTGGTTGTGCTTCTTCCATGGCAAGCCGCCTTCGAGAAGCGAATGGATGGCCAGCAGCAGCATCAGCGAGAACGGATAGAAAAGCAGCAGCCCCGACCAGTCATGCCAAGTGGTGCGCGCCCATTCCGCATTGCCATACTCGCCGATCACGAAGATGGAAGTCACCCGCAGTGCATTGCCGAGAATCGCCAGCGGAAACGCCGATAGAAACAGCAGCACCTTTTTCCAGAGCGCCATTTTCGCGATGTAGGCCCACGCCGCGGAGATCATCAGCAAGGCCATCAACGAGCGGATGCCGCTGCATCCGGCTGCGATGTCCAAGGGCTTCCAATCCCCCTTGAGCGGCAGCACCTTGGTGCCCTCCACATAGGTTTCCACGCCGAACAAGCCCGAGCCGTGATGGGCCATCGAAGTGGCGAGCAACTGCAAGTGCGTGGTCGCCTGTTGGAAACTCGGCAGCGGGACGGCCAGCCAGAAGAAGAATAGCGGGAAGGTCAGCAGCTTCGCCACCCGCCAGCCCCACAAATACCAGGCGCCGCCCCAGACAATGAACGGCAGCCCCGCCATCGCGATCCGCGGCTGGAGCGTCCGATAGGCGGCCACGTAAAACAACACTCCCACCAACACCGCCAGCAGCCCCCAGGCGCTCTCCTTGCCGGCCGCAGCCTTGAGATCCTTGAGCCGATAGAAAATCAAACCCGCGATCACGAAGGGAAATAACAGCCCGTGCTCGTAGTCGGTCTCGCCATTCCAAGCACTGTAAATCCACCGGAAAGCCGACTGCCCGCGGCCGGAATCGTAGCGCGTTTCAAACCCGTAAAACCAAACCACCAGCACCACCGATACCAAAACCGAGACCCATACCACCAGCTTGCCCGCGCCTTGTGAGCAGGATTTCGGGGGGGCGGCGATCGCCTCGGGTGAGTTGGATGACATCAGGGAAGAATAGGTTGGACGATTTCCGAGCAAAGTATTGCCGACGGTCCCTCCACTGTCAACAATCCGCCCGCCTTCCCGTTTATCGCTCATTTTTCTCATGAAAATCATCAGTGGAACCGCTCACCGCGCCCTTGCCGAACGCATCGCCGACAACCTCGGCCAACCCCTCGCCGACGTCCACGTCTCCGCCTTTCCCGACGGCGAGACCGAGGTGAAAATCAACGAGAACGTCCGCGGCGCGGATGTTTTCATCGTCCAGCCGAGCTGCCCGCCGACCAACCACAACATCATGGAGCTGCTGATCATGGTGGACGCCGCCCGCCGCGCCAGCGCCGAGCGCATCACCGCGGTGATGCCCTTCTTCGGCTACGCCCGCCAAGATCGGAAGGACCAGCCGCGCGTGCCGATCACCGCCAAGCTGGTGGCTAACTTACTCACCTCCGCCGGCGTCAACCGAGTCCTCACGATGGATCTCCACGCGCCGCAAATCCAGGGATTTTTCGACATCCCGGTCGATCACCTCTACGCGAAATCCGTGCTCATCGGCTACCTCCGCGAACGCCACCCGGACACCTCCAACCTCACTGTCGTCTCGCCCGACGTCGGTGGCGTGAAAATGGCCCGCGCCTATGCCGATGCCCTCGGCGCCGAGCTCGCCATCGTCGCCAAACACCGGGTCAGCGCCACCCGCGTCGAGGCCATGAACGTCATCGGCGAGGTCAAAGGCCGCGACGTCCTGCTGGTGGACGACATGACCGAAACCGCTGGCACCCTCACCGCCGCTGCGGAAATCCTCCACAAAAACGGCGCCAAACGCATCTACGCCGGAGTCTCCCACGCGATCCTGGCCGAGCTCGGCCACCAGCGCATCCGCGATTCCAAGATCGAGGAAATCATCACCACCGATTCCGTGCCACAAGCCGCCGGCCCGAAAGTCCAGGTCGTGAGCATCGCCCCCATGCTCGCCGAGGCGATCCGCCGGATTCACGGCGGCCAGTCGATCACCTCGCTGTTCGCCGTTTGAAAAACCGCCACCGAGCGATTCTCGAACAAATTTTTGACAAGCGCCGCTTCGGCCGCTACACACGCCGCCCCCGTACTGGGTGCAGTAATCCCCGGCGGCAAATCATACACAACGACCTCACGTCATGGCCAAGAAGACAACACTCCAAGCAGCACCACGCGCACGCAGCGGCACCGGCCGCCTCAAACAAATGCGCCGTGAAGGCTGGGTTCCCTCCGTCATCTACGGAAAAGGCACCGAAAACATCAACCTCAAGGTCGATGCCAAGACCTTCGCCGACCTCCTCGCCCACAGCAGCTCGGAAAACATCCTCGTCAATCTGGAAATCGAAGGCCACGGCACCCGCCTCGCCTTCCTCCAGTCCATCCAGCACGACTCGCTCTCCGGCATCACGCTTCACGCCGACTTCCGTTCGATCGACGAAAACACCGCCATCACCGCCCACATCCCGACTCACCTCAACGGTGAATCCGCAGGTGTCAAAGCCGGCGGCCTCGTCGAACAATATGTCCACGCGGTCGAGATCACCTGCCTTCCGAACGATCTTCCCGAAACCATCGAAGTCGATATCAGCCACCTGCAAGTCGGCGACTCGCTCCACATCGGCGACATCACCTTCCCGTCCGGCGTCCGCGCAACCCACGCTGCGGAAGTCGTGGTAGCGCACATCGGCAAACCAGCCGGAGCCGTTTCCGAAGCCGCTGCCGGCACTCCTGCCTGATCCGCCAGCGATTGCTCCTTCCCAAACGCCCGGCCTGCTCTCGCGGCCCGGGCGTTTTTTGTGATTTCAAATCTCCGGTTTCAGCCTTTCAGTTTCTCAGCTTTTCAGCTTTTACCCCACCATGTCCTTCACCCTCATCGTCGGTCTCGGAAATCCCGGGAAGCAATACGAGCAGACCCGCCACAACGTCGGGTTCATGGTGCTCGACCGCTTGGCCGCCGCCTCCGGAGCGACCTTCCAGTCCGCCCCCAAGTGGCAGAGCCAGCTCGCCAAAATCCCCGAATCCGGCACCCTCCTCTTCAAGCCGCAGACTTTCATGAACCTCAGCGGCCGCGCGGTGCAGCAAATCCTCTCGTTCCACAAATGGACGCCGGAGCAAATGCTGGTCGTTTACGACGACGTCGCCCTGCCGCTCGGCACCCTGCGTTTCCGCGAAAAAGGCTCCGCCGGCGGCCACAACGGCATCAAATCCATCATCCAGCACCTCGGCACTGACGCGTTTCCCCGCCTCAAACTCGGCATCGGTGCCAGCGAACCCGGCGAAATGACCGGCCACGTCCTCGGCAAGTTTTCGCCCGACGAGCACCCGCTTCTCGAAAACATGCTTGCCACCGCTCTGGATGCCGTGCAGCTTGCGCGCTCCCAAGGCATCGCCACTGCGGCGCATCGCTTTCACACACGTAACAATCCACTCCCAGCACCAGATGAGTCGCAAATACCAAGGCCTGATCGTCCTTAACACCAAGTCCCTCGAAGGCACCGTTGACGAGCTCGTCGCTACCGTTTCCAAGGAAATGGAAGCCGAAGGCGCCACGCTCGACAAGGTCGCCCAACTCGGCCGCCGCCAGTTCGCCTACGAATCCCGCCACCTCGAGTCCGGCCACTACGTCAACTACACCTTCCAAGGCGCACCCGAAGTGATCACCAAGATCCAAAGCCGTCTGCGCTTGAACGGCCACGTCCACCTCCAGCACTTCGTCCGCGTCGCCTAACGTGACACAGGCATTCCTGCCTGTTCTTCTCCTCAACCCCCAGAAATCCTCCTGTTATGGCCAATCTCAACAAAGTCATGCTCATCGGCAATCTCACCCGGGATCCCGAATTGCGCCACACTCCGAAAGGCACCGCTGTTTCCGAAATCAGCCTTGCCATCAATCGTGTTTGGAATAACGACCAAGGCCAGAAACAGGAAGAGACGACCTTCGTGGAAGTCACGCTGTGGGGCCGCCAGGCGGAACTCGCCCAGCAATATCTCGTCAAGGGCCGCCCGGTTTACATCGAAGGCCGCCTCCAGCTCGACAGCTGGGACGACAAGGAAACCGGCAAAAAGCGCAGCAAACTGCGCGTGATCGGCGAGAACATGCAGTTCCTCTCCAGCGGCACTGGCGCGGGTGGCAACAGTGGCGGCGCCAATTTTTCCGAACGCCCGCAACAATCATCTTCCGCTCCCCAGCAACACTCCGGCCCGCCGCAAGGCGCGTCCGCAGCCCCTGCCGACGACTTCCAGGAAGACGACGACATCCCGTTCTGATTTCCTGGTAGATCCGATTTCTCCCAAAGCGAGGCCGCGCAAGCAGCCTCGCTTTTTTCATGCCCGCCACCAATCCGAGCGCACGTCATACCAGAATTGATCCGCGGCTTTCCGGTCGTCGCCGCGGAAAACCTTGCGGACGAAGGCGGGGTTGCGGATGGCGGATAGATTTTTCGCGTCCTCGCGGACGATCACGCAGCCGTGGCGACGCGCGATCCGCTCCGTGTCATCGGTGCAACGGTTGAGAACGACGACGATCTCGACCGTGACATCGATCCGGCCCGCTGCCTCCAGGCACGGCCTCCAGGCACGCGGGAAGGAACGCCGCTTCGTTGTGGGCGGGGATGATGAGGGTGATCCGGGGCTTCACTGCGGCTCGTCTTCCTTGGCAGGCTCCTCCGGTGTTCCGCCGAGGAGGCCATCGAGAATCCCGCTGATTTCGCGCACGGTCTTGCGGGTTTCCTTGATGATTTTCTCACCCTTCTCGATCGTCTTGGGAGAGGGATCACCGAGCAGCGATCGGGTGAACTTGAGCGCCTGTTCTCCCGTCTCCGGAAGCTGTTCGAACATCCGCAGGCCCGCCGCTGCTATCAGCCGGTTAGTCAGGTCCTCCTTCGGATCATCCAGGGTGCCGGTGATGCGCAGCGTCGTCCAAAGCAAACCGCGCTCGCCGGGCGCGAACACGTCCGTCTCCGCTCCGGGAATGGTGGCGAGCGTGCCGGGAGCGAGCCCGAGGCGGAAAACGCCATCCATTTGCCGACCGCGGATGGTCATGCAGCCCTCGATCCGCACCAGTCCCTCGCTGCCAAGCACCAGGTTCGTCAGGGCGAGTTCGCCCGATTTCCAGCTCCACTCGGTGTGCGCTTCATTGAGCGTCAGGACCCGGAAACGGCGCGTGTCGGCGTAAGCGGCCAACGCGTCGAGCATCGGCAAGGCGGTGAGCACGCCGTTCTTGACGGTTAGCTTACCGCTCGCCTGCGGAAATCCCGGCCGGTTGTTCAACCCGAAGCTTGAAGTAACATCCCCCGTCAGCCGCTTCGACCAATCTGCATTCAGGACGTTTTCGCACTTCGCGCCGGTGACGTCTCCCTCGATGAAAAACTGCCGGGACGCCATGTCCCACTCGCCGGTGCCCTGGATGCGGCCGCTGTCCCATGCGGCGACTTTCATCTCAGTCAGGAAAACCCGGCTGTCCTGATAGCGCAGCCGGGCGCGATCGAGCCGGAGCTCCGGCACCATCCCGAACGGCAGGCGGACCGTCCCGCCTTCGATCTCCGCGCGGTAGGCGTCCTTCGCCCCGGCCGGCTCGACATGGACGTTGATGCCGTTCGCCGTTGCTAGACCTTCGTTGAGAATCACCTTCACCACCAGCTCGCGCACGTCGATGCCTTGCAGTTCCGCCTCCTTGGGAAACCAGCCTGCGGGCTTCGCTTTCTTCGCCACCCCGGGCTCGATCCTAGGCGGCGCCTCATTGAGCGGTTTTCTCGCATCCACGGAAACTTCCAGACGCCGCACGTTCGATCCGAGGATTTCCCAAACGCCGCGCCGCACCCCGCCGAGTCCGATCTCCGTGTGCAAGCCGTCCGCACGCAGTCCGGTCACCGGCCCGTCGCCTCGCGCCACGAATGACTCCGTCTCAACCGCCAGGCCCTGCCAATCGAAAGGCGCGAACTCACCCGTCACGCCCGCGGCCTTACCGGCCTCGGCTGATAGAAAAATCCGGAACGCGTCGCTGTGCAGATAGCGGCGCAGCAGGCCATAGCCCGCGCCCAATCCAAGCACTCCGAGCACCAGCAGCCAGACCGCCGCCCTGCCCAACCAACGGCGTCCCCCCGCCCCCCCGCGTTTTCTCGATCGCCGACTCATTTCCCGAACCCTAGCGCGCCCGCCCGCCACCGCAAGCCCGCGAAATCCAGACATCGATTCCCAGCGCGGCGATCTCGCGCTCCCTTCCGCAGATCAGCCCGCCCACCTTGCAAACCCCGGCTCGCAACCACGCCATCTTGTGTTATTGTTCACGGTGTCGGGGAGTTTTTCCTCGCACCCCCCCGGCACCAACACCCCCCAAAACCAATGAAACGGCAAACCATGATTCTTCTTGGGTGCGCGATCACGCTGATCGTTTGCTCGGCTTGGACCTCAGGTGTTCCTGCGGTAGTGCGCAACTCGACCGGGCCATCGACCTCGGTCACGCCCCGGGTGGACTTCCCGCTCCATACCATCTGCACGGTCACCGTGGATTCCAGATCTACCGAAAAGCCCGTGCTTGCCGGCACCGCTAACAAGGTGAAGGGACTCTGAGCTCGATGCCGCGGCGCGTGGTTTCGACTTCGGGGAACTCGGGCATGGTTCAAAAGCGGACGTGGCGGGATACAGCCAGCACTGGCCACGCGCCGCCGTCGAGGAAGATTCGAGCTCAGAAATACTATTGCCGATCCGAAGCGTCGCTTTCATGGTTTTCTGTGGCTTGGTGTCAGCAGGTCCGGCAGTGACGGAAAACCATCGGATTGAACCGATGTTCGTCGAGTGACCGCTCAAACGGGCTGGGCCATGATCGCCTTTTCCACCGCGGCGCTGAGGCTGCCGGCCTGCTTGGCGAGAATTTCGAGCTTGCCGCGGACGTCCGGGGCGAGAAGAACCGTCGTCTTGACATAGGCACGGGGCTTGCGACCGGAGCCGGGACGCTTGCCACCACGCAAGACGACCAGGGCGGCACGGGCGGCGGCTTGGAATTCCGCTTTTCGCTCGGGGCTGAGGGGCTGGAGCGGAGCGTTTTCGTCGATGGCGTCCTCGATGGCTTGCTCGTAGGGGGTGAGCGGGACTTCCTCGACGGATTTGATGCGGGGCTTCGTTTTCATGGCAAGTGGCGTTTGTGTTTGCGGGACGGGTAGGCGGTGATAATGCGCCAGGCATCGTCCCGCCGCTCGCATGGAGCGGCGACGGCGTAACCCGCGATCTCAACAATCAGGAGCATCTGGCCGGGACGCTGCGGATAAGGTTCGAAAGCGAGAATCTTGCCGTCGGCGATGGCGGTGAGGATCATCTCGAAGGTGAGACCGCGGGCTTTCATACTGCCCTTGGCTTCATCTCCCGGTATGAACTTCACGCCTGAAAAATGCAGCGCTATTTCAAATGGGTCAAATGAAAAAACCGCCCATCGTCACCAGCGCCGCGATGCTGAACACCACGCCCGCCGCGTGCGTCACGAGACTCGCGACCTCCTCACGGTGAGAGTCGCACAAGGGCGAGCGATGGGGAATTTCGAGAAACATCCTGCGTGGCATCTCTTTCGCGCCGGATCGCCCGCTTGTCCAGCCCGCCGAAGTCCTCGACTCCGCCCAATCCGCGCGACATGCTCCCGCCGATGCGCCGCACGGGAATCGTCCACACTCGCTTTCAATCGCTGGAAATCTGGAAATCGGAGCTGGCCACCGAGTTCCGCGTCGCAGGGGCGCTGCATGCGTCGTTCCACCAGACCCGTTTCCTAACCGGACTGGCGTGGGACCTCATCGCCGCCTCCGCGCTGCTGCGCAAGGACGGCCCGCCGCGCTCGATCCTGATGCTCGGCCTGGCCGGCGGCACGGCTTACCGGGTGCTGCGCCACTTGTTGCCGGATTGCAAACTCACCGCCATCGACATCGACGCGGAAATCGTCGGTCTCGCCCGCGAGCACATGCAACTCGACGCGCTCGACATCGAGGTGATCACCACCGACGCCTATCCGTGGCTCGCGCGAAACCAGCGCAAGTTCGACGTGGTGTTCGACGACATCTATCTGGCGGGAAAGACCGACGTTTTCCGCCCGCAGGCCTGGAATCCCGAGCTGCTGGTCCATCTCCGCCGCGCCACCGCTCCGGGCGGCTTGCTGGCGGTGAATCTGGTGACCGGAGCCGGCCACCGCAAAATGCAGTCACACACGCGGAAAATCCTGCGTGACGCGTTTCCCCGGGTGCGGAGCCTCACGACGCCGGCGGGCATGAACGAAGTTCTCGTCGCAGGTGAGGCGGTGGCCACGCGACCGCAGCTCAAAACCTATCAGGAAATTTTCCGCGACTGGCGGGACCGGATGTTTTGGGACCGCGTCGAGGTCCGGCGGATTTCCTGATTACTTCGTGCCGTTCACGACAGCGTGGCAGCTGCCATCCTGACGGAAATTCTCAGGCAGGCACTTGCAGGATTGCTTCATCGTCATCGGATCGATCGGAGTGACGGTGCGGCAGGAAATGGTGGAAAACGCGAGGCCAAGGAGCGGGAATAGCAGTAGGTATTTCATGGGATCGGATGGGTGTTCGCGAGTCCTAGCCGCTTTGACCCGGAAACTCCAGCATTCTCTTTCCGCCCCGAAATCAGCTCCGCGGCTGCATGTTCGGCACCGACGGACCCGTCGCTTGGGCGAAGTGGGTTTTCGAGCGGGCCATGAAGGTCCCGAGGCACAGGTCGGCGACCGGCAGGACGACGTTGAAATTCTTGTGCATGTAGCGGTGATGCAGCAGGTGGTGGCCATTGAGCCGGCGGAACCACCAGGGTTTTTCCACCCGGCGGGCCTTCGGCAAATGCATGCACCAATGGATGTATTCGTAAAAGCAGTAGTACGACCCGAAGGCCAGCACGCCGCCGACCACGAACGCCCACTGTCCGGTCAGCAAGGAAAGCAGCGCGAACGGGATCGCGCCGATCAGGATGATCACCGGGCCGTTCCACCACGCCATCGGGATGGTCTCCTTGTCCTTCTCATCGATGAGGTGATAGGTCTTGTCCGCCTTGAACGTCCCGTGATGGACGATGGCGTGCGCCTGGAACGCGTAGCGGAAATTCCCGACCGGGCGGTGCATCACGTATTTGTGAAGCGTCCATTCGAAAAACGAGGCGAAGACGATACCGACGGCGAGGCCTGCGAGGCACCAGAGGATGAAGAAGGTCATGAGTAAATTGGCTTCACGATTTCTTAAAGCCGCCGTCCGGGTATACCCCGCCGGGAAGGATGACAAGCGCCATTGTGGGGGCGCGTCCGCAGATGCCTTGCGGGGGCAAGAATCCGCGGCTAAATCACGCGCAGACGTTCATGCCATTGATTCAGGATTCCAGCTACCGCGCGCCCTCGTGGCTTCCCGGCGGACACGTGCAAACCATCTACCCCGCCCTGTTCCGGCGGGTGGCGCGCGTCACGAACCGGCCCGAGCGCTTGGAGCTGCTGGACGGTGATTTCGTCGATTTGGAATGGGCGGACCAGGGGCGTGCGCGCCTTGCGATCCTCTCCCACGGCTTGGAAGCCGACCTGCAAACCGGCTACATCCAAGGCATGGCCGCCGCTTTGCTCCGGCGTGGCTGGGACGTGCTGGCGTGGAATTTTGAGGCTGCGGCGGCGAGCCGAACCGCCTGCTGCGGATGTATCACAGCGGCGCGACCGGGGATTTACACGCGGTCATCTCCCACGCGCTGGCGAACCACCCGGCGGACGCGATCGATCTCATCGGCTTCAGCCTCGGTGGAAATCTCACGTTGAGGAACTGGTAATGAGATTGGGTTCTTGCGCTCTTTTTGCGCCTTTTTGCGGCTAACGTCTTAGTATTTTAGATGCGTCGCCCGCAGGATCAGGCTTGGCGAATCGCTCGCCGGCGCTCATGTTCCGGCACTTCCACCCGGCATGAAAATTCTCAGCTACCTCGATTCCGGCTACGTGCCGTTTGTCCGCCGCCTCAACCGCCGCGCATTGCCGGAGCCCGGCACCCGCGATCTGGTCACGGAAATCATCGCGCAAGTCGCGCTCAAGGGCGACGAGGCCCTGTTCACTTTCACCAAGCGCTTCGACGGCGCGACGCTCACCGCGAAGACGCTCTTCGTCAGCGAAGCGGAGTTTTCCGCCGCCGAAAAGGCCGTCACCGCTGAGACGAAAACCGCGGTCGCCCGCAGTCTAACGAACATCCACAGCTTCGCGAAACGGAGTTTGCGGAAAGATTGGTCGGCGAAAAACGCGGAAGGCGCGACGGTCGGCGAGCGCTTCACGCCGTTTGACCGGGTGGGCGTTTACGTTCCCGGCGGCAAGGCTCCGCTGGTTTCCACCGCGTTGATGACCGCCGGATTCGCGCAGGCGGCGGGCGTGCCGGAGATTCTAGCCGCCACCCCCTGCGGCCCGGACGGCTCGGTGAATCCCGCGCTGCTCTATGCGCTGAAAGCCGCCGGCGTGACCGAGGCGATCAAGGTCGGCGGCGCGCAAGCCATCGCCGCGCTCGCTTTGGGAACGCGCTCGATCAAACCGGTGGAGCGGATCTTCGGACCCGGTAACAGCTTCGTCGTCGAGGCGAAACGCCAGCTCGTCGGCGCGGTCTCCATCGACCTGCTGCCCGGCCCTAGCGAAATCCTCATCCTCGCCGACAAGACCGGAAATCCGGATTTCATCGCCGCCGACATCCTCGCCCAGGCCGAGCACGGCGGCGACAGCGTGGTCGGCTTCGCCACCGATTCCAAAGCGCTGCTCGGCAAGGTCGTCAAAGCCATCGAGCGCCAGCTGCCGACGCTTTCCCGCACGAAAATCATCCGCGAGGTCCTCAAGCGCGGCACCTTCCTGCTGCACTTGAAATCATTCGCGGAAGGCGTCGCCATTTCCAACGCCTTCGCCCCCGAGCACCTTTCGCTGATCACCGCGGACGAGGCCCGCTGGCTGCCGCAAATCCGCACCGCCGGCGCGATCTATCTGGGCAACGACTCGCCGGTCGCGGTCGGCGATTTCCTCGCCGGCCCCAGCCACACGCTGCCCACCGGCGGCTCCGGCCGTTCGTTCTCCGGCATCCGCGCGGACCAGTTCCAACGCCGGACCAGCATCGTCCGGCTCGACAAAAGTTCTGTCAGAAAATCCCTATCCGTCGTCGAGGAGTTCGCCCGCATCGAGGGGCTCGACGCCCACGGCAGATCCACGGCCATCCGCTTGGAGAAATGATCGACCACGCGGAAACGCCACACCGCAAAATCAGGCCAAGCATCGCCGAAGCTGGCTTCAAACGCCGTCAATCGCCGCGAGCGTTTTCACCGCCTGCCACGCCGCCTCGACGTGATGGACCCGGAAAATCTTTGCCCCGCGATTCATCGCCGCGCTGATGCAAGCGATCGTCCCGGCATCGCGGCTCGTGGGATCTGGCAGTCCGAGGACTTCTCCGATGACCGTCTTCCGCGAGACCGGGACCAGCACCGGCCGCCCGAATTTGTGCAAGCGCTCCAACTCGCGGAACACCGTGAGATTGTCCTCCCGCTGCTTCGCGAAATCGATGCCGGGGTCGAGGATGACGGCTTCCAGCGAGAGTCCGGCGGCTTCCGCCCGCGCGAGTTTCTCCTCAAAAAACCGCTCCATTGCGCCCATCACGTCGCTCCATTGCTGTTGAAAATGCGGGATCTTCGGCTCGCCCACGCTGTGCATGATGAGCAACGCCGCCCCGTGAGCCGCACAGAGGCGCGCGTTCCGGTCATCCGGCAGCCCACCCATGTCATTGACCAGCTCGACATTTCCCACCTGCAAAACGCCCTCAACCGCCTCCGGCCGCCACGTGTTCACGGACAAAACCGGCGGCCAGATTTGCTCCGCATCGCGTGGCTCCACGCCCTGCCAAACGTCCTCCCAGCACTCCAAAAATCCCTGGAACCGCCGCAGCTCCTCCGCCACCGGCACCGCCGACCGGTTCGTCCGCGCGCTTTCTGCGCCGACGTCGATCACGTCCGCGCCCGCCGCCACCTGGCTCCGCGCCTGCGCGACCGCCGTCTCAAAATCCAGCGTCCCGTCGCCGGAAAACGAGTCGTCGTTCACGTTCACGATCCCCATCACCAGCGGTCGCCGGGGGAACTCGATCACCCGCGCGGGCAGCTTCAATCGCATGGCCCCTCTTAATTCCGCGATCCGCGATCCGCAATCCGCATCAAACGAGACTTAAAGAAATGCGGGCAGCGGGTAGTTTTCGGCCATGATCATGGGCCATGCAAGGTTATCGTTGCAATCCAAGCATCGCAGTCCAAGAGCAACTCTACGACGCCCTGATCGCCATCGCGAAACACGAACTGGACAAGCCCGGGCTGGCGGCGCTCCTGCGGCGGATTTTCCAATAGCACAACCCGCGCGGAATCGCATTCACCCGCCCCCGCTTTGTCGGCACGTTCAACGTGGTGCTCGGCGGCTTGGAAAGGCCGTGAATCAAGAACCCTTCCCCGCCAACAGCAAAAACGGCGCGGGCCGGCGCGTCCCCACGGCGCCATACCTCGCGATCCGCCAGCCATCGGCGGCTTGGGCGGTCAGCCAGCGTTCCACCGCCTCCGCCTCGGCGGCCCCCGCCGGGTGGCCGGGATAACAGATCACCGACAGCGCGCCGCCGAGTTTGATCAAGCGGACCGCCGCCTCCAAGGCCACCAGCGTCTCGGCGGATTGAGTCGTCAGCTGGTGGTCGTCTCCCGGCAGGTAGCCGAGGTTGAACATGACCACCGCCACCGACTCCCCCGCGGCGTGATCCGCCATTTTTCCATGCGACTCATGGAAAAACTCCACGCACCGCGTCTCGCCCACCCTTGCCCTAGCAGACGCCAGCGCCGCTTCCTGCACGTCGAAGGCGAGCACCTTTCCCGTCGGCCCGACGCATTCCGCTAGAAAAACCGTGTCGTAGCCGTTGCCCGCCGTCGCGTCGATCACCAGATCCCCCGGCCGGATCAAAGGTCTCAGGATTTCCTGCGCCAAAGCCGTCGGGCGGGGGGGGGACAGCGGGTCAACGGGATTCATCTCGCAGAGTTTGTGCGCGAAACACCCGGAAGTCCACTTCCAGCTCAGGCTCGACGCCGTCTAGCAGCCAGCGAGCGAGCCGCCCCGCCATACCCGGCGCGTAGAGCGAGCCTTTCGAGCCGAGCGCGTTGAACATCCAGCCGCCGCCGTCGAGCGGTCCGATCAACGGCTCGCTGCGCCGCAAAATCGGCCGCACTCCGGCCTCGTGGGCGATCACTTCGAAAACCCCACCACCCAGACGGCTGGCGATTTCCTCCACCCGCGCCCTTCCTTTTTCGGTCGGCAGTTCATCGAGCTCGTCCCATTCGTATGTCGAGCCCGCCTTGAAAACTCCCCCGCCCTGCGGCACCAGCCAGCCGCCCGCGCCGATCCGGATGCGGGTCTCATCCCAACCCGCGGCTCGCAAAGTTAGAATCTCGCCCTTCGCGCAGCGGTGCGGACCGTAGCGCCCCGCCATCAAGCCCGCCGCGCCCTCACACCAGATCACGTTCCGGCTATCTTCCGCTAGAGAAACCTCACCGCTGCGGTAACAACCGAGCTCTTCAAAAAACTCCCGCGAGCCATCCATGAAAGTCCGCGTGTCCAACCGTCCGCCGCCACCCACCTCCACCGCGCCGACCCACCCGTCCGGCGCGGGGACCTCCCCCGCGATCCACGGCACGACGTCCGGCGAATCCAACTTCGAGACAATCTTCCGCCATTCCTTGTCCGATCCAGCCAGCCGCAACACCGGAAACGGATACCAGACCTGCCGCCCGATCTGTTTCTCCACGGCCGCATAAAACTCCAGCGCCTCCGGCAAAAACTCCGCGATCCGCCAGCTGGGTTCGAAATTTTTCCCGGTGATCGGATTCACCATCCCCGCCGCGACCCGCGAGCTGCCGCCCGCGCCACGATCCACTAACATAAATTCCGCCCCACGCCGCCGCAGCGCCCACGCGAGACAAGTCCCCGCGAGTCCTTGTCCGGCGATGGTCCATGGCGGCGCGCTCACTTCGCCATCAATTCCTCGTTCGGATCCACCCAGGCGGCGTCATGGCCCTTGGCGTAATTGAACAAATACTTGTGCAAATACGGCACGAAGTTCGGCCGCTGCTCCTTCGGCAGCTTCGCCAGAATCGCCTCGTTGACGGCCCGCATCAGCTTCTGCATCAGGTGCAGCGTGAGCTGGCGGCCCTTGCGCGCCTTCTGCACCTGCTTGTGGTTCAGTTGTTCCTCGGAAACTTCCACCAATTCATGATTGGTCAAATTCCAGCGGTCCATCAGGCCGTCGAGCGGCTGCGGTCCGTGATCACGTGTCAGTTCATCCATGCCCCGGATGTAGCGCATGCGCCGCCTGCGGCTAAGCACAAAATCTTCTCATTCCCCGATCACCGTTTCCGCCTGCCACGGCCCGTTGAGCGGATGCCACAGCGCCGCCCAATACCATGCGGAAACATCGGTCCATTCCGTCCGCCCCGCCTGCATTCCGGAAGCGGCCGGAAACGCGGGCCGCGCCCGGCTCGAAATCGCGGCCCACAAGGGCAGCAGGATCATCGCGAAACTCACCAGCCCGATCCCGCCGTGGCCGAGGAAATGGATACCCGTGTGCAAATCTTGGCACATTCTTGCTATTCAGCACCAAAACCCGGGGTAGTCGGGTGTGGAAAATAAGAAACTTTGTCACCATCCAGGTGTCTTTGAGGCAAGCCCCTTGGACTGCGCGCAGCCTGCTGCCGCTTTGGGATACGCAGCCTGCTGCGATCCCGACAACCCCAGCACCACAGAGCATCCGGCATTTTCTTTCTCATCTCCCCAGCACCCCGGCCTGGACAGCAGGCTGTCTTGGCCAAAGCGGCAGCAGGCTGCGCGCAGTCCAAGGGGTTTCCATCGCTACGGCTCCCACGTCGAGGGGGTGAAAGAGCGCTGAAGCTTTCAACAAATGCATTGCGCGGCGTGCCGGGCTGGTTTTGTCTCTCCGGGCTGTCAGGGGCCGTGGAGGTTCGGCAAGCGAACCCCGCCAGGCCTTGATCGGAGCAACGGTAGTTTGTCCGGACTTGCCGCGGATTCCCTGGCAGTACTTTTTCGCCCGCGAAATTGATTCGCCATCGCCCGCTGCGCGCCTCGTGTGATTCTCTTGGGGAAAACCCGGATCAAAAGACGGCGACATCGGAAACCACACCCAGCGCGGCTGGACTCGGATCATTCCATACCCAGAACCGTCTTGAAGCGCAGGAACGCCGCTTCCCACGCCGCGGAATCACCGGGCGCGAACAGCCGGAACTCGAACGAGCGCCGGATCAAATCCCGTCCTGTCTTGATATCAGGCAGATGACCGGTGCCCACCATCTGCGTGATCACGTTGCCGCAAGACGTGGCCTCCACCGGACCGGCAATCACCTCGATCCCGAGCGCGTTGGCGGTCGCCTGGCTGAGAAGCTCGTTCTGGATGCCTCCGCCGCCCGCGTGCAGGCGCGTGAAATCACGACCCGTTAGTTTGCGGACCCGGTCATACACGACGCGGTATTTGAGCGCGAGCGATTCGCTGGCCACCCGCAGGACCTGGCCGTGATTGAGAGGAACGGGCTGGCCGGTTTTCTCGCAGTAAGCGCGGATCTTGGCAGGCATTTCCCCGGGGCTAGCGAAGCTCGCGTCGTCCGGATCGATGAAGGCGGTGAACGGCTCGGCGTCGTTCGCCATCGCCGCCATTTCCGCGTAGCCGAATTTTTCGCCGTCGAGTTCCCACTGGCGTTTGCACTCTTGGATGAGCCACAGGCCGCTGATGTTTTTCAAAAACCGGACGCTGTTATCCACTCCCAGCTCGTTGCAGAATCCCAGCTCGAATGCCTCCGGCGTGGTGATGGCCTCGGGTGCCTCGACGCCCATGATCGACCACGTGCCCGATGACAGCCAAAGATTTCCGCTGCCGATCATGGGAATGCCAGCCACCGCCGAAGCCGTGTCGTGACAAGCCGTGGCCACCACCGGAATCCCGGCCCGACCGATGAACGCCGCCACTTCCTCACGGATCGGCCCAAGCACGGTGCCCGGCGCGACCACTTCCCCGAAGATTTTTCGCGGCAAGCCCAGCGCGTCGATCACGCCCCAGGCCCAGTCGCCGGTGCGCGGATCGATCAGTTGCGAGGTCGAGGCGATCGTCCGCTCGACCGCCTGCCTGCCGGTCAGCCAATACGCCAGCAAGTCCGGCACGAAAAGCAGGCGCTCCGCGTTCAACAAAGCAGGACTCTTCTTGCGCGCTTCGGCCAGCAGGTGCAGCGAGCTGTTATAGAAATTCGTCTTGAGCCCGGTCTGCGCGTAAATTTCCGCCTCGGGCAGGATCGCGTGCATCGCCTCCGCCATCCCCTCGAAGCGCGGGTCGCGGTATTGGTGCGGCATTCCCAACAGCTCGCCGTTTGCATCGACCAGCCCGAAATCGCAGCCCCAGGTATCGATCCCGATGGAGACGATATTCTCGCCATGCCGCTCCACCGCGCGGCGCAGGCCTTCGAGAATCTCACGGTAAAGCCCGACGATGTTCCAGAACGATCCGCCCGGCAGATCCGTCCCCGGATTGTCGAAGCGGTGGATCTCCTCAAGCTCCAGCTTGGAGAAGTCCGTTCTCGCGGCGATCACGCGACCGCTGCCTGCACCTAAATCCACGGCGATGAATACTCTTCCGGACGTCATTTCCAATTGGGGTAGAGCCCATCGTTTTTCAACGCCCACCCGGATGCAACCCCGAAGTAATAGCTATCCTCGAAAAAGCCTGTCTCGACTTGGGTGGACTGACCTTGCATCGGTTGCCCGGTTGGATTCCGGTCCCCGGAAGGGACGTGGTCGATGCCGTGGAATTCCTGAAGCTCGCCCGTGAAGACGATCCTGCTCGATGAGAATCTGCCCGTGGCCCTGCGCCGAGCTCTATTTGGAGCAAATCCGCTCCGCCATCCAAAACTAGGTGGCCGGTGATTAGATCCAGATCAAGGAATGATCCGAATGCTTGTTAGCCGGGACTGACCCCGAAGCATGGGCCGGGCGATCGGATATCGCCCTTCCTTGGCTGCGCGAAGGAATGAAGAACGGAGTTTGTGCAAACGACCGGCAGCGGCCACGCTCCGGGCATGCCGCGCCCCCGCATCTCCACGAATCTAGCCATCTCGGCGGACGGAAAAATCTCGTCATCGCCGCCCCGGCCGTCCGGCTGGACCTCGCGCGACGACCACGCCCGGTTGCTGGAATTGCGGGGAAATGCCGACGCGATCCTAGTCGGGCGCGGCACGCTGGACGCCGACCGGATGACGCTCACGGTGCCCGGAAAAGCGGAGCAACCGCTGCGCTGCATCGTCTCGCGGTCGGGCAAGCTCGATCCGGCGCACCCGATTTTCAGCAAGCCCGGCGGCGAGATCCATCTACTCGTCACCGCCGATTTCGCGGGTGATGTGGATTTAAAAGTCACGGTCCACCGCCAAACGCTGGCCGGGTTTCTCGAAACGCTGGCGACCGAACACCATGTCCGCCACCTCCACTGCGAGGGTGGCGGCAAGCTGGTGCGGGCGCTGGCGGAGCTGGACGCGATCGATGAATTCCATCTCACGCTCGCCGGACACACGCTGTTCGGCGGCTTCGTGGCCAGCACGGCGACCGGGATTCCCATGGAGTTTTTGCCGAAATCGGTGGCTTTTGAAATCAGCGGCTTCGACCCGCGGCCCGCAACCGGGGAGTGTTTCCTCAGCTACACCCGGTGCCGCTAGAAAACGGCCGGAGTGCTCAATGTTTCAATACCCGCCCGTCTTTGACATCACCTTCTTCGGTTTCCGCGTGGCTTGCCGGGTGTTCGTCATGCGCGGCGGCGGCGTGATTTTCATTGAGCTGCTTGGTGCCTTGTGGGCCTTCGAATTCATGGCGCTCGCAGGAAACGGCAAACAGGGAAACGGTCACAAGCAGGATCGAAAATGATTTCATCGCGCCGCTTCAATAGCCAGTCGCCCGCGAAACGCAACCCCCAAGGCGCTGGAAATTCACCGCTGCGCCAGCCACCCCGCCACGGCGCGGGCGGCTCGCTCGTGGGCTCCTTTTCCACCGAGCTTGGCCGAGGTTTCCGCGAGCCGCGCCTGCAAGGCCTCGCGCTTGCCCGGGGAGTCGAGGAATCCTTTCAACGAGCGCGCCACGGATACCGGTTCGGCTTTCGCCTGGATCAGTTCCTCGACGACGCCTTCCCCGGCCAAGATGTTAACCAGGCCGATGTGCTCGATTTTCACCAGCATCTTGGCGAGCAGGTAAGTCAGCGGAGCGACGCGATAGACTAGACAATACGGCAGCCCGTAATACGCCGCCTCCAGCGTCGCGGTGCCGCTGGCGATCACGGCGCAGCCCGCCCGCTGCATCAGCGAGTGGCTTCCACCGGTGGTGACCGCGATCAACTCCCCCGCCCCGGCCTCCGCCATCAAGCCGCGGATCTGCTCCGCGAGCTTGGCGGAGGCGGCGGGGACTTCGAATTTCAAGTCGCCGTCCGAAGATTTCAGCCGTTTCGCGGTTTCGACCATCATCGGAAAAAGCCGGGCGACCTCCCGCTCGCGGCTGCCGGGAAACAACCCGACGAGCCGTTCGTCGCGACGCGCGCCGGGAAGGCGTTTTTCCTCCAGCTCATCGACCAGCGGATTTCCGACGAAGGTCGCTTTCAGTCCGGCGGTTTGGAAAATCGGCGGCTCGAAGGGGAACAGGCAGAGCACTTCATCCAGCACCCGCGCCATCACCGGGATGCGGCGCTTGTTCCACGCCCACACTTTCGGGCTGATGTAATAAATGATCCGCGTCCGCGGGCACTCGCGTTTCACCGCCTCGGCGAAACGCAGGTTGAAGCCGGGGTAATCGATGAGCAGCAGGACGTCTGGCTGGAAATTTTTCAACTCTGCCAGCATCTCGGCAAACCGCTGTTTGAACCAGCCGTAGCGTTTCAAAACCTCCCAGACGCCCATCACCGCGGCGTCCTCGACCCAGTCGCGCAAGCCCGGTCCGGTGATCTCCGCCATTTCCGGGCCGCCGGCTCCGTGGATTTCCAAATCCGGCACCATTTCCGCAAGCGAGCGCAGCAATCCCGCCCCGTGAGCATCCCCGCTCAACTCCCCCGCGACCACGTAAACCCGTTTCGACATGCGGCGGCAAATTAGGCAAGCCGCCCGGCTCTGGCCATTACAAATCCACCCGCCACCCCGGAACTCGCCCCGAATCCGTGAAAATCGTAAAACTTCCCGAGTTCCGCATTGATTTCGACGCCACTGCCGCTTTGATCGGCCCCCGCAGCTTTGTCCATCCCTCATCATGTCCGCCGATCTCACCGAATCTCCCGTCCCGCTTGCTGAAATTTCACAAGGACCCAACGCCTTCGAAGCGTTCCTCGACCGCAACCAAAAGGGCATCGTCGTTTTTGCCATCCTTCTCGCGATCGGAGCCGTGGCTTTGGTAATTTACCGCGGCGTGGAAACCAGCCGCCAGCAAACGGCCGGAGCAGCACTCACCAAGGCCGCAGATCTCGCCGCCCTCCAAGCCGTCGTCACCGAACACGCCGGCACCACCGCTGGCGGCAGCGCGATGGTCCTCCTCGCTAACAGCCAGTGGACCGCGGGCAAACAGGATGACGCCGTCGCCACGCTCCGGAAATTCATCGCCGACTCGCCCGAGCATCCGGCGATCCCCACCGCCAAGGCCAATCTCGCTTCCAAGTTGGTGGCGCAGGGCAAATCCGGAGACGCCGCGAAACTCTTCGAAGAACTCGCCTCCGATCCCGCCGCCCGCTTCATCGCTCCGTTCGCGCTCATTTCCCTCGGCGACATTTCCAAAGCCGCCGGCGAGCTCGAAAAGGCGGACGCCTCCTACACCAAGGCAAAAACCGATTTCCCGGACAGCAGCTTCGCCGGCACCGCCACCCGCCGCCTGGCCATCCTGAAGACCAAGCCACCCGTCGAGATCGAGCCGCCACCGGCACCGCCCGCACCGACGCCGGAGACCAAACCGGCGCTGCCACCCGGAGCGACCATCACGCCTTCCGCCCCTGCCGCTGAAATTCCGACAGCACCCGGTCAGTAACCTTTGAATCATCAATTTGACATCATCATAACCCCAACCATTGTTTCTTCCCGTGTTTAAAAAAGTAATCGGCCAAGACAACAGCGAATCCCAGCGGTCCGCTCCACCCCTTCCGGAAATCCGCCACCCGGAACCCGTTTCACCCGCCTACGGCTCGCCCGCCGCCGCGCCGACAGCGCGCCCTTCGCCCGCCGCCACCCGCAATTTCCTCTCCACCGACGTGGAAATCAAAGGCACCGTCAAGTTCACCAACGACCTCGTCGTTGACGGCAAGATCGAAGGCGAAATCTCCTCCGACGGCAATCTCACCGTCGGCGAAAACGCCCGCATCAAGGCCGAGATCAAAACCGCCACCGTCGTCGTTTACGGCAAGGTCCACGGCAACATCACCGCCACCGACCGCGTCGAACTCAAGGCCAGCGCCGAAGTCGTCGGCGACATCAAGGCCAAGTCGCTCGCCATCGAGGCCGGTGCCATTTTCGTCGGAAAATCCACTGTCGGCACCCCCGCACAAGTGGTCGCATCCGCCCAGCCCGCTGCTGCCCAACCCGCCGCCCAACAGCCGGCCGCGAACAAAGCAGACCCAGCACCTGAAGCCCCCAAACAAGGCACCCTTGCCGGCACTTCCACCTAACTTGTCGGAGGTGCTTCCTTCGAAAACCCCTTCGCACTGCCATGGCCGATGAGCCCCAGCGCCATCGCATCGAGGTAGCTTGCCCGGAATGCGGAAAAGTCCAGTTCGAGCCCGCACTCGTGGTTTCCACGCAATGCCGGGCCTGTCGCGCCAATTTCCAAGTCCGCGAAGGCAAGGGTGTCGTTAGAACCCATCCGATCACCCGGCTCGCCGTCCCGCGCAAAGATTCCGACCCGGAACCCGAGCCGCCGCCGCAAGCGCCCGCGCTCGAGACGTTCCTTCGTCGCGGCCCCGTCGTGCCGGTGCCGCAATCCTTCCTGATGCGCTTGTTCAACCCCGCCAAGCCGCCTCGCGAAATCACCTGCTTCGGCTGCGGCCATTCCTACGCCACCGTCGGCGAGGCCCAGTCCAGCCAGTGCCCGAAATGCAGCGGCTACATCAGCCTGCTCAGTTACGACATCACCGAGCACTGGAACCGCCGCATCCAAACTTGTGGCGACGTGGTCATCCAGAAATCCGGAACCGTCGCCGGCGTCACCCTCAAGTGCCACAACCTAACCGTCCTCGGCGAACTCGCCGGCTCGGTCGAATGCACCGGTGACCTCATCATCCGCAGCCACGGCAAAATTACCGGCGACGTCCAATGCCGGAACCTCCGCGTCGAAAAAGGCGCCCGCGTCGAGTTCCTCAATCCCGTCACCGCCGTCACCGCCTTCATCGACGGCAACGTCCGCGGCCAGATCTCCTGCTCCGGCCCCGTCACCCTCGAAAAACGCGCCCACCTCCAAGGCCTCGTCCGCACCACCTCGCTCATCGTCAAGCCCGGTGCCAAACACACCGGCACCATCGAGATGATCCCCGAGCTGAGCCCGCAAGTCTAACTTCCCATTCCGAAATGCCCGCCGCCCTCGATCTCAAAGAGGAAATCCTCGCCCTCAAAAAGGCCAGGAACGCCGTCATCCTCGCCCACAACTATCAGACCGGCGACATCCAGGACGTCGCCGACTACGTGGGTGACTCGTTAGGCCTCGCCTATCACGCCAAGGCCACCGATGCCGACGTCATCGTCTTCTGCGGCGTCCACTTCATGGCGGAAACCGCCAAGATCGTGAACCCCGGAAAAATCGTCGTCCTGCCGGATGCCGATGCCGGTTGCTCGCTCGAACAATCCTGCCCCGCCGATCAGCTCGAAGCCTTCCTCAACGCCAACGCCGAGAAGAACTACTACGTCATCGCCTACATCAACTGCTCCGGCGGCGTCAAAGCGCTCTGCGACGTCATCGTCACCTCCGGCAACGCGGTAAAAATCGTCAACCTCGCTCCCGCTGATAGACCGATCCTTTTCGTCCCCGACGAAAACCTCGGTGCCTGGGTCATCGAACAGACCGGCCGCAAGATGGATCTGTGGAAAGGCAACTGCTACGTCCACGTCGAGTTCACCCGCGACTCGATCAACCGCATAAAATCCGAATACCCGGACGCCCTCGTCGTCGCCCACCCCGAATGCACCCAGGCCGTTCGCTTGTTAGCCGACGAGGTTTGCTCAACGGAGAAAATGATTTCCTACTGCAAGAAATCGCCGGTTAGAGACATCATCGTCGTCACCGAGAGCGGCATGCTCCACCGCCTGCGCAAGGAGTGCCCGGACAAGAACCTCATCGCCGGCCCCACCGACCGCTGCGCCTGCGCGGATTGCCGTTACATGAAGATGAACACCCTCCAGAAACTCCGCGACTGCCTGGACACCCTCCAGCCCCGCGTCGAAATGGAGGAATCCCTCCGCAAACGCGCCGAAGCCCCGCTGCTGCGGATGCTCGAGCAGTCGAAGTGAAGTGACACAGGCATTCCTGCATGTGGCGGTTTCAAAAATCCGGAGAGTCGAAACTGATCCGCCCCTTGCCAAAATTTAAAACTGGCGACTCCGATCAGGGGAAAGGGAGCCCATTAGCCATTTTTGGTTTGGCTGGGAAATAGGTCCCGGTGGCAGCAGCCGGTCGAAAACTCGACCCCCGCCGCCCCCCCCGGTCGGCGCTGCTGACTTGTAATAATGTATAGAATGCGGAGTCGGCGTTCCACGCTGTGGCCTATGTTCTAGGCGTGTTCCACGGCCTTTCTGCCTATCCGCTAGCACACGTTCAATCCCCTTTCGCGGTCTCCCTCGTTTCTCACTCATGCCGTCCTCCTTCCCGTGGTGATGCTGACAACCTTCTCCTTGCCTGATTTGATGGCCCAGAACGCCCCTGCGTGCTCTTCGGCGGCCGGGTTTGTTCATCCTCGTTCCATGCAGAAGCCGAAGAAGGTGCGGCAGGTCTTTTTCAGATTGTCCCGCGTGGTCATGGTGAGCTTGTCGCCGATCTTGTCCTCCCGGATGCCGCGCAATCCGTTGAGCCAGTCGGCAAAGGTGCCGGCGTCCATCGCTGCGACCACTTTGTCGCCGTGATCCGTGACCAGTAAAGGGTTTCCCCGGAAATCGGGTTACTAGGGAATGGCACCGAGTAGCAGGAAAAAGACCTGAAATACCTTTTTTTCGGGATACCTCGAGATACCTCTACCGCGACAAAGTTGCATTCATTGAATCGCTGCCTCATCAGCGTCGCAGGGCGGACGGGTTCTGGTCAAAGTCCTGCCACAGATCATCGCCCCCGAGCCACCGAAGCCCGCAGGACCACAGCCATCCTCATCTCCGTGATGGATATCCCCTGAATCCGTCAGACAATTCGGGGCTGCCGACCCTCCAGTCGGCAGCCCCTTTCAGACCGGAAGAAAACCCATTAACTTCCGGAAAGTCTGTATTTCGGTATTTCGGTAAGAGTGAAAGAATCAGCCGCTTCGCACCGCTTCTTTCGCTTTTCTCTTACTGATTCACTGAAGCACCGGGCCGCGAAGCGGCAAGCGAAGCACTGGCTCCTCAGCGGCGGCGGAGCAGCAGCAGGATGGTGCCGAGGCCACCCAGCAGGGCTGCGGCGTTCGGCTCGGGGACGGCCGTCATGGTCACAAAACTGCTGCCGGTCAAGTCGCCGGTATAGTTGGTGCCCGCTGCGCCGTCGTTGTAGTTGAACATCCACTGCATGCCGCTGAAGTTGATGGTGGAGTCGTCGGCAAGGGTGCCGCCGTAATTGAACAATCCTCCATTCCATGCGCCGGAGTAGCTGATCAGGGTGAGCTTCTCACCGACAGTCCACGAACCGCTTCCGAGCTCGCCCAGTGTGAGGATGGCCGCATTGGTCAGGTCGAAGGTCAGATTGCCGGTCACTGCCGTCAGGTCGCCGGCCACGCTGGCTGCCGCGTCCTTGTTGATCTCATAGGCAAAGGTGGAGAAGGCCTGCAAGCTCAAGGCTCCAGTTGTGATGCTCTCGATGCTATTGCCTGCGGCGAGGGTGCCGCCACCCTCCACGGTAACCGAGCCACCGATGCCACCGCTGCCTTGGAGGGTCGCTCCCGTGCCGACGGTAGTGGTGGTGTTGGCAAGCGATCCGTTCACTGCGAGCACACCACCGGTGACGTTGGTCGCGCCGGTGTAGGTGTTGGCTGTGTTGCTGAGCGTCAGGGTGCCGACGCCGTTTTTCTGCAATCCTTCATTTCCGGCGATGACGCTGTTAATCGTGAGGGTCTGGTTGCCGACGGTGATCAGCGGAACGCCGGTGGAGACGTCCAGGGTCAGGGTGTTCGCACCGATGATGGCCACGTTGTTTGATGCCGTGGTGAGGTCGGTGAAGGAGATGTTACCGATGGTGCGGTCGGCAGCCAGGGTGATGGTGCGGTTGGCGGCGATGTCGACTCCCGTGAAGTTGGCGGTGAAGCCGATGCCGTCGGCGATGGTGCCGCCAGACCAAGTTCCGGTGGCGTTCCAATTGCCATCGTTACCGAGCCAAGTGCCGTCGGCGGCGTGGATGCGGGAGATGCTGAGCAGGGAGCTGGAAGCAATGATCAGGAAGGAGGGGAGGCGGGAGTGGATTTCCATAGGGATTTTCTGAGATGGATTGGTTTTTTGCTAGGATTTTGCTTTGGTTTTAGCGTGAAGGTTGTTGAAAGAGTTGATGGTTGACCGGCTTGCCCGTCGTAGCCCTCTTGACCTTCGTAGCCTTGGCGAAGTAGGTGGCGAAGACTGGGAGGCGGGGAAAAGAAGGTTTTTGGCAGGGTTTGGTGGGTATTTTCAGAGCTCAGGGACAGGGCCTTTGCTGAGGTGAAGATCAAAGCGTAGCCTATTTTTCAGGTTTGGCTATCCTGTATTCACAGAATGCCCGCAGATTTTCTGAGAATCGGACGCGACGCTGTGCGGTGGTGGATCTCGCACGGTGTTTTTTAACCACGAATGAACGCGAATGGACACGAATGAAGAAGGTTTTTTGAATCAAATCTCTGATTCCGATCATTCATTTCTGAAAATTCGTGAATCCGCCGTTCCATCTTCAAATTATTGTGATTTATCGATCTGGAATGTTGCCAGAAGGTCATGATGCTCCTTTTGATCGTCTGATCGCGGCACACGCCATCGAATCTGGCAGCACCTTGTTGTCGCCAGACAAGCCGCTCAGCCTGTTGGGAGCGGCGCGCCTCTGGTGATCCTGGAATCCGCAATTGGGACTGCGGATTTCAGGGGGTATTTGAGGGTGATCCACACCGCGATTCAACGCAGCAGTTTGCGCAGCGTGGCCGTGACGTCGTCCCGCGAGAGAAGCCCGGCGGCGACGGCGAGGGTGAGGTTTTCCCAGTCTTCGCTATCAGGTGCAGGTTCGTAGCCGTTGAGTTCGAGGAAGACGAGGCACGCACCGAGGGCCACACGCTTGTTACCATCGACAAAAGGATGGTTGCTGCAGAGATAAAACAGATAGGCTGCGGCGACTTCCACGGTGTCCGCGAAGGCGGATTGGCCGCCGAACGTGGCTTGGGGTGCGGCAGTTGCCGAATGAAGCAAAGCGGAATCGCGAAGACCCGCAGAGTCGCCGTAAAGCCGGATCGCCGCGGCATGGATTTCAAGAACCTGATCCGGCGAGAGGTGAATGCACTTGTTGGGGTCCGGACTCATGCGAGGCGCTTCATGGTTTGGGCATACCGCTGCATTACGTCTTCGACCTTGGCGCTGAATTCCGCTGGGTTCGGAGCCGGCATCATGGGAGTGATTGTAATGGTACCCCCGGAGTGCACTTCCACATTCACCTCGTCGCCCGGATTGAGGTGGGCGAGTTGGAGCAACGCCGAATCAAAGATGATGCCGTGAGAGTTGCCGATTTTGGTGATGGTCTTGATCATGAATAAACAATGTTTTACAGTGAAGCATTTGTCAAATCAGGATTTCCGGCTGTCTTTGATGGCCCGGAACATGGCGAGGGGGTTTTCGTTGTTTCAAATTCTATTTGGCCGCGCGCCGGTCCGGGCTGACACAGGTGGGGTCCACCTTGGTGGGCAACGTGGCTTTCCAGTCAAGCGCGAGCTTCGTCAGGCGGGCGACAATCTCGGGATGATCCTTCGACTGCTGGTTGCCGGTGTCTTCGACGCGATCCGATTTCAAATGGTGCAGTTCGACACGTTTTGATCCGCCGTCATCACCAGTTTCCAGTCAGCGTCACGCACGGCGAGACGCGGCCAATAGTCCGGCTCGGCGCCCTTGCCGGTCCAGTGCCAAAAGATGGGACGCGTGCGAGCGGCGGTGCCGCCTTGCAACGCCGACAGGAGGTTCTCGCCGTCGCCCTTGTAGTCGGCGGGCAGCGTCAACCGCCGCTGCAGATCTGTAATCGAGAGTCGATCGAGGTCCCCGCCCCATGCGCCCGTCGAACCGCCCAAGCCGATGATGGCTGCGGCGAAGTGCGCTGACAGAATGAACGATTGGAGTGACATGGGAAGCGGATCGATCCACCACAGGCTAGTCAACGCATCGGCTTTGCCAATCCAGTTTTCATCAGCGCGAAATGAGGCGGAGACCTTCGAAATCGGACCAATACTCCGCCTCAGGGACAAGCAACCCTTCGGGGCCTTGGAAAGTCAGAGGTCTTGCTTGAATCGACCCATGGCGGTGCTATCGTCGTGCTCAGATTTGACTGTGACCCACCGAATCCTCCTGCTTACCGCCTGCTCCTACTCCCTGCACGGGGGGCTCGCGGCAGCGGAAGCCACGTCCGTGGATGTCTTCGTGAACCGGGATCAGAGAGCCCAGCGGGGGCTTGATCTCACGCTACCGGCGGGAACCAACGACCTGCGTTTCTTCGTGAAACCCAGGTCGCTGTCCGTGCGTTACAAACTCGAAGGCCTCGATGAGGATTGGAGCCAACAAGCGGATACCATTTTCCTCCGGGTGGTGTTTTTCAACCAGAAGGGTGACCCGATCCAAGTGGACCCCTTCCCCGCTAGCGGTCGCAGCGCGGGCTGGAGAAAAACAATCGAGGACTCCGATTTCACCCCGCGGGTGGAAGGGGTCACCGTCCCACCTGACGCGGTCTCCATGTCCCTCACCATGACCACCGCCGGACCCGCCACGCTCGTCGGGATCTATGCAATCAGGGATATAGGGGTCTCCTCGATGGGGAGATCCGGGTCCACCACCAAGGTCCTGATGTCCGACAGCGGATTCCCGGAAGGACCCAAGGCGGTGTGGAACAAGTCCGGCACCCATGCCTCGATGGCAAGCGAACTCAAGCCTGACGATCAGAAGAATTCATCTCCGATCCTGCTGATCGTCGATGACGACATCAACGCCCATGCCGACTGGACGACCCGGATCCAGATCCCTCCTGACATCGCTGGCCGCGAAAACTTGGAAATCCGCTGGCAAGAAGCCTACAGCACGGGATTGGGCGGCAACTTCACGGCGATCTACGAGCGCCTGCCCGCCGGGAAATACCGCTTCGTGGTGGAAGACCTCTCGTTAACGGGAGAGCCCCTGCAATCGGGATCCGCCATTTCTCTGGTCGTCCCGAGGGTCTTCTGGAAGAGTTTCTGGTTCTGGGGAAGCACTGCCTTGGTCCTCGCCTTGATTTCGATCCTGGTCGGACGTTATTTGATCCGCCGGAAAATCCGCCTCCATATGGAGCAGGAGCGGATGATTTCCGAGGAGCGGCGGCGGATCGCGCTGGATCTGCATGACGACATTGGCACGCGGGTTTCCCACATCTCGTTGGTCGCCTCCCATGCCGACAACACCATCCTCCATGAGGAGGCGAACAAGGCGTTCGGACAAATTTCCTCCATGTCCCGCGACTTGATCGGCGCCCTATCGGAATCCGTGTGGATGCTCAATCCAAACAACGACGACTTGGAATCGCTCGTGGATTTCCTCTACCGACTCGTCAACGAACTCTGCCGCTTGAAGAATATCCGTTGCCGGGTGGACGCCGTGTTCGTCATGGAGAATCAAACCATCAGCTATGAATTCCGGCACAATGTGAGCCTCGCGGTCAAAGAAGGCGTGAACAACGTGCTGAAACATTCCCAGGCCACTGAGCTCGACATGAAAATCGAACTGGAAAAGAACATTCTGACCATTACGGTTACCGACAATGGTATTGGTATCTCCGAAAAATCCCGCCGCACCGGTCTCGGGCTCGACAGCCTCAAAAGCCGCATGAAATCCATCGCTGGTAATTGCACGTTCGAGCACCTTGCCGAGGGAGGTCTGCGGATTATCCTAACTGCGTCAGTGGCATAATTCACCAAATAGGAATCCAATGATCCCCGAGAAAAAAAGCGTCGTCATCGTCGAAGACGACCTCCGGCTCCAGCAGCACCTGATCGAAATCATCAAGGGCGCGAAGGACATCACCTTTTTGGGTGCGGCTTCCTCCGCCGAGGAGGCCGAGATAAAGATCCCCGCGCTCCGGCCTGACGTCGTTCTAATGGATATCAACCTGCCCGGAAAATCAGGCATCGACTGCATCCGCGGGCTGAAGAAGCGCCTGCCAAAACTCGAAGTGGTGATGCTCACGGCCTACGAGGAGGAGGACAACATTTTTCGGGCGCTGAAGGAGGGTGCGAGCGGCTATCTCATCAAATCGAGCAATTCGAACGACATTCTCGAGGCGATCCGCGATGTGTTCGCCGGCGAGTCTCCGTTCTCCGGTCCCATCGCGCGGAAGATGGCGATGTATTTCCGGGAAGAGCGGCAAACCCAGGACGAACGGGAAACACTATCCCCGCGGGAAACCGAGGTTCTCAAGCTATTGGCCGCCGGATACATCCACAAGGAAGTGGCGGATCAGCTGGACCTCACGGTGCCCACCGTCCGGACTTACGTGAGGCGCATCTGCTTCAAGCTGCATGTCCGCAGCAAGGTGGAGGCGATCATCAAATACCTGTCTTGATCGTCAGGTTAGTCGTTTTTAGCAGATTCCGGGCGCTCGGGGACCGATTTTTGCATGACGCGCTCGCCTCGGAGCAAGCGGCCGCCCTCCCCTGTTAGCCAGAGGTAGTGATCGCTGGGCAGTCCCTCGTAGGTAAGGAACCGGTTGGTGCCGACCGGGGGACTGTTGGTGCATTTGAAGATGGCGGTTCCTTCGTCAACCTCATCAAACATGGCCACATAGATCATGGAGGCGCCTGCTTTCTTGGCACCGGCGAACTGGGACCACAGGAATTCACCCTTCAGCCGAGGGATTTGGTTCAAAGGATCCTGCGGCTTCAAGTTGTGCCAACTGAATCCCGGGAAGACCACCGGCAGAACATCGATGGCCCGCTCGCGGCACCACGCGATATCCGCCGTGTAATACTTGTCGGCGTGGGCGCTGGCATCGGCGGGGGTGTTGTAGCGACCGGGAGTCCAAGGGCTGATGACATCGGCGAGTTTCAGCAAGTCATGGAATGCTGGGTCGGTGACGGCATCCCGGTCTTGATCGCGCCACCCCGTGGGCACGCCGAGCATGACCGAGCAGCCATCGGCTTTGAAAAACTCGACCAGCGCGCGGCACTCCTGGAGCGTGTATTCGCGACCGTCGTTGAAACCGATCCCCCAGATCGCGACGAGAGGCTTGCCCTCGTGGTGCAGGTAGGCGGGGTCCCGGCCCATCGCCATCCGGTTCCGGAGCATCTTCCAGTCGTCCGAGACGACGCTCGTCTGACCGGCGCGAAGTCCGCTGAGGTCATACATAACCGCATAGGTCCGGCCGGCGAGATTGGCGCCTTCCCGGCAATTGGAGAGCACCATGTCCTTGTGATGCCGGGTGGATTCAGCTGTCAGACCGTTGGCGAAACGTTGCACGAAGACCCCATCGATCCCGTAGTCGCGCATCCACTTGAAATGCCGCAACACCGTGGCGCGGTTGTAGGAGCTGAAAACGACCGCGGGTTCTCCGTTCGCGAGTTTGAAGCCGGTCGGGAAGCGCTCTTCAGCGGTGGCCTCGGACATATCGGGCCACAGATCGACGGTGACATTTCCGGGGGCGAATGGTTTTGCCCCCTGTCGTGCCCAGTGGGTCCAGCCGAGACCGGCGCCATCGTCCGGGCAATTGAACCATCCCTGGTAACCGGTCATGACTTTGCCGTTCAGGGTGGAGACATCCACTCCTTTCGCGCTTGGGCCGGCATATGGAATCAAGGGATCGACCCTCCCTTCCGCATGCAGAGATGCCGCCAAGAGAAGACTCACAAAAAGGGTGGACGGGGTGGTTTTCATCGAGAATGTTAAGCTCGTGCCGTCGAAACAGGCTCAATATAGGGCTTCGGAGGCTCCCAATCGGTTGTGCTCAGAAACTATTGCTGGGTTTGATTGTTCTCCACTTTTCAGAAATTGGGTAGTCCTCAAAACGACGACATTTCCGGCGACCTGACAAGCATTCGTTCGACTTGACGGGTCGGAAACCGGTCTGGATTGAGCGAGACTGAACGGCTTGGAATCCCGGCCAGAGATACGGTCGATGTCCTCGCTTTGTGGACTATGAGGAATCTTTAATCTGCGTTAAATTTCCCCTTAAACAGAGAACGGGCAGCCCTCGCCCCATCAAACCGAATTTCCCAATTTCCACTTCATGAACATCAAATCCAGTCTTTTCCCACTTGCGTTGACGCCAACCGCCGCTCATGCGGATATTGGCCCGTCTTTTGTAAACAGCCCGAGTCGGCTCCGCCGCCTTCCCCGGTTATGTGACGGGCTTCTGGTCGCCGCCGCTTGCTGGCTGGCCTGCGCCAGTTCCGCAATGGCGGCTGTGGAGGTGGACTTCAGCCATAGCAACTCGGTGGCGACCAACGCGAACCAGAATACCGGCACGATCACCTTGGCGTTCACGGTGGATGGCTCGGGCAATGTGACCCTCAATGCCTCCTGTGTGAATTCAGGCCCGGCGGCCGACGTCGATGAGTTCGACGGCCCCTGCGGCACGATCAGTGATGCTTCCATGTGGGGCCAGACCTTCAGTATCGTGCTTACGTCCTCGGGGAGCGTCAGCCTGCGCGTCAGCAACTTGACCACCGGCCTTTCCGTCCAAGGTCAAAACTCGCACCTCGTGGATGCCGTCGCCGAGCAGATCACCGCCACGGTCAGCGGTCTCGGAACGAAATTCAAGCTGCAGGAAATCGGTTACGCGAATGCCACGACCTCGGCGGGCACCCAGATGAAAGTCTCGGGAACCGCCTACGACTTGTCGGGCTCCGGCGGCACGGTCGATGTCTCCGCCCAGGCAATCACCGGCAATTTCACCATCAACTCCGCGACGGACTTGGATGCCCAGGGCTTCGTGCTGAGCGGATTGTCCTTCGACGTGGTGGCGGAGCCCACGCCTCCTTTGGTGGCCAATGACGCGGTCGTGACTTTCGCCAACAGCGGCACCGGATACGGACCGACCACGCCGTATATCGGACCCAGCGCCAGCGCCGCAACCATCACGCTGGGTTTTTCCATCAACAGCGCCGGGATCATTTCCCTTGATGCTTCGACCAGTAGCACCAGCGGCGGGATCTTTTCCAACATGGTCGCGGAGTGGGACAAGACCAACGTCGGCTCGGTGGTGGATGCCTCGTTGTTAGGGAAATCCTTCACCTTGGTGGGCAGCCAGTCCGGCGGAGCAAACCTGACCATCAGTGAGCTTGGCGGCGGCGGAATCGGGATCCAGGGCGAGAACTCCAATCGGGTCGATGGGCTGAACTACGGCACGGGCGACGTCAACTCCACCCCGGAAACCCTGACATGGACGCTCAATGCGCCGGTCGGCCTGCAACTGGCTCTCAAAAGTTGGTCCTTCATCGAAGGCACCGGCGGGGACATCCGCGTTTCCAACGGAACGACGAACACCGACTTCCCCAACATGACGAGCGCCACGGGAACGCTTACCCTTCCGAGCCTGCCGCTTGCCAATGGCCAATCGCTCACCTTCAAGGAGATTCCCGGAATCGGAGCGACCACCGGCGCGGGCATCGCCGGCTTCACCTTCGCGGTCACCGCACCTGCCGCAGCCGAAGGTTTTGACAACGGCGCGGGAAACAACCTGTGGACCAACGCCACCAACTGGAGCCCCGATGGCGTGCCTGCGTCTCCTGCCGATGCCATCATCAATGGCTACGATGTCATTCTCAACAGCGCGGCATCCACCAGTCCGGACGAGCTCCTGATCACCAACGGTTCGCTCACCGTGACCGGTGCGGGAGCGCTCTCGATGCGCGCCATGACCCTCGGCCGCGACCTCACTAAAACCGTCCGCCTCGTGATCGACGGATCGGGCGTTTCGTTCGGCTACAATGGCTCTTCCGCCGCCGACGAATTCGCGGTCGGTTCCGCCGCCACGGTGGAGACCAAGCCGGACTCCAGCGGCAGCGAGCCGCTCGAACTCGGCGCCGCCAAACTGGTCCTCGACGTCGGGTCGGAGTGGCTTCTCGATGGCACTAATTTCACCGGCCCCTACAACATCGGCGACCGTTTCGTGCTGGCGAACTTCGGATCACTCTCCGGCAGCACGGCGGCCATGCGCACCCGCAATTTCGACCTGCCTTCCACTCGTCGGCTCGAATTGGTCGCCACCGCCACCTCCATCTACTACGAGGTGAAGGCCCAGACCACCGCCGCCGGGCCGAACATCATCCTCATCAACGTGGACGACATGGCCGGCGGACAGCACTTCGGCTTCGAGGGTAGGAATTGCATCACCCCGACGCTTGATTCCCTTGCCACCACCGGTCTGCGTTTCACCTCGGGCTTCGCTGCCTCGACCGTCTGCGGGCCCTCGCGCTACTCGCTGCTCACCAGCCGTTGGCCGTCGCGAAACACCAGCACCAACTTCACCTCTCTCTATCCATTGGGAACCCTCGGGCGCTTCGGCGTGTCGGACACCGAACTGGAGCACGACGGGCAGAACATTGGTGCCTGGCTGCAACAGGCCGGCTATCGCACCGGCTTCGTGGGGAAATCCCACGTGCTCGATGACGAGCTCAAGGTTACCTCCACCTGGGCGGCAAAGGGCCTCCTCACCTACGAGAAAGCCGCCGATCCGGCCACCAATCCCGCGGTCAACGCAGCCATGGCGCACAACCACCGTGTCGTTTGCCAAAACATGAGGGCCCAAGGCTTCGACTACGTCGACGCGTTCTACCACGCCAACCTCAAGGAACTCTACAGCGACAAGCTCAACGTCCACAACCAGGAGTGGATCACCAGCCGCGCCCTGCGCTTCATCGAGGAAAACCACAACGAGCGCTTCTTCCTCTACATGGCTCCCACCATCAACCACGGGCCCGTGAACAACAACCTCGACTACACGCTGCGGGCCAACAAGGCCTACACCAGCGCCGGCTACCTGCCCAACGAGGACTACTCATTCATGCCGACGCGCTCGTCGATCATCACTCAGGTGCAAACCGGCGGCAAGGACCTCATCTCCGCCCGCGAAACCTGGCTCGATTACTCGATCCAGGCCATCCTCAACAAGCTGACCGCGCACGGCATCCGCAACGACACGCTGATCATCTTCACTTCCGACCACGGCGAGAAGACGCTCTCCAGCCCGGTCATTTGGGGGAAATCCTCGCTCTACGATCTCGGCATGAAGGTGCCGCTGGTGATGAACTGGCCCGGTGGCATCACCTCGCCAGGCCGGACCTACAATGAAGTCGTCAGTCAGGTGGACATCGCCCCCACGCTGCTCGCCCTGACCGGGGCCTCCGCCCTGCCGACCCGTCCAGTGGACGGCGTCAGCCTCGTGTCGGTGTTCAACGGCAGCAGTGCGGCGGTCCGTGACGACGTATTCTGCGAGATCGGCTACGCCCGTGCCGTCCGCACCAAGAACCGCAAATACATCGCCGTGCGCTACACCCCAGCGGTCTACGCCCAGATCGCCAGCGGCTACCGGTGGCCGGAATACAATGCCTCTACAACGACGGGAGGAACCGTCCCGCGACCCTATTACCTCAATAACAGCGGCCTTGGTGGGGGCGTCGCGATAACCAACCCGACCTACTTCGACGATGACCAGCTTTACAATCTGACCACCGATCCGACCGAGGATAGTAACCTCTACGGCCAAGACCCCGCCACCGCTTACGACCTCAAGAAGCGCCTCGCCAACTACATCGGCAGCATACCCGACCGCCCGTTCCGGCAGTTCAGCGACAGTTCCAAGGAGTTCTCACCCGCACCTTCCGCCGCGCCGACAGCCCCCGGTTCGGTCCAGATGACCTTCCAAGGCCTCAATCAGGTGCGGCTCAACTGGTCCGATTCCGCCAACAGCGAACTCGGATATGTGATCCGCAAGACCGTCAACGGCGACACGCCCGTGATGGTTGGCGAATATCCTCCCGGGACCACCACCGCCACCGTGAACCTTGATAACGGCGTCTCAGACATTCTGCTCCAAGTGGCAAGCTACAACACGCAGGGCGACACCGCAGTCAATCAGGACTTGCTCTCTCCCGAACCATGGCGCTACCGCACCTTCGGCGGCAGCGATCCCAACCTGACCGGGCCCGCTAGCCAGTGGAACAACGATGCCGATGGCGATGGCGTCACCACGATGTGGGAATACGCCGCCGGCACCGATCCGCTTTCGGCCTCGTCGGTGGCCAAGCCCGCGATGCGGATGACGACCGACACGGGCAATCGCTTCTTGGAATACGTCTTGCCGCGCAGCAGTCGCCGTGGCGTGCAATTCCTTGGCGCGGTCAGCTCGGACCTGACCACCTGGCAGAGCGGATCGCTCCATTGCACCGTCGTGGAGGAAGGGGCCAACCAAATGATCTTCCGCAGCGCGACACCCGTCAGCGGAGCTCCCCGCCAGTTCATCCGTGCTGAAATGATCGATCCGCCCGGACAGTGAGAATGCCCGTCCCGCAATTCATATCTGCGAGCGGATTTTCAAATATGGCGTTTGAGTGCTTGTAGTAAAAACAGGTTGGGGCTTCAGCCGCCGCGTTCTTTCACCCGCCCCAACTCGCTGGGTTTCTTCAGCGCTTCTTCTTTTTGCCGACCGGCTCCTCGACATCGACCGATTGATCCACACTGCGATAGGTCGTCTTCCCATTGGATCCAGTTAGGAAGATGATATAACTGCGGTTGCCATTTTCAACCAGCCAGCGGGTGGAGGCGAAGATTTTATCTCCCGCGTCGCTGCGGTCGCTCATGGTGATGTTATAGTGGTGGTTATGAACGGGTTCGGTGGGGCGCGACTTCACGCCATTCCCCGTTTCAAGAATCACCTCGGTGCCGCCAAGTTTCAACACCACGGTTTTCGCGGATCGGTTGATGAAAAAATAATCGCCCGTTTTGAACGAGTCGTCGTCGAGCCTGACGACGAAGGGGACGAAGCCGGCGGGCTTTTCCGAAGCGAGCATGACGGCGAAGGACTTGCCTTCAGCGGGCAGAGTGATACCGCAAAGCGGGACATCGCTGTCAGGAGCCTTGAGCTCCACCGAGCGGGCGGACACCGCAACGGGCTCGGAGAATCCTGATGAGGGCAGATCAAGCACTTCGGATTTGGACTCCTTCGTTTGCAGGAACACCTTCGCCGGTTCCTTGGTAACTTCGCAGGCAAGAAGGCGCAGCATGATTCCTTTTTCGGATTGCCCTGCCCCCCTGGCGTTCGGGATGGCACAGGGTAGGCTGATAGCAGTGAGGAGAAGTAGCGGCAGGCGGAGTGTCATGGGGTTGTTAGGTTCGTGGTTTTCGGGAAAGGCATTATTGAACCGAAGCCATCGGCGTCAACTCCTCGTCAACCGCCTGATAGATGAGGCGGCCGGTCTGGCTGCGGTAGAAGAAAATATAGCAGCGCCCCTTGTCCCTGTGCGGCCAGCGGGTGTCGGCGAAGGGGCGGGCCTTGCCCTTGTCCGGCTCGTAGAAGGTGACTTGGTAATACGGCTTCTCACCGCGTGGCGGCGCCTTGGCGAATACCGCCATGCGCGGCTTGATGAGCACTTTGGTCTCACCGAGAGTGGCTCCCAGTGTGACCTCCGAGGCGTTGAAAAATAGTATGCTATCCGCGCCGAATCGGGATTCCCCGCCATTGACGAGATGGACCTTGTAAGTGGCTCCGGCCGGTTCCAGCAGGATGATGAAATCCTTGCCTTCCGCCGGCAGCACGACGTTAGCGACGGCGCGGAAGCCGGATTCCTGCTTGGCATCCGGAACCGCGAGGGAGAACTCACGGGTGCCGGGCTTAAAGGGATCGCTGAGGCCGCGCGCGCCGATCTGGACCGCGTCGCCGGCCACGCTGCCGGACAGCAGGTGGAGCTTGACGACCGGACCACCCGGGACGAGCAGCAGGGCGCGAACGCCTGTCGTATTGGACTCCGTGGCGGCGGTCAAGGAGCCGGCGAAACAAGCGGTGACCCGAAGGAGGGTGGACAAGAGGCGGAACATGGAGCCAAAGGAATGTTGAGGTGGTTTGCGGGGCTTCAGGAGATTTCCCGGGAATCCAGGTAGCGGAAGGAGATGATGTTGAAGCGGCGTCCGAAAGCGAGGCTGACCTTGGATTTCGGAACGGTGTCGTAAGCCTTGTCCGAGGGGTCGAGGTAGTCGGGCACGCGCTGGACCACGGCTTCGCACCATGAGCGCGCCGTCACGTTTTTGCCGGAGGCATCGCGGGCCTCGCCGTAGCCCCGGATCACGAAAGTGTCGCCACGCACCGTGACCAAGGGACCCAGCGTGGTGAGCAGATCGCCCTGTTTCACATAGCCGGGGGCGGCGACCGCCTTGGCACCGGCCTCCGCCTCGGGGAACGGAAATCCCTGGTCGGTGGCCTCCGCCACGCTGAGGGCACGCTCGCCGTCACGGAATGCCGCGTTGATGGAGACCTCCTTGTCATCGAGCGCGCTCTGGAGCGGACCGGACAAGGCCAGCTCCTTGTCGCTGCCGGGACGGCGGTTGATGAAGTCCGCGATGGAGAGGAAGGGGCCGCGGCTGCGCACCTGCTTGACCATGGCCTTGGCGAGTTCTTCGATCTGCTCGTCCTTCAGACTGCGAAAGCCGAGCCACTGGTCCCGGCCCGCGGAGTTGCTGAGGCTGGTATCGTCGATCACAGCGGCACCCGGCTCAAGCAGCGAGGCGACCGGCGTCCCCTCGGTCTCGACCAGATCCGGATCTTTCTTGAGAGCGGGTGTCGGACTGACGGGAACCTTGGCCCCCTTGAGACCCGAGAGAAACCCTCTCCATGCCGCCACCGAAGTGGAGTTGACGTTGAACATGCCATCCACCATCAGACAGGAGGCAATGCGATCCGCAGCTTCAGCCGTGGGCTTGTCGGATGAAAAGATCGCATCGAGCGTGGCCTTGGGATCGGAGGACCAGGCTCTCATCCGCTCGTTGGGTAGCGACTTGTAACTGTTACTGCCGGTGGCGAGGAACGACTCCAGCCGCTCTTTTTGTTCCCGGTAGGCGGTGTCACTGTTTTTGTGGGCGGAAGTGGTGCGCGGCTTGATGGAGGAGTAGAAATAGGTATCCCAGAGGGCCAGATTCGCCAGATACGAATGATCCGCCGCATCCCGTCCGGCAAGCGTGCCGCGGACCTCGGCGGGTGCGAAAATGGAGGGCGCGAACGAGTTGGAGATCGCATGGCTGGTGGATGGTTGCAGGAACCACGATCTCTCGCCGCGGGCCTGACCGAACTTCGTCCCCTCGGCAGCCCCGTGCTGAAGGGCGCCGAGCGAGTGGATGGGTTCCCGCGGAATCGAGCGGGTGATGACATGGGAGACGCCGCCCGACGCGCCATACTCCGCTCCATAATAACCCAAGCCATTGCTGTCACACTCGATGATCGGGCTGTTCAGGCTGTTCACCCGCCGCATTCCGACTTGCAGAGGAGAAGCCCGGACGATGTCCGGAGAGAGATTGTACAAGTCCTGCGCCACGGAAGTTTCGTTCGCCCGCAGCATGGCACGCCCGGTAAAGCGGGTTCCCGAAGTCGGGTCGTTTTCAAAAAGAGGATCTGACTCCGTTCGCAAACCGTAGGTGAACACGCAGATGGGCCATTTATTTCCTTCCAACTGGGCGATTGTTTTTGCGGCCGAAGCGTCGTTCGGCAAGGTGGGGAAGATCTTCGGGAAAGAGGCCGCCGCAATCGGCGATTCGCTGGCCAGCCGGGAATAGACCAGATCGATGTTGAAGGCGCCAACGAATTTGGTCGCATTGGAGCTATCCACCAACTCGCCGATGTTGTAACTCCAGAGAAACATGCCGGCATCGCTCTTGATCGTGTTGGGAGTCATCGAGTAGGTGATTTTCTGGGCACCGCTCATCAACTTGGGGTCGGTTTCGTAGGGGATTGGATAGGCATAGCCCGAGGCGAACTCCCAGCCGAGCTTTCCATCGAACTGCCACGATCCTCCTGGAACGTTCTTGATACTCTCCCCGAAGCCTTGGGCGATGATCTGCACTTCTCCCGGCCGCATCACGAGGTTTTGACCGCGGCCCAGCTGGCCATAAAAAAAGAACAGGCGGTCGTTGGAGAGTTTCTTGATCGAATTGGTATAAGCGACCTTGCTGCCCGCAGGCCCGTTCTCCAACTTCAGGTTCAAGTCATAAGGAATGGCCCAGCTTTTGAAGGTGGCGAAGGCGGACTGCGGGATGTGAAGGCAGACATCGAAGGGATTCCAAATCGTAAAGACCGGGTCGGCCACTAGAAACAAGTCATACTGTTTCACGCTTCCGACCATCCTGCTCTTACTGATCAGCGAGTAAAGAAGCGTCAGCTGAAGCCGGGGCAAATGCTTGTAGAGTAGGAAGGGGTCGCTCTTGGCATCGGTGCTCACTAAAAAGGGCATGCCGGAAGGAATCGTGCCGCCGTCGGCATGCTTGGGCGGACTGGAGGGATATTCGAGTTCGGCCCACACGTTGTGATCGACCCACAGTTCCCCAAGGTTGATGCCAGCCATGGAGCCCGCAGTGTAGAGCGGGGCGACTGCCGCCGAATTGACTGCCGGCATTGGAGTTTCCAGCAGGAAATTCAGATCCTTGCGGAATCCTCCGCCGCGTACATTGGTCAGCAGGCCGAGCGCGGCGGTCGTGACATCGTGAAAAACCGGTTTTGCAGGCTTGGCGATGAGATCGGCGGATTTCACGGTGATCAAACGGTCCAGCACCGGATCTGCGGCTGTCACGGCGCTGCCGAGAAACACCTCGTGAGCGGCGCGTGGCGCGGACTGCATCCGTGCGACAGCAAATTCCCGATCCGTGGCCGGTTCAACGGCTCCACCGAGCTTGGCTTTCATGTTCTCATCGCCCACCCACCAGGCATAGCCACCGGTGGGAAGGTCGATGAGTCCCGCTTCCACCGCATTGTGGTCGGCATCGGCGGCCACCAGCGAGACCTTCTTTGCGAATGGCGTGGCGTTTTGCGGGGCAGTCGGATTAATAACCACGCTCTCATCGCCGGAAATCAACCAACGCCTGAAGGTGGGTGACGGACGTTTCTCAGCACTTGCCGGCCATGAATCATAGACTCCAGTCCAATGGTTCCCGCCGGACTTGTCACCCTCTTTGAGTTGCTGGCCACCGGAGGCCGAGATGCGCTGGTCAGGCCCAAGTCCGCTTTGCAACTCGCCGAGGGCCATCATCAGTGCAAGGCGGGCATTGGCCTGCGCTTGTTGCTGCGCGCCAGCCCTCGAGGACGAGCGAAGACTGATGGAGGACAGTGTCAGCAAACCCACTGCAATCACCGTCAGCAGGATCATCAGGGAAAGGGTGACGACCAGCGCAAAACCTCGGTCCCCCCCGAACCGACGGGCGTCATTGGAGCGGAGCGAAGCGGGTTTGAAGTTCATGAAGGTTAAGAATCTAAGCTTGAGATGATGGATGGCGAAAAAAGCGGGCGGGCGGGGGGGGGCTCACCACCGCTCGTTCCGCCATGAAAACTGGGCCGCCGACCCTCCAGTCGGCGGCCCGTGAATTTCAGGATAAACCGGATAAATCCCGAAACAATTAATTTCGGCGGCGGCGCAGCAGGGCCAGCATGCCGAACCCGCCGACCAGCGCTGCGGCATTCGGCTCTGGGATGGCCGTCATGGTCACATAACTGCTGCCGGCCAGGTCGCCGGTGTAGTTCGTGCCCGCTGCGGCGTCGTTATAGTTGAACAACCACTCCATGCTGCTGAAGTTGATGGTGGAATCATCCGCGAGGGTGCTGCTGCTGTAGCTGAAGAGGCCGCCGTTCCATGCGCCGGAGTAGCTGATGAGGGTGAGCTTCTCGCCGATGGTCCAAGAACCTGAGCCGAGCTCGCCCAGTGTGAGGAGCGCCGCATTGCCCAAGTCGAGGGTCAGGATGCCAGTGACGGCGGTGAGGTCGCCCGCCACGCCGGCAGCGGCATCATTGTCGATTTCATAGGCAAAAGTGGATCCGGCTTGCAAGGTCAAGGCCCCGGTCGTCAGACTTTCGATGCTGTTGCCAGCGGCGATTGTTCCGCCGCTCTGCACGGTGACCGATCCACCCATGCTGCCGCTCCCTTGGAGGGTGCCGCCGCTGCCGACCGTGGTGGAAGTGTTTGCCAGTGAGCCATTCACCGCGAGGGTGCCGGCGCTGACGGTGGTGGCTCCCGTGTAGGTGTTGGTGCCCGAGAGAACCAGGCGGGATGTGGCACTGTTCTGCGTCACGCCGGTTACATTCGAACCGATGTTCGCACTGATGGTGGTATTGCCGGTGGCGGTACCTTGCAGGGTGAGGCTACCCGTGTGGTTGATCGCACTGGTGCTCATGGTGATGGTATTGGCGGCGAGACCGTTGTTATTGAGAATCACGTTGCCGGTGCCGGTGATGCCACCGGTGAACCCACTCTGGGCCTTGGTGGTCCCGTTGATGATGTTGTTGTATGTCTGAATGGTGAGATTGCCATTCAAGGTGATTCCACCGGACAGCGTGAATGCGGAGCCGGCACCGTTAGCGCCGATGGCCACCGTGCCGCTGTCAGGAGCATTGATAACGAATGCATTCGAGTTGTTCTGCCCGGTGAGATAGGTGGAACCCGTTGAACCGGTGCCGCCCATGGTGACCGTGCCGGTGCCAAGTGTGGTGGTGGTGGTCTTACTTTCTAGCGTGCCGTTCTTGATGGTGACTCCACCTCCGAAGGTATTGGCGGCGTTGAGGGTGGTGGTGCCGGCGCCCGCTTGCATGAATCCGCCCGCGCCGGAGATGGCCGCGCCGCTGAAGTCGGTGCCCTGGGTGACGGTGTCGCTCTGGTTCACGGAGAAGGTGGATCCCGAAGCCACGCTGATCGCGCTGCTCGTGTTCAACGAGCCGGCGGTGCCGCCGGCACCGAGCCGCAGCGTGCCGGCGCTGATCGTGGTGGCGCCGGAGTAGTTGTTCGTGCCGGAGAGCGTCAGCGTGCTGGCGGTGCCGGTATCTTTGGTCAGCGCACCGAGGCCCGTAATGTTGCCACTGAAGGTCTGGGCGGCGCTGCTGCTGTATTGGAGGGTTGAGGTCGCGGCTGTGACGGCAATCGCCCCCGCATAGTTGCCGCTGTTGAGCGAGCCCGCGCTGCTGATCTGCAAAGTGCCATCGGTGATGGTCGTGTTGCTTGTGTAAAGATTCACGGCGGTGAGGTTCAGCCCGGTCGTGGCATTGGTTTGGATGACGCCGGTGACATTCGCGCCAATCACGGCGCTGATCACGTTGGCGGTCGGCCCGGTGCCTTGACTGGTGACGGTGCCGATATTGTTGATAGTGGCCCCGCTCAGGGTGACCTTGCCAGTTGCAGCGGTGCCGTTGCTGAGGTTATTGATGAGCAGGTTGCCGGTGCCAGTGACGCCGCCGGATAAGGTTACCCCGGCCGTCGTGCCAGCGGAGAAGGTCCGCACATTTAGATTGGCGCTATTCAAGGTAATCGCTCCGGACATGACGGTTGAAGAGCCGGTGCCGTTCGCGGCGATGATGGATGTGCCAGTCGTGTTGGCGTTGACCTGGACGGCGTTGGCGTTGTTTACGCCGGTTTGAAAGATGGGGTTGACGCCGCCGGTCCCGCCAATGACCAGCGTGCCCGTGCCCAGCGTGGTTGTGGAGACCTTGCTATCCACTGTGCCGCTCAGAATGGTCACATTCCCGGACAAATTACTATTTGCGCCTGAAAGAACCAGCGTGCCGGTGCCGGTCTTGGTGAAGCCGTAGCTGCCTTCGATGATGGCGGAGATGGTGGCGGTCTTGCCGGTGCCAAGTGCACCCACATCAATGACCGGCACGGTGCCGGTAGCAGCACCGGTAGTGCCTGAGAGTATGAGGTTATTGGTGGCTACGGCGTTATTGTTCAGAATCCAGCTTCCGGCACTCGCGGTGGTGGCGTCGCTGAAATTAACTCGGTTGATGGTGCGATCCGTATCGAGACTCACCGTGCGGTCAGCCGTGATGTTGTTGGTGAAATTCGCGGTGGAGGTTAAGTCATTGGCGATGATGGAGGAGGCCCAGTTAGTATTGAGACTCCAGAGGCCGTTGGCATCGACGTTCCAAGTGCCGTCGGCCGCGTGGGTGGTGGTGGTGGTGACAACGAGGCCTGCGGCGATGGCGATGAGGAATGGATTTTGATTCTTGGATTTCATGGTTTTCGGGGGTGGGTTAGGAAGTTAGGGTTTTGCTGACAGGACAAACAATGCCTCATTTTTGAGGGGGGAGCATAGTCCACAAAGTGATGACACGGGGCGATTGGGATTTGGGATTTGGGATGTTGGATTTTCGATTTTCGATTTTAGCCTCCGTGCCGGAGGAATCAAGGTAACTGGGTCACTTTGAGGCGGGCGAAGTTTTTGACCGGGGTGCCCAGCGTGAAGGTATAGGAGATCGCGCCCGGGCTTTCCACGACCGGGGGTTTGGGCAGCGTGGTCCATGATACGGCGGTGAGCAGGGTGGAACACTCGATTTCGTAGGTGATGCCGGTGGCGTCGAGGCGCTTGGTGAAGCCAAGTGTGCCGCCGGCAGTGAGAGTGCCAGTGGTTGCCTTGCCCACCGTGGGGTCTTGGCTTGCGATCGCGTATTCGACGAGGTTGCTGATGCCGTCGTTGTCGGGATCGTCGTGAGGACCCCGCTTGTCCAAAGGAACCGTGCCGTTGGCGAAGGCACCGGCGATCCACGAGGAGAAGCCGCCGGGAGGGCCGCTGAGGACGGTCAGCGTGCCGGAGCCGGTGAAATTAGCGGATGGATCCGCGCTGGTGTAATCCCCTGCCGCCTTCTGGACGCCACCGAGGAAGAGCGTGTAGACGGTTTCCGTGTTGGTTAGGTCCACCATGCCGCCCGCGATGACGAGTTTGCCGGTATTCGGGATTGAAGTTCCGTTGACGGCGAGCACACCGCTGTTGACCGTGGTGTCACCTGTGTAGGTGTTCGCACCGGAAAGAGCCCATGTGCCTGCTCCCTCCTTGGTGAGCGAGACGATACCCCCGCCGGCTGTGTTGTGGTCTTGGATGACGCCTGTGATTCCGTTGGCGGCCCCGGTGTAGGTGCCACCAAGGGTCAGCGCACGGGCTACCGTGGCAGCGCCGACCACTTGGTTGAAAGTGGTGGCGGTGAACGTGAGTTTGCCAGAAGCACTGTTGTTGAGAATCGCCGCGCTGCCCGTGTTGGTGGCAGTGTTGGTGCCGATCTGGACGACCTTGTTGGTGCTGCTGTCGGTGGTGCCGATGTATTCGAGGGTGGCGGTGGCGTCACTGCCCAGACGGATCGAGGCAGTGCCCGCTCCGACGCTGCTGGCGGTTCCATTATTCTCCAGCTTGGTGACCTGGATCGTCCCGGA
>CAMDLP010000007.1 GCA_945901795.1 Akkermansia muciniphila | reverse complement strand
GAAGGAGGGCAAAGAATTCGAAAACCGCCCAAATCAACCCAACCCCGGCCACACCATGAGACAAACCACTTCATCAGAGCCGTCAGAACATCCAGAACCACCCGAATAAAAGTTTTAGTTAGATCTAAATTCAAGCGGTCGTTTGGAATTTAGCGGGCACAACGGAGAGCCGACCACGACAGGCGGTATCAGCAATCGACCAAGCGTCCACCAATTGACATCGTCTCCAAGAATACTTCAAATCCGACAGGCTGCTATCGTCCAGCCATCATGGACATGCGCCCAGCCCCGACCGCTGCCGAGCCTTTTGTGAATAATCTCAGCCAAAGCGAGACCGCGCGTGAGCAGTGGGTCGGGGTTTGATGAATGAAATAATGGAGGCAAGAACGGAGGATTTTCCCCGCTCCCCCTCCAAGCCGGGCACCTCTCTCAAGCACTACCCGCCCGGAATCTGCGGCGGAAAGAAGATTGCGGAGAATCCCCCACCCGCTATCACCGGGCATGACTCACACGCCTCCCGTCGCATTGACCATCGCCGGCTCGGATTGCTCCGCCGGGGCCGGGATCCAGGCGGATTTGAAAACCTTCCAGCACTTCGGCGTCCACGGACTCACCGCCGTGACCTGCGTGGTCTCGGAAACGGCGAACATCGTCCGCGCCGTCCACCCGGTGCCCGTGGACATCGTGCGCGACCAGATCTCTCTACTGCTAGAGAGCTTCCCGGTGGCGGCGTTGAAAACCGGCATGCTCTTCTCCGCCGCCCACGTGACCGCCGTCGCGGAAATTTTGCGGCACCACCCGCTCGTCCAACTCGTCGTCGATCCGGTGATGATCGCCTCCACCGGAGCGCCGCTGCTCGAAGCCGACGCCATCACCGCCTATCGGGAATTGCTGCTGCCGCTGGCCCGCGTCATCACCCCGAATCTGCCCGAAGCCGAGGCCTTGCTCGGCGAGCGGATCGCCGACGAATCCGCGCTGGAACCCGCCGCCCGCCGGCTGGCGGAAATTTTCGGCGTCGCCGTCCTACTCAAAGGCGGCCACCTCGACGGCCCGGAGTGCGTGGACCTGCTAGTCGATCAAGACGAAGTCCATCGCTTCACCGCCACGCGGATTCCCGTTGCCGGCTCGCACGGGACCGGTTGCACGCTTTCCGCCGCCATCACCGCCGCCCTCGCTCACGGCGAGTCGCTTCCCCGCGCCGTGGAAACCGCCAAAAACTTTCTGGGCGAAACCCTGCGGCGGTCTTATTATTTCCAATCGCCCGGCGGCGGGATCGTCCACGCCCTCAACCAAGGCAGCAGCTTCCGGAAAAACGAGGCGTGACATCATTTCTGAAATCCGTAACTTCTCCGAACCTTCTTGCTGCATCCGCCCTGTATGGAAAATCCTCTCCACTCCCTTGGTTACAAGGTTCTCAACGCCTCGCTTGAAGCCAATTCCGTCGATCCGGCGGACTCCGCCAAATTCTCCCGCCGGGGATTCATGCTGCTAGCCGCCTCGCTCACCAGCTGTTCCGCCGCAGCCCCCTTGAAACCGGAGGGCGCCGCCCCGGTCAAAACGACCGCCAACGCCGGCTACCGCACGCCATCCCTCCAAGGCCCCGGCCTGCGCAATCCGGACATGGCGCTGAGCTCGAATTTCTCCAAGAGCGTGGGCGTCACATTCACCCGCGTCATGGTCTCGGGGAACTACATCGCCATCACCTTCGACGACGGCCCGCACCCGCAGAACACCCCGCGCCTGCTCGACATGCTCCGCGCGCGCAACATCAAGGCCACCTTCTACGTCATCGGCCGCAGCGTGGAACTCTATCCGCAAATCGTTCGCCGCACCGTCGCCGAGGGCCATGAAATTGGCAACCACACCCACACCCACCGCCTGTTAAGTAAACTCAGCGACTCCGAAGTCCGCTCCGAACTCAACCGCTGCCAGGACTCGATCGCCCGCGCCGCCGGGGTCCGACCGCGCACCATGCGCCCTCCGTATGGCGGCCTGCTCCAGCGCCAGCGGGAAATGGTCCACGCCGAGTTCGGCTACCCCACCATCCTCTGGTCCGTCGATCCGCTCGACTGGAAACGCCCCGGACCCGGCGTCGTCACCTCGCGGATTCTCAGCGGCACCACCGCCGGCGGCATCGTCCTCGCCCACGACCTCCATTCCCAAACCATCGATGCCATGCCCGCCACCCTCGACGGCCTGCTCCGCCGCGGATTCAAATTCGTCACCGTTTCACAATTGCTGGCGATGAAATCCGACGCCGCGACCGCCCAAGCAGCCGTGACTCCCTCCACCTACTGAGTCACACGATGTTCGGCGAGCGCTACTTCGCCACGCGCGAACGGCTTTCACAGGTGATGCAAGGCATCGCCGGGCTCGCACTCGAAACCGCCACCGACCTCGGAGGCAGCCTGCCGCTAGAGGAAATCGAAAACGGCCTCGGCCCGCCGTTCCTCTTCGTGGTCTCCGGCGAGGTCAACGCTGGCAAGTCCACCCTCTTCAACGGCCTCTTCGGCCACGACCTCTGCCCGATCAACGTCCTGCCGGAGACCGACCGCGTCATCCGCTATCAGCATGGAAACCCGCCGCGCGACGTCGCGATCTCCCCGCTCCACGAAGAGCGCCACCGCCCGCTCGAATTTCTCCGCGATTTCATCCTGATCGACACCCCCGGCACCAACTCGGCCGTCCGCGACCACCAGCAAACCACCGCCCGCTTCCTGCCCGCCGCAGATCTGATCTTCTTCGTGTTTCCGGTCACCAATCCATGGGGCGCGTCCACTTGGGATTTCATTTCAGAGTTCGCTCCAGAAACTCTCCAACAGGTGGTTTTCATCATCCAGCAGGCCGACCTACGCGAGCCCGCAGACCTCAGCGTGATCCTCGGCCACATGGCGGACCTAGCGATGAAACGCATCGGCCGCGTGCCGCCGATTTTCGCCGTCTCCGGCAAGCTCGCGTGCGAGGCCAAGCGCGCCACGCCCGTCGCCACCGAGCTCCTCGAAGCCAGCGGCTATCCCGAGCTGGAAAGCTTCATTACGAGAAACGTCTGCGAATCCCCGCGCCGCCAAAACGCCATCGAAACCTGGCGCGGCCAAGCCGCCGCCGCCCTCCGCGTGGTGGAAGACCACATCGAGAACCAGAACCACGCGCTCAACTGCCACGGCCGTTTCCTCGACACCGTCGAGCGCGAAATCGACGACATCCGCGAGCGCTTCGTCGCCCGCCTGCCGCGTCATCTGGCAGGAGTCGCCGAGGTTTTCGAAACCGAAGCCGTCTGGATTTCCAAACGTCTCCGGCGGCGCCTCGGCGTGATCCCCTCGTTTTTCCGGCTCTTCGTCGGTGACCGCACCGGACCCACGATCGAAGCGATGTTCGTCGAGCGCCTGCAAACCGCCGTCGAAGCGGTCGCGGAAAAGGACGGCGGCGAGGTCGTCGAATTCTGCCGCAGTCATTGGAACGAACTCGGCGGACGGGTCAAGGACGCCATGGGCGTGGATCTGGGAGGCGCCGAGCCTCTCGACGCCACCCTCGCCGCGGCAAAAGCGCGCTTTGTCCAGCGCCTCGGCCGCGCCGCACGCCAAGGCATCGGCAACCTCAAAGTCCGCAACCAACTCGACAAAGACCTCCGTCGCCGCAACCTCGCGCTCAAGTCCTTCGCCTTCATGACGCTGCTGCTCACCGCCGCCGGCGCCACCTGCGGCGCGCTCGGCCTCCCATGGCTGCCGCTGGTTTTCTGCGGCCTCGCCGCGCTGTTCCTCAGCGGCGGCGTCCTCACCGCCTGGGTCACCCGCAGGTCCATCATCGCCGGGTTCCAGAAGCGCCTGCTAGACACTTGCAACGGCTTTGCCAGCACCCTGCACTCGGACTACGAGGAAGCCCTCCGCATCGTCTTCCGGGATTACGCGTCCTCCCTCAACGCCGTTAGAAATCACCTCGTGAACGAGAAGCAAGCCATCGAGCCGCGCCTCAAGCGCTGGCAGGAACTTTTCCTGACCCTCAAAGCCATCGAACAGGATCTCTGAAAACAAAAAACCGCAGGCCGGTAAAACCCGCCTGCGGTGATGAATGAAATGGATCCGTCGCGGATCACTCGACTTCCGCTGCCGGCGGCGGACCGCCTGGACCGCCGGGGCCGCGCTTGCCACCTGGGCCGCCCGGACCACCGGGGCCGCGCTTGCCACCTGGTCCACCCGGTCCAGGGCCCATTGGAGGAAGCTCTTCGCCGGCGTCGCGAGCGGCCTTGACCTCTTCGCGGCTCAACTTGCCGTCCTTGTCGGCGTCGTATTTTTCAATCAGCGCCTTGTGACGGGCTTGCATGTCGGCTTTCATCGCCTCTTTTTCCGTATCGGAAAGCTCGCCGCTTTTATCCGTGTCATATTTCTCGAGCATCTTTGCTTTGCGCGCTTCCATTCTCGCCTTCATCTCCTCGTGCATCGCCTTCTTCTCGTCGGGAGACAGCTTGCCATCCTTATCCGCGTCGAATTTCTCGAGCATTTCGGCTGGCACTTCGCGCTTCGGTCCATCCGGGCGCTTGGGCTTGTCCTCGGCGGTTGCAAACGTACAGGTCCCGATGAGGGCACCCATGGTGATTAGTGTGGTCGCTTTCATAGTTGGTTTTCGGTTGGATTAGGGAGACTCGTTGGTCGTCTCGACTGACCATCAAACCGCAACGCCCTAAAAAGGTTGCGCGACATTTGACGAATGAGTTGCCACGCCCGCCGCAGCCGTCTTGGATTCCCCTGAGAATGGCAGATAACCCGCAGCCTCCCACCCAGTCCAAAGCGCTCGTCTTCGCCCGCCGCAGCGCCAGCACCCTGTTTCTGTGGGGACTCGTCACGGCCATTTTCGTCAGCAGCAGATCCTGGGCCGTGCTCGGCCTCATCAGCGCCCTCGCCATGATCGCCACCGTCGAGTATTTCAAAATGCTCCGCGCCGCCGCCGTGATGTGCTTCCCCCGCTTCGGCATCCTGCTCGCCGCCGTCTACTGCGGCGGGCTCTCCTGGTTCTTCTGGCAGGGCGGCGAATCGATCCCGCAGGACATCGACGACCTCGCGATCTTCATCGCCATCGCCGGCGCCTTCACCCTCCAGCTCCGCTATCCGATCCGCGGCATCGAGGCGCTGGTCGCGGTGGCCGCCAACCTGCTAGGCTTCGTTTACGTCGCCTTCCTTTTCACCTTCACCGCCCGCATCACCTTTCTCGTCCCCGACGCCAACGCCGTCCCGGGCTTCGTCAGCAGTTCCGGCGCGTTCCTGCTGCTCTGGCTACTCGCCGTCACCAAGTTCACCGACATGGGGGCCTACATCGTCGGCTCGATGATGGGCCGCCACAAGATGATCCCCCACGTCAGCCCCGGAAAAACCTGGGAGGGCTTCGGCGGGGCGCTGCTCTTCTCACAGATTGCCGCCTGCGGCCTCTACCGGTTGTTTCCGAAGCAGCTCGAAATCTTCCACCACTGGGGCCACGTTGTCGCCCTTGGATTCATCCTCGCCATCCTCGCCGTCATCGGCGATCTCGCGGAAAGCGTGGTCAAGCGCGCCATCCACGCCAAGGACTCCGGCAGGATGCTTCCCGGCATCGGCGGCTCGCTCGACCTCATCGACAGCATTTGCTTCACCGCGCCCGCGCTCTATTTCTACCTAAAATGGGTCCTTCTCCCCGCCGCATGAACGCGCCGCCCCGCAAACGCCGCGTCGTCCTGCTAGGCTCCACCGGCTCCATCGGCTGCTCCACCCTCAAGGTCGCCCGCGAACTCCCCGAGCAGATCGAAATCATCGCCCTCGCCGCATCCGGCAACATCGAGAAACTCGCCGCCCAGGCCCGCGAAATCGGCGTCCGCCACGTCGCCATTTACGACGCCGCCAAGGAGCCCGCCCTCCGCGCCCTGCTCCCCGCCGATGTGCAAATCCACACCGGCGCGGAAGGACTGCTAGAACTCGCGACCCTCGCCGGCGCCGACATCGTCCTCATCGCCATCGTCGGCACCGCCGGCCTCCACCCCGCGCTCGCCGCCATCGAGGCGGGCAAGGACCTCGCCATCGCCTCCAAGGAAATCCTCGTCATGGCCGGCGAAATCATCACCGCCGCCGCCGAAAAACGTGGCGTGAAGCTCCTCCCCGTGGACAGCGAGCACAACGCGATCTTCCAATGCCTCGACGGCCACCGCGGCGGCGAGGCCGAAGTCTCGCGGCTGGTCCTAACCGCGTCCGGCGGCCCCTTCCGCACTCTTCCCTCCGATCAAATTCCCCACGTCACCCTCGCCCAGGCCCTCAAGCACCCGACTTGGGAAATGGGTCCGAAAATCACCATCGACTCCGCAACTCTTTTTAACAAAGGCCTCGAAATGATCGAAGCCCGCTGGCTGTTCGGCATCGGCATGGAACGCATCGACGTCGTCGTCCACCCGCAAAGCATCATCCACTCGATGGTCGAGTTCACCGACGGCTCGGTGCTCGCCCAGCTCAGCCGGACCGACATGTGCTTTCCCATCCAATACGCGCTCACCTGGCCGCGGCGCGTCAAAGGCGTCCTCCGCCCGCTCGATTTCCCCGCGCTCGCGAAATTGGAATTCGAGGCCCCGCGCACGGCGGATTTCCCGGCACTCGATCTCGCCCGCCGCGCCGGACTCGCCGGCGGCACCCTGCCCGCCGTTTACAACGCCGCCAACGAAGTCGCCGTCGATGCCTTCCGCGCCGGGAAAATCCCCTTCCCCGGCATTTGGCAATGTGTCGCCGCCGTCATGGACGCCCACCTGGTCCACCCTTCCGCCAGCCTGGAGTCCGTCGTCGCGGCGGACCTCTGGGCGCGCGAAACCGCCGCGGCAGCCATCGCCTAACACCGTCTTTTCAGATTCCCTCCAACCACCTCCGGAGTCTATATTTCCATCATGCACCTCTTGAGCCGCCTCATCATCCTGTCCTTCCTGCTCGCGATTCCCCACGCCAACGCCGCCCCGGCCGATGCCCGGCGGATCGAGAAATCCTACCAGCTCGCGATGGAGCAGTGGGCCTTGGAAACACGCGTCGCCGCCACCCCGGCCGAGCAGGCCAAGGCCTGGAGCAGCCGTCCCGACGCAGTCGTCTTCGCCAAACAAATGTGGGCCAGTATCGGCCAGTCACTCGACCAGGAATGGACGCTCGAGCCCGCCGCTTGGTTCCTCCAAATCACCCCCGGCCTGTTCGCCGCCAATGCAACCGGCGTCCCGACCGCCATCTTCACCAAGGAAAACGAAGCCATCCGCAAAGCCGTCGAAACCCGCCACCTCAACAGTCTCAAACTCATCCCCGTCTGCGCCGCCCTCGCCGCCAGCCCCGACACCCGCTCGCTCGCCGTGCTTGAAAAAATCCAGTCCGGCAGCCCTGATTCGAAAACCCAGGGCGTCGCCGCACTCGCAGCCGCCTTCCAACTTAAATCTCTCGGCGACGACGGCGAGATCATGCGCAAGCGCCTCACCTACCTCCGCAAGGCCATCATCCAGAGCTCCGATGTCGAGCTTGGCGGCATCACCGTCGCCAAGCGCGCCGAGGACGAGCTCTACATCATCCGCTACCTCTCCAAAGGCCGCGTCGCCCCCGACCTCGTCGGCGTGGATTCCGCCAACCGTCCGCTCTCCCTATCTGCTAACAAGGGCAAGGTCGTCATCCTCCTTTTTTGGAACAGCAACGTTGCGGATGCCAAGCGCGTCATTGAAATCACCGCCGCCACGGAACTGAAATTCAAGGGCCGGCCCCTCATCATGATCGGCGTGAACAACGATCCCGCCGCAAAACTCCGCAGCCTCCAAGCCGACAACACCGTCACCTGGCCTAACTTCTCCGATCCCGAAAACAAGCTCGCCAAGGAATACCGCGTCGGCTCCTGGCCACTCGTTTACGTCCTCGATGGCGAGCGGAAAATCCACTACGTCGGCGCGCCCGGCTCGTTCGTGGAACTCACCGCAGAAGCCCTGCTCGCCGAGGTCAAGCCCGCCGCGAAATAACGTGCCCCGGCTGTCTCAGCCGGACTATTGCGAAATCTCCAGTTTCAGATCCTCGGAGTTCCTTCTCAGTTCACCATGATGATGTCGTCCCGCACCGACAGCACCGGATGCAGCGTGCCCGCCTCCGTGCGGAACTTGTGGATCGCCGGTTGTTCGACGAGGTGGTCTTCGGTGTAGCCGCTCATGGTTCCATCGCTTTCCGGATCATCGCGAAATGTCGATCCCGCTCCAACAGCTCCACCCCGTGGCGGCGGGCGCAGGCTGATATCAGCACATCGCCGAAAGGAACGTTCACTCCGGATCGCAGGCAAATCCTCGCGATCCTTGCTGCCTCGGTCCAGCAAGCGTCATCGAATTCAAGCCATCGACACTCGTTCCTCCAGCCCTTCAGATTTTCCTCCTCTCGCCGTCCTCTCGCTCCTTGGTGGAGTTCCACCCATACCGGCCATGTCATCGCCGTGCGACCGCCCCGCAGAAGCGCGGCAAGCTCCGCCCTCAATGACTCGTCCCCGTTCTTGCGGGAAACTTCCACCCACACCGAGGTGTCGATGAGGACCGCGGGCTTCATGATTTGAGGCCTCCGGCTTCCCTCAATGCGATCTCCTCAAGGTCTCCTGCCTCGATCTCGTCATTGCTCGCGAAATCCAGCGTGCCGAAGCTCGCAATCAGATCGTTCACCCTCTGCTGCCGGTTATAACCCTCCAACGCCTTCACCACCGCCTCACGCTTCGTCTTCGCTCCGGTGAACCGCATGGCATCCGCCAAAGCCGCATCAGGAATATCAATCGTCGTCTTCATGGAATCCAAATACACGGGAAAGAGGAATCCCGCAATGCGGAAATTGAACCAGTCGTCCAGCAGAATGTGGCTGTGGCGTCTCGCCGCAGGCCGTTGTCGGAGCGTCTCGCTCCGAGCCTTCCGCCACCGCCCCCTCAATCGCCTCCACCGGCAGATGGGAGAGTATTCGGACGGCTTGAGGTCCGCCCCGGCCCAGAGTTGGTTAGCGGCGTCCCAGAGTTTCTTTTCGAGTTCGGCGTGGGAATCGTCGGCGGTGCCGGGTTCAGTTCAATGCATGAGACAGGCGGGGACTAACCGCCAGAGGACACTCGGCGAGGGAAAACGCCTTGAAAATTCACGACTGGCCGGGGCGGAGGGATTTCCGGGCGCTTGAGTGCCGAAATGGTTCAAGCCGAGGAGCGGATCGCGGAAGACGAGGGGCGGATTTGAAATGCGGGACATCCGCCAAAATGTTTTTTCCTTTTACCCGGAACCGTTTGCGGGTGTTTTCTGAATGCGCTCATGAACATCGGCATCGCCCAAATCAACTCGGTCATCGGGGACTTCCCCGGCAACGTGAAACGCATCCTCGCCGCTTACCGGGAATGCCTTGAAGCCGGCGCGGAACTGGTGCTCACGCCCGAGCTGTCACTGGTCGGCTACCCGCCGCGGGACTTGGTTTTCAAATCCCAGTTCGTCCCGAAATGCCTGCAGGCGCTCGACTACCTCGCCGGCGAAATCCGCGAGGTCCCGCTGCTCGTCGGCTACGTGGACCACCACCACCCGTCCCGGCCGGGGAAACCGTTCCGCAACGCGGCAGCTTGGCTGAAGAACGGAAAAATCCAGCACCGCATCTGGAAAACCCTGCTGCCGACTTACGATGTTTTCGACGAGCGCCGCTACTTCGAACCCGGTGATGCCAACGAACCGATCCTCTGGAACGGCCACCGCATCGGCGTGACAATCTGCGAGGACATCTGGACGGAAGACTACTTGCAGCGCCCGTTTTACGACCGCGATCCGGTCGATGAACTCTCGGCAAAAGGCATCGACCTGCTGCTCAATCTCAGCGCCTCGCCGTTTCACCTCGGCAAGCCGCTGCTCCGCCGCGCGATGATCGGCGGGATCGCCCGCAAGGCGAAAGTCCCGGTCGTCTATTGCAACGCGGTCGGCGCGAACGACCAGCTCGTGTTCGACGGCCACTCGCTGGTCACCGGCGCCAACGGCCGCGTCGCCATCCAGCTCGCGGGATTCACCGAAACCTGCCTGGTGGTCGATCCGTTTTCCGCTGTGGCAAACGACGCGCCGCTCGACTCCTGCGATGCCGAGGAACTCTATCAAGCCCTGGTCCTCGGCGTCCGCGACTACGTCACGAAATGCGGGTTCTCCAGCGTCTGCCTCGGCCTCAGCGGCGGAATCGACTCCGCCCTGACCGCCGCCATCGCCGCCGACGCGCTCGGCCCGGAAAACGTCCGCGGCCTGACGATGCCCAGCCCCTACTCCTCGCGCGGCAGCGTGGACGACTCGTTCGCGCTGGCGAAAAACCTCGGCATCCGCTGCGACGAGGTTCCTATCAAAAACGCCTTCGAAGCCGTCAAGGCCACGATGCAGCCGGTTTTCGAAGGCAAACCGGAAGACGTCACCGAGGAAAACATGCAGGCCCGCATCCGCGGACTGATGCTCATGGCGCTTTCCAACAAGGAGAACCACCTGCTCCTAACGACCGGTAACAAGAGCGAGCTCGCCGTGGGCTACTGCACGATTTACGGCGACATGTGCGGCGGCCTCGCGGTCATTTCCGACCTGCCGAAATGCCGGGTTTACGAGGTCGCGCGCTGGATCAACCGCGAGCGGGAAATCATCCCGTGGAACACCATCGACAAGCCGCCGAGCGCGGAACTCCGGCCCGACCAGAAGGACCAGGACACGCTGCCGCCCTATGAAATCCTCGACGGCATCCTCGAACTCTATGTGGAAAACCAGCTTTCCGCCGACGAGATCATTTCGCGCGGCTACGAGGAGGCCACCGTCCGCTGGGTCCAGCGCCGGGTGGACCTCAACGAGTGGAAACGCCACCAGGCCGCACCCGGCCTGCGCGTGACCTCGAAGGCTTTCGGCATCGGCCGCCGGATGCCGATCGTGCAACAATTCGTCGGCTGAAATCCCACACTCAGTATGACACTCCCCGATGCCCGCAAAATCCTCGGACTTAGTCCGGACGAGGATCCGCGCTCCCATCTCGCCGATTTCAAGCAGGCCCGCGAGCGCATCGCCGCGATGGTCCGGGCCGCCCCGAACGATACTCTGGCAGACCGCTATCAGCAGGGGCTCATCGAGTTCGACCAGGCACTCGCCGCCGTCCAGGAACACCTGGAAGCCGCCGGCCTCGCCGCTCCGCCGCTGCCTTCAAACGTCACCGCAGAAATCCCGCCATCCCCTGCCCCGCGAGTCTCGAAACGCGCGGTATGCTACCTCGCTTGGCTCGTGATTCTCCTAACCAGCATTGGCGGCGGCGCGTGGATCTATCTGAAAAACGAGGAGACCATGGAGGAGCAACGCCAAGCGCGCATCGGATTCCTCGCGAACCAGGGCTTCATCATGGTCGAGAACCGCCGTTGGCAGGATGCCGCCGGCACGTTTGCCGAGATCGAGGCCATCGATCCCGGTTCCGGTCTCGCGCAGCGCGGCCGCCGCAGCATCGAGGTCGGCATGGTGGAGGAGCAAACCCAGTTCATCGGCTACTGGACCGGCCAGGCCACCGCCGAGCTTGAGGCCGGACGCCTCGACGAAGCGGTCGCCGCCGCCCGCCAGGTGCTCGCAAAATTTCCCGCGGAAAAGGACGCCGCCGCCATTCTCGCACAAGTCGCCATCGCCCGCGCCAACCAGTCGCGCAGCGCCGCCATCGCTTCCGCCCGCCAGGCATTCGACCAACAGCGATGGGACGACGCCATCGCCACGGCGCAAGGAATTCTAGCAAAAACACCCGACGATCCGGATGCGAAATCCATCCTCGCCGATGCCACCGCCGCCGTGGAAAAGATCGCCGCGGATCAGGCGAAAGCCGCCGAACTCCTGCAAATGGCCGTCGCCCGCGATCAGGGGCAGTTCGACCAACAAGCGCTCGACTGGCTCCGCGAAGCCAACTCGCTAACACCCGGAAATCCGGAAATCGCCGCGCGCCTCGAAAAACTCTCCAGCTACACCCGCACCCTCCACGTCCCCGGCGATTTCGCCACGCCCGGCGAAGCACTCGCCAGCGCGCGCGACCGCGACCGCATCGTTCTCGGCGCGGCCGTCTGGAAAGGCCCGCTCGTCATCAACGCCGCAGTCGAACTGCAAGGCGCCGGACTCGCCGAAACCATCGTCGAGTGTTCGCCGGAAAACGGCAGCGCGATTTCTATCGGTCCGGATGCGAAAGGCGCGCGGATCAGCGGCATCGGCTTCCGCCACGAGTCGTTCGCCGCCGGCACCGACCGGTTTTCCGCCGCCCTGGTGCGCGGCGGACAGGCCGCTTTTGTCGATTGCCGCTTCACCGATGCGAGCGGCCACGGACTGGCCGTGATCGAAGGCGGCCAGGTGTTTGTTAGCCGCAGCCGCTTCGCCAGTAACGGTTGGAACGGAGCGGCCGCAATCGGCAATGGCAGCACCCTTGAAGTCAGGGATTGCGAGTCACTGGAAAATTTCGAGCACGGCATCGAGTCGTGGGACGGAGCCGCCGTCACCCTCGTCAACAACCGCTGCGAGGGCAACAGCCGCAACGGCATCCACACCGACAACGGCGCCGCGGCCGCCAACATCGAAGGCAACCAGCTCATCGCCAACCGCGAGTTCGGGCTGGTCCTCGACAGCGCCGGCTCGGGAAAAGTCACCGGCAACACCGCCCGCGCCAACCTCCTCGGCGGCTTCGTCATCCGCGCAAACGCCGCCGCCCTGCCAGTCACCGCGAATCAAGCTACCCGCAACCACGGCTCCGGCCTGATCTTGGAAAAAGGACTCGCCGCCGAGTCCTACACCGGCAATTCCATTTCCCAAAACAGCGACCCGCAGGTCTTCACCGGTGCCGATCTCGCCACCGGAGACGAGCCCGAACCCGCCAAACCACGCTGATTTCCCGGCCTCGCGCGGATTTGTTCGCCCGTCCACGTTGATCCGGCTTGCCCTAAGTCCGCGGGCGGGGCATGGAGGGGGGGTGAAGCGTGACCTATCAGCCAAACCGGCATGGCAGGAACAGGATCTGGGGCTGCCGCTTCCGGATTCTCCTCACGCGTGCTCGGTTTGCCTGCCCACCTGGGAGTCTATTCTCGGCTACGAGGAAGGCCGCGAGAAAGTCCTGAAACGGATGCGCACCGGCTATCCCCGGTTTTTCAAACACCCGGTCGTGGAACGCCTGTTCGCCGCCGCGAAAGCCGAAGTCGCCAGCGAGCACGAGGAGGTCATTGTCCTCTCAACCCGCGCTTCGGTGCAGCGGGCGCACCGCTGGGTCGAGCGCCGCGCCGAGACCGCCGTCCGGATCGCCAGCTTCCACGGCCTGCAAGTGTTAGTCGTCCCGGCCAAGGCCAAGCGCGAGGCCGACGAATACTGGCGCTTCGCCGGCGAAATCGTCAGTAGCAGGCAGGCGCAGGATTTCCTCGACGGGAATTTGCGGGAAGGCTCGAAGTCGCACTTGATCTCCCGATCGCTGGCCAAGTTCAGCGGAGCCGCGCCGGAAGACACGTTCATTTTCACCAGCGGCATGGCCGCCATCACCGCCGTCCTGCGCGCCCTGCCGGGAATGCATGACGGCAAGAAGACCCTGCAATTAGAATTCCCCTACGTGGACAGCCTGAAGGTGCAGGAACTCTTCGGCCACGGCGTGGTCTACCTGAACGACGCCAGCGGGGAATCCTTCGACGAAGCGCTGATGCGCATCCGTCAGGGTGAGTTCGCCGGGGTTTTCACCGAGGTTCCCAGCAATCCCCTGCTACGCACTGTCGATCTGCATCGCGTGGCCAAGGCCTGCGAGGACAGCGGCACGCCATTCGTCATCGACGACTCCGCCGCCGGTCCCTTGAACGTGGATTCCCTGCGTTTCGCCGACGTGGTGACCGGCAGCCTGACCAAGTGGATTTCCGGCAAAGGCGACGTCATGGCCGGAATGGCCACGGTGCGCGCCGACTCGCCGGTGGCCAACGCGCTGCGCGAATCTCTAACTGCGGACTCGACCGAGAGCGCGCCGTTATACATCGGCGACGCCGAGGTTCTGCTTTCCAATCTCAAAGGCTACGCCAAGCGGATGGAGACCGTGAACGCCAACGGCCTGGCTCTCGCCGCATGGCTTGCCAACCATCCCGCCGTGGCGGAAGTCTGGCACCCTTCGCTGACCCACAAGGCCAACTACGAGGCCGTCATGCACAAGGGCGCGGGCTACGGCGGCCTGCTCTCCTTCGTTCTGAAAGCGCCGAAAAAGACCCCGAAAGTCTACGACGCACTGCGCCTGAGCAAGGGCCCGAGCTTCGGCACGCCGTTCACCTTGGTCTGCCCCTACACCCTGCTCGCCCACTATCACGAACTGGAATGGGCCGAAGGCTGCGGTGTCTCGCCAAACTTGTTACGCGTCTCCTGCGGCCTTGAGCCGATCGAGACGATCCTCGCCGCGTTCGAAGAGGCGTTCACCCACGCCTGACCCGCGTTTCAAAGCAGCCCCGGAAATCCCCGCACCGCTTCCTTCGACTCCTCCGAGAGCTGGTCCGTGACAAAATCGCGGCACGGCTGGCAGATCGCGTATTCCAGCACGCATTCCCCGCGGGCGAACTCCTTGTTGACCCGCCACGGTTCGGCGATTTCCACCAGCGGCAGCTTGCAGCAGAGGCAGTGGGAAAACGCTTCCCCTGTTTCCTCCGATCCCAACCACTCGTCCATCGTCCGCATGCGGAAAATTTAATCCCCTCCGACAAGCGGATGGAATCGCAAAAGCAGCCTGTTTCAGACACCCGCAACACAAACTCAAACAATCCCATGTCGCGGGTTGCGCGGTCACCACCGGCTGTTAAGATCCAGCCAGTCCTCCCCTTTTCGCATGCTCGGTCTCGCTCTCAAAATGCTCTTCGGCGACACGGCCAAGTATCTGATGCTGGTCGCGGGCTTATTCTTCGCCACCTTCCTCATCGTCCAGCAGGCCTCCGTTTTCTGCGGCCTGATGCGCTGGACCACCGCCACCCTGAAAAACGTCGCCGCGCCGATCTTCGTCGTCGAGGAGCGCGTCGAGCAGATCAACGAAACCAACCCGATGCGCGACACCGACGTCGCCCGCGTCCGCTCGGTTTCCGCCGTCCGCTGGGCCATGCCGCTTTACTCCGGCATCCAGCGCGTCCGGCTCGAAGACGGCAGTTTCAAGACCGTGCAGCTCATCGGCATCGACGCCGCCTCGCTCGCCGGCGCTCCCGGCCGGATGGTCGAGGGAAATCTCGAAGACCTCCGCCTGCCTAACACCGTCGTCATCGACGAGCTCGCCACCAGCCGCCTTTCCTCCGATCCGAAAGATCCCACGAAAAAAATCCGGATCGGCGACCAGTTCGAGATCAACGACGTCGAGGCCCGCGTCGTCGGGATTTGCAAGGCGATGCGCTCGTTCACCGGCGGCCCCTATATCTGGACGACCTACGAGCGCGCGCTGCAATACACCCCGCAGTCGCGGAAAATGCTAACCACCGTCATCGCCGCGCCCGTCGAAGGCATGAGCTCCGAACAGGCGGCCGTCGAGATCGAAAAGACCACCGGCCTCCGTGCCTATGTGAACGAAGGCTTCGGCAGCAACCCGCGCGACGGGGGCACTCCGAAAGGCAAGAAATACGGTGATTTCAACACCTCCACCGTCTGGTGGTATGTGAAAAACACCGGCATCCCGATTTCCTTCGGCACCACGGTGGTCATCGGATTTATCGTCGGCGTGGCCATCGCCTGCCAGACGTTTTACGCCTTCGTGCTGGATAATTTGAAACACCTCGGCGCGCTCAAGGCGATGGGCATGTCAAATTTTCGGTTGAGCATGATGCTTCTTTTCCAGGCACTCACCGTCGGCATCATCGGCTTCGGGCTCGGTTTGTTAGCCAGCTCGGGATTCGCCATGGGAGCCATCGAGAACGGCCAGCCACCGTTCTACATGCCGTGGCAGATCCCGGTCGCCGCATTTCTAGCCGTTCAACTCATCTGCATGCTCGCCGCGCTCATGGGCATCATCCGCCTCAGTCTTTACGAACCCGCCATGGTCTTCCGTGCCTGATTCTTCTCCATCCCACCACATCGTGGTCGATGTCCGCGCCGTCGAGAAAAGTTTCGGCGAGGGGGCGGGGCGCATCCACGTGCTCAAACAGGTGAACCTGCAAGCCCGCAGCGGCGAGATCACGATGCTCGTCGGCCCGTCCGGCTGCGGCAAAACCACCCTGCTCAGCGCCATCGCCGGCACGCTCCGGGTCGAGAGCGGCGAGATCAACGTCCTGGGCAACTCCCTGGAAAAAATGTCAGGCCACGCGCTCACTCGCTTCCGCGCAAATAGCATCGGCTTCATTTTCCAACAGTTCAACCTCATCCCCACCCTCACCGTCGCGGAAAACGTCGGCATTCCCCTGCTCATTCAGGGCATCTCCAGCGGCAAGGCGCTCACCCGCTCGCGGGAAATCCTCGAAAAAGTCGGCCTCGGCCCGCGCTGGAAGGAACGGCCTAACAAACTCTCCGGCGGCGAGCAGCAGCGCGTCGCCATCGCCCGCGCCCTCGTCCACGAACCGCCTCTCGTCATCTGCGACGAGCCCACCGCCGCGCTCGACGCCCAGAACGGCGAGATCGTCCTCGACCTTTTCCGCCAGGTCGCCCGCTCGCCCGAGCGCGCCGTCATCATCGTCACCCACGACAACCGGATTTTCTCCTACGCCGACCGTATCGCCCGCATGGACGACGGCGAGATCGTCGAGGTTAAGGAACAGCTCCACGCCGAGAAGCCTCATTTCATTCACGAACACGCCCAGTGAACATCGAACATCGAACGCTAAACATCGAACATCGAAGTGCAGAGCACTCCCGAACGGCCGCGGGATTTATCCCGGCTTTCATTCATTCATCGTCTTCAGACTTTTAGACTTTTAGACCTGCGACTCCCATGAACTTCTTCTCAAAACTCCTCCGCTACGGCTCCATCGTCGCCGCACTTTTCGGTGTCTTGGCCATCATCTTGGTCTCCCGCACCCAGGCCGAACGCCAGATGCCGCCGCCGGGCGACCCGCCAGTCATGCCGCCGCAAAAACCCTACACACAAGCCGTTGCCGCCACCGGCATCCTCGAAGCACTCAGTGAGAATGTCGCCATCGGCGTCCCCATCCCCGGCCTCGTCACCGAGGTCTTCGTCAAGGTCAACGACGTGTTAAAAAAGGACCAACCGCTGCTGAAACTCGACGACCGCGACCTCCGCGCCGAGCAGCTTTCCACCCAGGCCCAACAGGAAATCTCCCGCGCGCAGATCGCCGTCAGCGAGGCCCAGCTTGCCAAGCTCGAATCCCAGCTCGCGCGCCTCAACGCCGTCACCGACAGCCGCGCCGTTAGCCTCGAAGACCTTGAAAACCGCAAGCAGGACGTCGCCGTTTCCCAAGCCCAGCTCGCCGCCGCCAAGGCCCAGCTCGCCGCTTCGGAAACCTCGCTCAAGCGCATCGCCCTGCTCATCGACCGCCTTACCGTCCTCGCCCCGCGCGACGGCACCATCATCCAGCTGAACGTCCGCGCCGGCGAATACGCCGCCACCTCGCCCAAGAATCCCGCGATGATTCTGGGAGAAACCAACAAGCTCCAAGTCCGCGCCGACATCGACGAGCAGAACGCCACCCGCATCCGCACGGGCCAGACCGCATACGGATATTTGAAGGGCGATCCTACCGTCACCTTTCCGCTCGAGTTCATCCGCATCGAGCCCTACGTCATTCCCAAAGTCTCGCTCACCGGCTCAAGCACCGAGCGCGTGGACACCCGCGTCCTGCAGGTGATCTACTCGCTGAACCGCCCGACCGATCCGCCGCTTTACGTCGGCCAGCAAGTCGATGTATTTATCGATGCACCCGACCGCCTCAAGAAACCATGAAATTTCCCGCGCTCATTCTACCCGCCGCGTTGCTCCTCGGGGCCTGCACCGTGGGACCGGATTTCCAACTCCCCGGAATGTCCGGCGGCTCGAAATGGAAGGAATCCAAATCCACCGCCGCCACCCGCCTGCCTGACAACTGGTGGCGGCTTTTCAACGACCGCGAACTCACCCGGCTCGTCGATCGCGCGCTCGCCGCCAACAACGACCTCGCCGCCGCCAAGGCCCGCGTCGATACCTCGCGCGCGCTCGTCGGCGTGGACCGGGCGAAACTTTTCCCCACCCTCGATCTTTCCGGCCGCGCCGGGATCTCCCGCAGCTCCGCCGACGCCCTGCGCGGCAACCTCCCGCCCGGTGCCGACATCGCGCTGGAATCCCAGAACTACCGCAGCACCTTCGACCTCGCCTACGACCCCGATCTCTGGGGCCGCAACAAGCGCGCCCTCGAAGCCTCGTCCGCCGAGGCCGCCGCGAGCGAGGCGCTGCTAGACTCCCAGCGCCTCGGCGTCGCCACCGAAGTCGCCCGCCAGTATTTCCTGCTCCGCGGCCTCGACGCCCAGGACGCCGTGCTGCAAGACACCCTGAAAAGCCGCAAGGAAGCGCTTGAAATCCAAACTTCCAAATTGAACGCCGGCCTGACCGACGGCCTCGCCTCCAGCCGCGCGCGCACCGAGGTGGAACTCGCCGACAACGACCTCGCCATCGTCCAGCGCCAGCGCGGCTCCGCGGAACACGCCCTCGCCGTGCTCTGCGGCGCGGCTCCCTCCGGTTTCTCCGTCGCCCGCCGCTCATCCACCAGCTCACTGCCCGACATCCGCGCCGGGCTTCCCGCCGAGGTCCTCAACCGCCGCCCCGACGTCCGCGCCGCCATCCAGGAACTCCGCGCCGCCAACGCCCGCATCGGCGTGGCCGAAGCCGCGTTCTATCCGAACTTCAGCCTCAGCGCCGGTGGCGGCTTCGAGTCCATCGACATCAAGCGCTTCCTCGACTGGGAAAACCGGGTGCTCTCGCTCGGCGCCGGAGTCGCCGCGCCGCTCCTCGACGGCGGCGCCAACAAGGCGAACTATCAGGCCGCCCGCAGCCGCTACGACGAAGCACTGGCGAAATACCGCCAGACCTTGCTTATCGCCATCCGCGAGGTGGAGGACGCGCTCGTCGATCTCAAGGGACTCGCGAAATCCCGCAACGCGCTGCAACTCGCGCTCGATAGCTCTCAGGAAACCCGGCGGCTCTCGCAGGAACGCTATGACAAAGGCCTAACCAGCTACTTCGAAGTGGTCGATGCCGAGCGCGACTTACTCCGGGTCCAGCTCGTCCTCAGCCAGCTTGAAGCCAACCAACGCATCACCCTCGCCGCCCTTGCCAAAGCCCTCGGCGGCGGCTGGAGCGGCAAATAGCCCGGCCTATCCGACGAACTGGGCGAACGTCTCTTCCTGCAGGCCATCGAGAGCCTTCTGATGCATTTCAAGAAACGTATCGTGCAACGGGCAATGCGGTCCGCGACCGCACCAGTTAGGACCGAACGGACACATCACGCGGTCCGAAGGATCTTCGAAAACCCTCACCACATCGCGCTCGACCACCTGTTATTCGTCAGTGGTTTCGGACTGCTTTGCCTGATCGCGGGCAGCCGAGTGGTCGTGGGCGATCGGGGCCGCGCTTTGGACGCTTTGGCACGCCCGGAGGTTTTTCAAAAGGGATCTCGGCGACGAATGAATGACGCCGCGGGGCTTGTTCTTGCGCTTCGATTCCGCCGGTGCGAAACAGTCCGCGATGATCGTCCGCACGCGATTCGCTCCCAGCCCCACGGGACGGCTGCACCTCGGCCACGTGCTCGCGGCGCGGGTCGCCTTTGCCATGGCGCGCGATGCCGGCGGAGCTTTCCTACTGCGCCATGAAGACATCGACGCCCCCCGCGTGCGCGAGGAGTTCTATCAAGGGATCGAGGAGGACCTCGAATGGCTCGGCTTGAAATGGAACGGCGACGCGCTCCGCCAAAGCTCGCGGAACGCGGCCTACGACGCCGCGCTCGAATCGCTGCGAGAGCGCGGCCTCGTCTATCCCTGCTTCTGCACTCGCCGCGAGATCCAGGACGAATGGGCGCGCATGGGAGCCGCCCCGCAAGGCCCGGAAGCCCCCGCCTACCCCGGCACCTGCCACAAGCTAACCGCCGCTGAACGGCAAACGAAACTCGGCTCGGGCATGCCTTACGCCTGGCGCCTCGACTCGCGCAAGGCGGCGGAACTCACCGGTCCCCTCACCTTCCGCGACCTGCGCTTCGGGGAGATTTCCGTGGACCCGGACTTGCTAGGCGACGTCGTCCTCGCCCGCAAGGACATCGGCACCGCCTATCATCTCGCCGTCGTCGTGGACGACGCCTTCCAGGAAATCACCCACGTCACCCGCGGCGAGGATTTATTATCATCGACCCACGTCCACTGCCTGCTGCAAGTCCTACTCGGGTTTCCCGCGCCGCTCTATCTCCACCACCTGCTGATGCTCGACGAGGCCGGCAAACGCCTGGCCAAACGAAACGACTCCCTCTCCGTCGCCGCGCTGCGGGACCGCGGTCTGTCCGCCGTCGAAGTGCTGGCCATGACCGACGAAACTCTTCGTTCGTATCCCACTCCTCCCGCTGACTCGCCACCCGCGACCTGATCTTTCCCGCCTCCCATCGTCCCGACTTTGCGCAAATCATCGACGGTCTATGCGTCCGCCCGGTAGGACGGATCCGACTCGGTCCGCCCATTTGTCCGCCGCATGACGGTGTGCTTGCGCGGCGCTCGGGGATGAAGAACACAAGGCGCTAAGCATCGGCTTTTTCGCCCTCGCGGGGAGTCAGGGCGGACCGGGCCGGGTCGCGCCCTACCGGATGGAAATCTCACAGTTTCAAAAAGTTCTCGAGCAGGCGCTTCCCGTCCTGCGTGAGAATCGACTCCGGGTGGAACTGGACGCCGTGGACGGGATGCTCCTTGTGCATTAGCCCCATGATCTCGCCTTCCTCGGTCCAGGCGGTGATCTCCAAACAATCGGGTAGTGTCTCGCGTTTCACGATGAGCGAGTGATAGCGGGTGGCTTCGAACGGACTCGGCATTCCGCCGAAAACGCTCTTGCCGGAGTGATGGATCGGCGAGGTCTTGCCGTGCATCAAGCGATCCGCGCGGACGACGTCGCCGCCGTAAACCTGGCCAATCGATTGATGGCCGAGGCAGACGCCGAGGATCGGAATCGTCGCGCCTAACTCCTTGATCAGCTCGCAGGAAATCCCCGCTTCGGTGGGCGTGCAGGGTCCGGGAGAGATGCAGATGCGCTCGGGCTTGAGCGCCTTGACGTCCTCCACCGTGAGCACGTCGTTGCGAAAAATTTTCATCTCCGCGCCGAGCTCGCCGAAGTATTGGACGAGGTTGTAGGTGAAGGAATCGTAGTTATCGAGAATGAGGAGCATCGGAGAGGAATGTTAGTTTTCAGGCACCCATCGTCTTGGCGAGGGCGATGGCGCGGAGCATGCCTTTGGCCTTGTTGACGGTTTCCTCGTATTCGTAGGTCGGGTTGGAATCCGCGACGACACCGGCACCGGCCTGGACGTAGACTTTGCCGCCTTTGAGAAGACAGGTACGGAGCGTGATGCAGGAGTCGTGCGAGCCATCGAAGCCGAAATAACCGACCGCTCCGGCATAGGCGCAGCGTTTGTTTTTCTCCAGTGAATTGATGATCTGCATCGCCCGGATCTTGGGCGCGCCGCTGACGGTGCCTGCGGGAAAAGTCGCTCTCAGCACGTCGTAGGCGCTGTGCGACGGATCAAGCTCGCCGGAGACGTTCGAGACGATGTGCATGACGTGGCTGTAGCGCTCGACGATCATGAAATCATCCACGCTGACCTTGCCGTGCTTGGCGATGCGGCCCACGTCGTTGCGGGCGAGATCGACCAACATCAGGTGCTCGGCACGCTCCTTCGGATCTGCCAGAAGTTCGGCGGCGAGCGCGTCATCCTCCTCCGGGGTCTTCCCTCTCCAGCGGGTGCCGGCGATGGGCCGGATGTCGATGCGGCCCTGGATCGAGCGCACATGCACTTCTGGCGAGCTGCCGACCAGCGCGAAATCTCCCAGTTCCAGGATGAACATGTAGGGCGACGGATTCACTAACCGCAGCGCCCGATAGAGATCCACCGCCGGGCGGTCGAAGTCGGTTTCAAAGCGCTGGCTCGGCACGAATTGGAAAATATCCCCGGCGGCGATGAACTCCTTGCCCTCGCGCACCATGGTTTCGAATTCCTCCTGCGTCGTGTTGCTGCGCGCCTCGACCGGCTCGACTTGCACCAGTCCGTTGAGCGCCTCGACATGCAGCGGGCGGTTGAGGATTTCCACCATCGCGGCGATCCGGCCGCGGGCGGCGGCGTAGGCTTCTTTCGGCGTGGCGAATTCATCGATAAACGCGTTCGCGATCACCTGCAACCGGCGCAAGCGGTGGTCGAAGACCAGCAGGGTGTCGGCCAGCATGAACATGGCATCGGGAATCCCGAGCACGTCCGGCGGCGGCGGGCCCAGCGTCGGCTCGAACTGCCGCACCGCGTCGTAAGAAAGATAGCCAACCATGCCGCCGGAAAACTGCGGCAACGCGCCGTGGGTCACCGGTTGGTAAGGGGCCATTTCCCGCTCCAAGGCGGCCAAAACGTCGTCCTCCGCCGTGTAACTCCGGATTTTCGAGCCGTCGCGGATGGTGATTTCCTTTTCCCGGGCCTCGAAAACCAACCGCGGTCCACTGCCGACGATGGACCATCGGCCGCCCTTCTCCGTGCTCTCCGCGCTCTCCAGGAGAAACGAATGGCGATTATCCCGCAATTTTAAATAGGCGGACAACGGGGTCTCAAAGTCCGCGGCGAGCTGGGTGTAAACGGGCACGACATTGCCCCGTTTCGCCAGCTCGGCGAAGGCTTCCAACGATGGTTCGACCGGAATGGAACTCACAAGGCGGCGAAGCATGGCGGGGAAAATCCGCAGGGCAAGCCCGGAGGGAATACTTGCGAACAAGGAACGTCTCTCTCCTTCACAGCCCGAGGAAATTCCGGATCAGGCGGAGGCCGGCTTCCTGGCTTTTTTCCGGGTGGAACTGGCAGGCGAACAGGTTTCCGCGCTCGACGGCACCGGCAAAAAGCTGGGTGCCGTGGGTCGTTTCCGCCACCACGGAAGCGGGGTCGAGCGGCTCGGGGAAATACGAGTGGATGTAGTAGAAATAGGGATCCGCGCCGAGTCCCTGCCAGACACGGGTATCGCCGCGGGTGGCGTCGGCCGAATTCCAGCCCATGTGCGGGATTTTCAGGCCGGGCTCGTCCTGAAAGCGGCGGACCGTGCCGGGGACGATGCCAAGGCCGGCTGTTTCCGGGGCTTCCTCGCTGACGTCGAAAAGAATCTGATAGCCGACGCAGATCCCGAAGTAGGGACGGTCCGCGGCGAGCCAGTCCTTGAGGAAAGCGGCGAGCCCGCGTTCTTCAAGCCGGGCCATGGTGTCGCCGAAGGCGCCCTGCCCCGGCAGCAGCAAGTGGGTGCTATCTCCGACGTCCGCCGGGCTGGCGATGATGACCGGCTCTTCGCCGAGCGAGCGCAGGGCGTTGGCGACGCTGCGCAGGTTGCCGCCGCCGTAATCGATGATGCCGACTTTCACAACGCGTCCTTGGTGCTGGGAATGCCTTTCACCCGCGAATCGCGCTCGCAGGCGTCGCGGAGGGCGCGGGCGAGTCCTTTGAAAACCGCCTCGGCGATGTGGTGGCCGTCGCGGCCGTATAGCACCTCGACGTGGATATTCGCCCGCAAGTTAGAGGCGACGGCGCGGCAGAATTCCTCGACCAGCGTGAACGGCATGTTCGGCGCGGAAGGCATCCCTGCAGGCGCGCGGAACTCCAGGTGCGGGCGGTTGCTCAGATCGACGACGACGCGGGCCAGCGTTTCATCCATCGGCAAATAACAACAACCGTAGCGGCGGATGCCTTCCTTGGTGCCGAGCGCCTCGCGCAGGCAATCTCCGATGACGATGCCGGTGTCCTCGATGGTGTGATGATAGTCCACCTCGATGTCGCCGACGGTTTTTACGTTGAGATCAAACAGTCCGTGTTTGGAAAACAACGTGAGCATGTGATTGAAAAACGGGACGCCGGTATCGATGTGGGAAACTCCCGAGCCGTCGATGTCGATCGACAGTTCGATGGAAGTCTCTGCGGTCTTGCGGCTGCGGCTGGCGGTGCGGGTTGCGGACATGGGAGCGTGGAAATTATTTGATGTTCTTGGCGGCGGCCTCGAGCGGCGCGAGATAGCGGGCGGGCACTGCGGCGGTTTTAGCGGCGGCCAGGGCGGAGGCGGCTGCGGCGGCATTGCCACCTTGAACCGCAGTCCATGCGTCGCGGTAGGCTTTTCCTCCATCGACTCCGAGAACGGTCTGCACGGCGCCCAACCGGACGAGCTCCTGTTCGCAGAGTTTCACGGTGTCTTCCAAGGATGGCTTGTGAAAGGGGCTGATAGTGACCCAGTTTTGCTTGGCATCCTTCTCCGCCTTGTAGCGGGCCTCGATCAAGGTGTCTTCCTCCTTGATGGACTTGGTGACCTGGACCTCGAGAATGTAGGAATCCCCCGCCTCACTGACAATCGCGCCGTTGAGGGTGGTGCCGTCTTTCAAAAGGAATGTATCAGCCACACAGGGAAGGGTGGCCGCCAGTAAACAAAGTGCGCCAAGCGCGGGTTTATTTTTCATGAATGGCTGGTGCCCGGGTGGTAGGCCCGGGCGAGAATTTACGATTTCCCGCCGGAGGGCAAGACTGCTTGTTGCAAGGCTTCCGGCGTGGAAACCAGCCGGGTCTCGCCATCCGCGAAAATGACCAGCACCGAGTCCGCCGGTACTTCATCCGCGGACTTGGCGTCACGACGCTGGATCATCCGCATCGGCAAACGCTCGGTGACGAGCTTCATCGCGGATGAAATCCCCGAGCCGGCGACGATGGTCACCCGGAAGTGGCGGGCGAGCGTCGCCTGCAAAAGGTCGGTGTGGAGGATGGGCCGGTCCACCACGTAGGTCGGCAACGGGGTGGCCAGCTCGCTGAAACTCTCCACCAGCGGGCGCTTGCGCTCGGCGAGGCGACACCCGGCGAGCGAGATCAGGCCGGCCGTGGAGTCGTCAAACAACATCACCAGATCGGTCACCGGCAAATCGATGATTTTCGCGTCGTCCGGGCATTCCTTGAGGAACTGGGAACCGGTGAACAACTCGGCGGCGGTGGTGGCGAGATCTTCCGACCAGACGAGCCATGTCTCGTCCGACGTGATGACCGAGACATCGAGCGCGGCCTGCAGCGCCAATCCGTAGAGAAAAGCCCGGCCCTCGCCGATCGAAGCGGGGGCGTCTTTGGAAAAGAGCCGCAGCTTGGGGCCCATGCTGAAGGCGGTCCGCGCTTGATGGAGCAAGGCGACAGCCTGTTCGCGGAATTTTCCGTCGCCGGTGGCCCCGAAAGCCGCGGCGTAGGCCGAGACCATCCGGAGGGTGGCGCCGGCATGCGGGCATTCATCACGGACCGGTTGTCCGATGCGGGTGTTGCGGGCTTTGAGCAGGGTTTTCCTGACAGTTTCAAAGCGGTGGGTGAACTCCTCAAGCGATTGCGACTGCTCGGCGGCGATCTCCTCAAGCGACTGGCTCATCCCCAGACTGTTGCAGCGGAAATACTCGCGCTGCGGGTCCACCTCGGAGGGCAGATTCCCCAAGCCCTTCATGCCGGTCGCCTTGATCCACCACGCCGCCTCTTCCGGCCGCAGTTCCTTGCGGATATCCTCCACGCTCCAAAGCCACGCGGCAGGATCGGATTCGCTCGCCATTCCCACGGCAAACAAGCCTTCGGAAGTCATGTAGGTTTTTTCCGCGAAGGCGATCAGTCCGAGCGCCTTCTGCAAGGCCATCGCGTCGCCCGTCACCCGGTAGGCCTGAATCAGGGCGAACGCCGCGCGGGCCTGCGAGCCGCAATCGCGGGAAAACGAAGGCCGAGCCCACGAGCTGCCGCTGCGGGAGGCGAAAACCCCGCCTTCCAGCGGATCGAACATCGCGCTTGGCAACAAATCCTTGAGCATGTCCTGGGTCGTTTCCTGACAACGCTTGCGCGTGTCGGCAGGCAGCCCCGGATGAACCGCCGCGGAGGCAAGCAACTCGATGGCTCCCGACGGAAAGAGGCCGCCGGCCTCGTCGAAGCTGCGGGAGTAGGGGTCGTAAAGCGACGCGAGCTGGCGGAGGCAGCGGACCGCGTCCACGGCCGGTTGCTCGCTCATCACCTTGGCATTCTTGCGCTGGGCGAGCCGATTGCGGCGGTTCTCGTTGTCCAGGGCGCTGTTTTTCGTGACGTAAGCCGAGTCTTCCGACCACATCCGGGTCACCATCGAGTGGGATTGATAGAACAAATCGAACACTTTCTCCGGAGCGAACTGGCTGACAGGAATCCACGCGACCGGGTCACCGTCGGGGGTCATCCAGACAAACAGCGGCAACTGCAGGCCCCGTTTGATTTCCGAGCAGAGGTCCGCGCTCAGCAGGCCCACTTCCCGCGAGGCGTCGCCATCGATGAGCACCGGCACGTAATACTGGTTGATCGCGTAAACCAACGCCGGATCGTTCGCCAGCGTTTTTAAAACACCTTGGAATCCCGGTTGCTGCGGCATCGCGATCACGCCGAACACCAGGCGGTTGGCGGACTTCGCCCGCTCCATCGACTCCCGGGTCCACGGCTGCCAATGGATCGGCGAGGCGGACTGACTCCGATAGACAGCCCCCGGCAGCGCGCCGAGACCGTTAGATCGCAGCTCGCTGGCCACGACCACCGGCGGGCGCGCGCTTTCCTGCGTCTCGCCATTGCCTTTCCGGCAGCCTCCGGTTCCCAGCACCAGGCCGCACAGGACCGTGGCGATCGCGGCGGAGCCAAAGGAAATTCGGAGATTCATGATCAATGATGGATACGGCAGGAAAGCAATCACTGCCTCCCCGAGGCCCGCATCATGAAGAAAAGACTTCCGATGTGGCAAGCCGAAGCTACCGTCGCGTCACAATTCCCTGCTTAACGTGATCAGTATTGCCGTTTCCAGTCAAAAAGGAGGGGTGGGTAAAACCACCGTCTCGATCAATCTAGCCCACTCCTTCGCGCGCGCCGGGGTGAAAACCCTGCTTGTCGATGCCGACCCTCAAGGCTCCGTCGGGCTTTCCCTCACCCGCCAGTCGCGCCTCCTCACTGGATTTTACGACTACCTGGCCGATCCGGGAATCCCGCTCGACCGCTTGATCGTGCCGACTCGGCTAGAGACGTTTTCCCTCGTCGCCAGCGGCCAAGGCAGCGACTACGAAGCGGGGGGCGGCGGCATGGGTGCCCACCTCGCCCGCGTCCGCGCCTTCATCCGCAGCGTCTCCGCCCGTGGCTTCGATTTGTGCCTCATCGACACCGCCGCCGGACTTTTCGGCGTCACCGGTGACGTGATCGCCTCCAGCGACGCGATCCTGATTCCACAGCAGGCCGAGCCTCTGGGAATCCGCTCGGTGCCGAAATTGTTGGAAGGCCTGAACCGCCTGCGGGTGATGAACCCGCGGCTCAGCGTGCTCGGGGTCTGCCTCACGATGGTGCAACACGACCTAGCGGAAAGCACGGAAGCCGCCGCCGCCCTGCGCCAGTTGCTGCCTCAGGAAATGGTCTTCCAAACCCAAATCCCGCGCGATGGGCTCTTCGTCCGGGCCAGTGCCCGCGGCCTGCCCATCGGCGTCCTCGAAGACGGCGCGGGCGCACAAGTGGTCTTCGATTCGCTGCGGGCGGAAATCGAGGCGAAACTCGAACCTAACGGCGGCCACCACGCCGCTCGCGGCTGATGGACCCGATCAATCCATGGCTTGACCCCGTCGAGGTCCGCCGCCTGGCCGACCGCCTGATGAAGCCTAACCGCGAACCCACCGCGCCGCTGGCGGACGCGGGTTTCGGCGAGGGCTTCGTCGGTTACGCGAGCGATCCGATTTCCCCGCCGATCACTACGCCGCCGCTTCCGCCGCAGGTGATCCATGCGCCCGCCGCGCCACCGGCTAACAACTCGCCGCCGCAAGCGGAAAACCCGACCATCGCCCGCGGCCCGTTTCTGGACCGGATCTCCCGCTTCCGCGACTGGATGCGCCACAATTTCTCCGCGACCGGCATTTTCATCCTCGACCGCGAAGGATCTGTTATTTTCGACGAGAGCCATCACGGACGGCTGCACTTCCTCGCCCGCAGCCTCGCGCTCGCCTCGCGCCGACCGGGCGCTTCGGCCGGCAACGTCCATGTCAAAATCGGCGCCGGAGCGACGCTGGAAGTCATCCCGGTGGAAACCGCCTACGGCAGCCTGGTGCTCGGTGCCGTCGTCCCCGAAGCGCTCGATCCGCCGGCCGTGCTCGCGGTGATGGAAGCGCTTTCCCAAGTCGCCTCGCCGCCAGCGGAAAACTCCTAACGCGTCTGCCGGTTCTGCCGGGAAATGATCAGGATCGAAATCCCTCCGCACCCGAGGATGATTCCCGCCAGCACGATCCCGCAGTATTTCTGGGTTTCTATCTGGTCATGACGCTCCACATATTCGTGAACCGAAGCGCCGGTCTTCGCCGTCATCAACGGAATCGGTTTCTTCAGCGCGTGGAAGACGATCCGCCGCGACTGGTCGCGGTAATCGTTGCGGAAAGTTTCCGCCTCGCGCACTAGCAGATCAATCCGCTCGTTCACGAAAAACTCGGACGCCGGACGCACCTCCCGATCATTCTCCGGCCAGATCTTCATGGTTTCCACCTCGATGCGGCTCCCCGACATGGCGGTGCGGCGGATCCGCCCGACCAGATTCTTCGCTTCCTCCGGCGAGGTCGCGCCGGACGCCAGCAAGCGCCGTAGTCCCTCCTTCACCAGTTCGAAACGCTCCACCTGCCCAGCGGTCAGCGGAGTCGCGCTGGCACGCGCCTTGTCGATCCGCCGCTGCAACCGCAGCCGCTCCTCCTCGAACGGATTGCGCGTGGCCTGGGCGACGATCATCGCCTCGTAGGCGTAGCGCAGCGGCATGATCCCCGCCGGCACCGGCACCCCGCCCCGGTCGCGGATGCTCGATGCGTCCTCAAACAACCCGCGGTTCATTTCCCGGTAAGGCACCAGCGCCCCCGCCAGCAGCATCTGCGGAACTAACAAAAGCGGCACCGCCGTCAGCGCGGCTCGCTCGGTCTTCACGATCGAGGAAACGACCAGCGCCATGGCGGTGCCGGTCCATGCCGTTAGGGTCATCCACAGCCACAGATAGGGCAGCATCCCGTCGATATCCAGAAAGTAATTCCCCACCACCAGATACGCCAGACACTGGATCGCGGCGACCAGCCCCAGCGCGGCGAATTTCGCGATCACGTAGGAACTCGCGCCCGGCTGGCAGTTGCGCTCGCGCCGCAGGATCGGCCGGTCGCGCAGCACTTCCGTCGCCGAGTTGGTCAGCCCCAGGAACATCGCCACCGTGGCGCTCAGGAACAGGTAGGCCGGAATGTGCAGCGCGGTGGCGAACTGATAGGGACCCTCCGGCGAGGACCGCAAGGTGATCGCGACCAGCGCGGCTAACAGCGGCGCTTCAAGACAGGTGCTGTAAATCGTCCCGCGCGTCCGGTATTTCGACAGCAGCGAGCGCAGGAAATGCGTGGCGAAGACCGCCAGCACGGCGTGGAGCCTCCGCGAGGGTTTCGGTGGCACCGGCAAGCGCTCCCCTTCCCCGGACTCTCCGTGTTTGGAAACCGGACCGCTCCCCGGCTGCAGGGACTGCATCAGGTCCACGCTCTCGAAACGCTCCTGCCAGAACGACGGCGGGAAGCGCCGCGCAGCTCCCGTGTTCGACCCGCCGCCGATGGAGCTCAGCGGGGTTTCCAACACGTCAAACACGAAGTCCGCGCCCAGCGGCGACTTCGCGGTGACCGACGGGTGGGAGATCGAGAGCTCCTCGCAGGCGTCCCGGAAATAACCGACCATTCCCGCCGGAGTCCCGAAATACGCGAGACGCCCGCCGCTATCAAGTAACAGGACCTTGTCGAACAAGCGAAGCACCGGAGCTCCCGGCCGGTGCAGCGAGGCGATCACGATTTTCTCGCGGGCCAGCGACCGCAGCGTTTCGGCGACGTGCTCGGAGTCCTTCGACGAGAGGCCGGAGATCGGCTCGTCGAACAGGAAGACCTCCGCCCGACTCCCTAGATCCACTCCCAGATTCAGCCGGCTTCGCTCGCCGCCGGAAATCGTTTTTTCCCCCGGCGAGCCCACCCGCCGGCGGGCGATCGACTGCAAGCCGAGTTCCGCGAGCATGCTGTCAACCCGCCGCTCGTGTTCTGCCAGCGACAGCGCCGGCCGCCGGATGGTGACGGCGTGCCGCAGGTGCTCGCGCACCGTTAGCTGGGGATTGAGCGCCTCCTCCTGAGGCATGTGGGCGATGAACGGCACGAGGTGCTCCCGTCGCTCATAGAGGGGGATTCCGTTCAGCTTCACCTTGCCGCGCGTCGGCTCGCGCTGGCCTGATAGAACGGAAAGCAGGGTGCTCTTGCCGCTGCCGCTGGGGCCGATGATACAGAGCATTTCCCCGCGCTTCACCTCGAAATTCACGTGATCCAGCGCCCGCGCTTCCGGCCCGAAATCATGGATCAAATCCTCCACCTGGAGCGACTCGATCAACGTCCGCTCCTCGTCCAGAAATCCCTCGCTGAAACGGCAGCGCACCGACTGGCTACCGGAAAGACGGATCAACGAGCCATCCCGCAGCGGCGCGGTCTGACGCACCGGCACACCATCTACCAGAATCGGCCCGTGGCTTTCCCGGACTACCAGCTCGCCCTCCGCCCGCTGCGCGTCATAACGGATAAACAGCACGGCCTTGGGCGATAATTTCGGACCTAGCAGTAAGTCGCCCGGTGCGAGCGCGGAAGCGTCGTTAGAAACCAGGTATTCCTGCCGGTCGCCCGCGAGCCGGAAGCGCCGTCCCTTTTGCGTCGCCTTGCGGCGGAGTTCGTTGATCGAGAGACTGAAACCCGACGCGTCGCCCAGCCGCTCGTGATTGCGGCAGATCACGATTTCCCCCTTCTTCAGCGGTCCGCGGCTGCCGGCGTGCAGTTCGGTGTCGCGCAGCGCCTCGACCTCCGCGTGGAGCCCGAATCTAACCCGCAGCGCGCTTTGCCGTCCGCGCGTCCGCTCGGCGGTCAGCCCGGTGCCGCCGGATTCCAGATAGATCGTCGGTGAGTTGCCGGTGCGCTTCACATCGAGGAAAAACATCAGGTCCTCGTAACTCAGCGTCCAGCCCGGCACCACCAGCGGCTGGCGCTCGCGCATCCGCAAAAACGAACCGGTTTCCACCGAGCGCCCGCGGATCCACAACGCCGAGATGCCGGTGTTCCTCACCAAAATCAAATCCCCCGCCCGGTAAACCCGGAATTCATGATCCCCCGCCGCCGGTGGCAATAAAACATCCGCGCCGTCCCTACCGAAAACCAAGCGCTCAAAGGGCAGCTCCCAATCCGCAGGATCGCCGCCGTCGCCGCGCATTTCCCGCAGGATCGCCACCCCGTAATCCGGCCGCCCCAGCCGCCGCATGAAAATCTCGAAACTCGTCCGATTCCGCTCCGAGCGCCCCGCCGCATCCACCAGCGTGAACAACTGCAAGCCCAGCGCCAGTTTTCCCGCATCATCAAAACCGTCCTTCAGCTCAACCGCCAAAGCCTGCAGCGGCTGCGGATTGCGCACCGCGCGTTGCAACCGCCGTCCCAGCCAGCCGTGGTCCACCTCCGGAAACGCGCTCCGCAACATGTCCAAAATCAGATCCGCCTCCAGCGAACTCAGCTCGTCGTCCAAAGTCGCGAACGCCGCGAAGGCATCTACCAAAACTCCGACGTGCGCGTCCGCCCCCGGCCGCAAAGCCCGCAGCCGGCCCACCCCCGGAATCGCCCGCAACCAACCCACCACACGCATCCTTAATTGAGGCGATTGAGCTTGGTCTTTTTGGGGTGCGGGTGGTTCCACGCCGGCTTTCTTGGCAGACCTTGCGCCCGCCCGCAAGACTCGTGCAAAAAAGGGGTTTGCTTTTCACCCTCTTAAGCTATCCTCCCTCACTCCCGGACGGTAGTCGGCAGCGCACCCACCTTAAGCGCACGCCTCCCGCCCGGTTTTTTCACGACTCCTATGTCCGACTCACCGAACCCCACTCCGCCACCCAACAACCCGAACCGCACTCCCGGCGAGGCCAATGGCTTCAACTGGCGTCTCCTCGGCCTCCTCAGCGTGGCAACGGTCATTCTTGGCGTGGCGTTCCTCACCAATAACAACAAGGCGGCCACTCCCATGACCTACTCCCAGTTCCGCCAGGCCTGGGACCAAGGCCGCGTGGTCGTGGACAATTCAAAGCAGCCGCTCAAGGTCATCACCACCGACACTTCCTTCGACGCCACCATCACCGGTTGGGTCAGCCCCGAAATCCTCGCCCCCAAGTCGGACAGCCAGAAAAAGGATTTCCGCGTGCTCGTCAATTTCGCCCTCCAACGTAATGAAATCAACGAACTGCTCGGCGACAACATCCGCTTCCAGCAAGTCGCCGCCGCTTCCGAGCAACCCCTCGAAAACGATGTGGAAAGCCTCTCCCTCGCCGAGCTCCGGAAGTCATTGGCCCTCAAATCCGTTGAAATCAGCGATCCTGTCAATTCGCTGCGCGTCCTGACCACCGCCGGCTCGGATGACGCGGTGATCGTCGGCACCCGCACGATCGTGACCCTCCCGCCCGTGCAACTCGATGCCAAGGGAATGGTCACCGGAGCCGTTCAGTTCAGCGTCCCCGTCTCCACCGCGATCCAAAGCGAGGACCTCAACAAGCTCGTCAAGGACAAGGCCATCTACGGGCGTAACAAGGACTACCTCAGCAGCGCATTGTTCACCTTCCTGCCCTTCCTGCTGATCATCGGAATCCTGTTTTTCCTGTTCCGCCAACAGATGAAATCCGCCGGCCGCGGCGCGATGTCGTTCGGCAAGAGCAAGGCCCGCCTTCTAACAATGGACAGAAACAAGGTCACCTTCAAGGACGTCGCCGGCATCCAGGAAGCCAAGGAAGAGTTGTTTGAAATCGTTGATTTCCTCCGCGATCCCCGCAAGTTCCAGAAACTCGGCGGCTCGATCCCGAAGGGCGTGCTGATGGTCGGCTCGCCCGGCACCGGCAAGACCCTGCTCGCCCGCGCCATCGCCGGCGAGGCGGACGTGCCGTTCTTCTCAATCTCCGGCTCGGACTTCGTCGAAATGTTTGTCGGCGTCGGTGCGTCCCGCGTCCGCGACATGTTCGAGCAAGGCCGCAAACACGCGCCCTGCCTGATTTTCATCGATGAAATCGACGCCGTCGGACGCCATCGCGGCCACGGCATGGGCGGTGGTCACGACGAGCGCGAGCAAACGCTCAACCAACTGCTCGTCGAGATGGACGGCTTCGACACCCAAGAAGGCGTCATCATCATCGCCGCCACCAACCGCCCGGACGTGCTCGACCCCGCGCTGCTGCGTCCCGGTCGTTTCGACCGCCAAGTCACCATCTCCCTTCCCGACGTCAACGGCCGCGAGGAAATCCTCCGCGTCCACGTCAAGAAGATCAAACTCGCCGCCGGAGTAGACCTTTCCAAAATCGCCCGTGGCACGCCCGGTTTCTCCGGTGCCGAGCTCGCCAACCTGATCAACGAATCCGCCCTGCTCGCCGCCCGCCGCGGCCTCTCCGCCGTCACCCTCGACGAAATGGAAGAAGCCCGCGACAAGGTCCGTTGGGGCCGCGAGCGCCGCAGCCTCGCCATGTCCGACAGGGAGAAAACCGGCACCGCCTGGCACGAAGCCGGCCACGCCTACCTCAACATGGTCCTGCCAGACACCAACCCGCTCCACAAGGTCACCATCATCCCGCGCGGTCCCTACCTCGGCGCGACGATGTATCTGCCAGACGGCGACAAATATTCTACCCAGAAAAAGGAAGCCCTCGCCAACCTCATCGTCACCATGGGCGGCCGCATCGCGGAAGGATTCCACAGCGACGACGTCTCCAACGGCGCTTCGGGCGATATCAAACAAGCCACCTCGCTCGCCCGCCACATGGTTTGCGAATGGGGCATGAGCGACAAACTCGGCATGGTCGAATACGGCGAAGGCGACGGCCCAGTCTTCCTCGGCCGTGGCGACATGGGCGGCCGCCGCACCAACTACAGCGAGAGCACCGCTCAGATCATCGACGAGGAAATCAAAAACTTCATCGACAACGCCTACGCCATCGCCACCCGCGTCCTCGAAGAAGGCCGCGACAAGGTCGAACTCATCGCCAAGGCGCTTCTCGAATTCGAAACCCTCGATGCCGCCCACCTCAAGGACATCATCGAATTCGGCGAGATGAAAAACCCGCCATCCGCGCCCAAGCCGCCACCGGTCCCGGACGAGCTCAAGAAAAAGCCCGTCGCCAAGGCCGCTGAAGAAGACCGCCCGGAAGGTCCCGGCCCCATTCCCGGAGCCATCGGCGCCCCCGCGTAGCAGCGATCATCGGTCGCCGCGAGCGTCTTCCTCCAGCCCCAATCAAGACGCATTCATCCCAAGGCTGTAGTGCGTTTTCGCCAGATTGCAGGCCGAAGCCGCGCGGGTGGCTGAGGAAGCGCGGGAGCGGGTGGGTGATGCTCCGTTTTAGAAGAAGAGACGCCGCAGCCACGAGACCGTGGAACTTGCGGGCAAGGTGCATTTTATCTTCCGGGCGGGGACCCTTCGTCCTTGCCTGACGAGCCCGCTCCGTGGCTTGATCAGTGGCATGAAAGCTTATCTCGATTTGATGCGCGACGTGCTGGAAAACGGCGAGGAACGCTCCGACCGGACGGGCACGGGGACGATTTCGGTGTTCGGTCGGCAGGCGCGTTATGATTTGCGCCAGGGATTTCCCTGCGTGACGACCAAGAAGCTGCACCTGCGCTCGATCATCCACGAGCTGTTATGGTTTCTCCGCGGGGAAACCAACACCCGCTATCTCAAGGAAAACGGCGTGACGATCTGGGACGAATGGGCGGACGCCGAGGGCGAGCTGGGGCCGGTTTACGGCAAACAATGGCGCGCCTGGCCGACGCCCGATGGCCGGACGATCGACCAGGTCCACTTGCTGATCGATGGCTTGCTAGGAAATCCCCATTCGCGGCGGCACATCGTATCCGCTTGGAACGTCGGCCAAATCCACCAGATGGCCTTGCCGCCCTGTCACTTGCTTTTTCAATTCTACGTCCACGAAGCGACCGACGGCGGCCGCCCCGGACTATCGTGCCAGCTCTATCAACGCAGCGCGGATCTGTTTCTCGGAGTGCCCTTCAACATCGCGTCTTACGCCTTGCTGACGAAAATGGTCGCCCACGTCTGCAACTACGAGGCGCGGGATTTCGTCCACACTTTCGGCGATCTCCACCTTTATTCGAACCACCTGGTGCAGACCGAACTCCAGCTCTCCCGCGAGCCGCGCGCCTTGCCGAGCTTGTGGCTGAACCCGGACGTCAGGGACATCGACGCGTTCACCATCGACGACATCCGCTTGGAAAATTACGATCCGCACCCGCACATCAAGGCCCCCGTCGCCATTTAAAACATGAGTATCCGTCTGACCGCCATCGTTGCGATGACCCCGGATCGCGTGATCGGCCGGGCAGGAACCCTGCCCTGGCATTTGCCCGAGGACCTCGCGTTTTTCAAACGGACGACCTCCGGCCACCCGATCGTGATGGGCCGGAAAACCTACGAATCCATCGGCCGCCCGCTGCCGAAACGCCGGAACATCGTGCTGACCCGCGATCCAAACTGGTCGGCGGAGGGCGTGGAGGTGATCCACCGGCCCGATGAACTCGCCAAATTAACGGGAATCGAAGGCCAGGTATTCATCATCGGCGGCTCGGAAATTTACGCGGCGTTCCTGCCGGTGCTGGACGATTTGCTGGTCAGCCATGTTTTCGAGAAGCACCCGGGCGACACCCGCCTGCCGGATTTTGAAGCTGGGTTTCCGATGTCGGAGATTTTGGAAACGCACGCCGCGTTCGAGGTGCGGCGGCACTTCCGCTGAGCTCATATTGCCACCGAGTTTCGGCTTGCAACCCAAATTCCGGTGCATTAGTAGTCCCCACACAGCTTCTGACGAAAGAAAGGAGTGGGTCTAGCACCCACTCTTTTGCGTCTCCGGACATCAGTAGCGCCGATCGCAGATACAGCAACGCCATGACCAACGATATCGTCGCCCTCATTGAGTATTACGAAAAAGAAAAAGGAATCGACCGTGACAAGGTCGTTGCCGCGCTGGAGTTCGCCTTCATCTCCGCCTACCGCAAGATGGTTCCCGGTGCCGATGCGATTGACACGCTGCGTGCCGAGGTGAATACCAAGAAGGGCGAAACCCGCATTTTCGCGTCGCTCACCGTGGTGGCCGATGAGGACTACTCGGACAAATTCAACGAAGTCCCCCTTTCCACCGCGATCAAGAAGAACCCTGAAGCCCAAGCCGGCGACATCCAGGAGTTCAACGTCACGCCCAAGGATTTCGGTCGCATCGCCGTGCAGACCGCCAAGCAGACGATGATGCAGCGCCTCCGCCAGGCGGAGAAGGAAATGATCTACGAGGAATTCAAGGACCGCGCCGGTGACGTGGTTTCCGGCACCGTCCGCCGCTTCGAGCGCAACGACGTGATGATCGACCTCGGGAAATTCGAGGGCATCATGCCAAACCGCGAGCGCGTGCAGGGCGAGGATTACAACATCGGCGACCGCATCCGTTGCTACGTGCTCGCTGTCGAAAACGAAGGCCGCGGCCCGGAAATCATCCTTTCCCGCAGCCACCCGAACTTCGTCCGCCGCTTGTTCGAAGCCGAAGTGAACGAAATTTCCGACCACACCGTGGAAATCCGCGGCATCGCCCGCGAAGCCGGATTCCGCACCAAAGTTGCCGTCTGGAGCAGCGACCCGAAGGTCGATCCCGTCGGCGCCTGCGTCGGCATGCGCGGCGCGCGCGTCAAAAACATCGTCCGCGAACTCAACAACGAGAAGGTCGATATCATCCGCTGGAGCGAGGATCCGAAGGAATTCGTCCGCGAGGCGCTCAAGCCTGCCGAACTCCGCTCGATCACCGTGGACGAGGCAAACCACGTGGTCCACGTCACCGTCGATGAGATCGACCTCAGCAAAGCCATCGGCCGCAAGGGCCAGAACGCCCGCCTTTCCTCACGCCTGATGGGCTGGGACGTCCAAGTCCGCCGCGACGAGTCGAAGGAAGAACAATTCAAAGAAAAAATCGGTGGCGCCGCCCACACCCTCGCCGACCAGCTTGGCATCACCGACGAACTGGCAGGCAAGCTCACCCTTGCCGGCGGTTTCAACCCCGAGATGGTCATCGACATGCCGGCCGACTACATTGCCGCCGCGCTTGAGATCACCGAGGAAGCCGCTGAGGCCATCCTCGTCCGCGCCCACGGCATCGTCAGCGGCTCCACCGCCGCCGTCGCCAACGACTGATTTCACACCTCCTTATTATTCCCACTTCATCTCTTCCACGAACTCTGCAAAGCCGGATGCCCCAAAATAGCGAAAGCTCTCCCAAGAAAACCAAGGTTCTCGATCTCCTCGAGGCAACCAAGAAACCTTCGCGCCGCGAGCGCCAGCGCAAGGAGGCAGAAGTCGTCCCGCCAGCTCCAAGCGTCCTCGACGCCCAAAAAGCCAACGCGCTCGATCTCTTCGCCGAGGAGAAAAAGCCGAAAGTCCGCAAAAGCACCCGCACCGGCAAAGCGGTCATCGGAACCATTTCCAAACTCCTCGACGCCGAGGAGCCTGTCATCGCCAAGGAAGTGGAAATCGTCGCCGCGCCGACCCCCGTCGCGATTGAAGCCGAGGCCCAAAGCGCCGCCGCCGAGGAGATTCCCGATGATCCCAAGCTGATTGTCATCAAGCCGCCGATCCTGATTCCTGATCTGGCCGCCCGCCTCGGGCTCAAGCCGTTCAACATCATGGCGGACCTGATCAAGATCGGCGTCTTCCCGGCTCCTAACCAACCGCTAGAGCCGGAAATCGCCGCCAAGATCTGCGAAATCCACGGCTTCGTTTTCGAACGTGAAAAGCGCGACAAGGACAAGGGCGTCCACAAGGAAATCGTCGTCATCAAAGAGCCGGAAATCGTCATTGAACAACCGGTCGATTTACTCAAATACCGCCCACCGATCGTCACGATCATGGGCCACGTGGACCACGGCAAAACCACGATTCTCGACTTTTTCCGCAAGACCAAGATCACCGCCAGCGAAGCGGGTGGCATCACCCAGCACATCGGTGCCTATCAGGTCATTCACAACGAGCAGGAAATCACCTTCCTCGACACTCCGGGCCACGCCATTTTCTCCGACATGCGCGCTCGCGGCGCGGTCATCACCGACATCGTGATCATCGTCGTCGCCGCCAATGACGGCATCATGCCGCAAACGCTCGAAGCGATCAAACACGCCAAAAAAGCGAAGAAAACCATCATCGTCGCGATCAACAAGTGCGACCTCCCGTCCGCCAATGTGGACCGCGCGAAATCCCAACTCGCCGAGCATGGGCTCCAGACCACCGACTTCGGCGGCGACACCGAATTCGCCGAGGTTTCCGCATTGACCGGCAAGGGCATGGAAACGCTGCTGGAACTCATCGCCCTTCAAGCGGAAGTGCTCGAGCTCAAGGCCAATCCCAAAGCCACCACCCGCGCCGCCGTCATCGAGGCCCGCGTGGTTCCCGGCCGCGGCACCACCGCCACGGTCATCGTCGAGTCCGGCACGCTCAAAGTCGGCACACCATTCATCTGCGGCCCATACGCGGGGAAAGTTAGATCGCTCATCAACGACCGCGGTATGGCGATCAAATCCGCCCACCCCGGCATGCCCGTGGAGGTCATCGGCTTTGAAGAGCTTCCTAACGTGGGCGACCATCTCACCGAGATGAAAACCGAGCGCGAGGCCAAATCCCTCGCCGCCGAGCGCCAAGAAGCGCAGCGCCTCGTCCGCCTCAAACCGCAGCACCGCAACCGGATGGAGGACCTCTACTCGATGGTCCGCGACGGCGGCGGCAAGGCCCAGCTCAAGCTCATTCTCAAGTGCGACGTGCAAGGTTCCGTCGAGGCGATCAAGAAAGCCGTCCTCGCCATCGAGTCGGACAAGGTTGAATCCTCGTTCATCACCGCCGCCGCCGGGCCGATCACCGAGTCCGACATCTCCTACGCCGCCTCCACCGACGCGATCATCCTCGGCTTCAACGTCAAGGTCGAAGCCAAGGCCGTGAAATCCGCCAAGGCCGCCGGTGTCGAAGTGAAACTCTACTCGGTCGTTTACGAACTCATCGACCAAGTCCGCGAGGCCATGCTCGGTCTGTTGGAACCGCTCACCCGCGAGACCGTCATCGGCCACGCAGAAGTCCGCCAGATTTTCAAACTCAACCGCGGCCGCGTCGCTGGTTCGTTCGTCACCGACGGCCGTATCCACCGCAAGGCCCATGCCCGCGTCGTCCGTGGAGGCGTTCCGGTTTTCGACGGCCGCATGTCCACGCTCCGCCGCTTCAAGGACGAGGTCGAGGAAGTCCGCACCAACTTCGAATGCGGCATCCGCCTCGGCGACTTCAACGAGTATCAGGAAGGTGACATCATCGAGTGCTACAAACTCGAAAAATACGCGCAAACGCTGTGAGGTAGATGCTGAAACTCTGAAAAGCTGAAAAGCTGAAATTCGGAGTCACTCAGCGGGTCTCGTTCTTATTTCAGCATCTCAGCATTTCAGCATTTCAGCTTTTACCTCCATGTCCCGCCGCCTCGATCGAGTCAATGAACTCCTCCGCCGTGAAATCGGCAACGTCATTCAAAAAGATTACGAATGGCACAATCGGCTAGTGACCGTGAGCGATGTCGAGGTCACCCAGGATTTGAAAGAGGGCAAAGTCTTTATCGGCGTGCTCGGCGGTGAAGCAAAATCGGTCATCGTCAAATTGAACAAGGATCACGGTTCCATCCAGTCCAAGGTCATGAAGCGAGTGGTCCTCAAATCCACGCCGGTGCTCCGCTTCCACCACGACGCCTCCGCCGTCCGCGGCGTGGAAATCGTCAACCTCCTCGAAGAGGTTGACAAGATTCCGAAGGCTCCGGAAGAGGAAGCGTGAAGGGTGATATCTCCGTCAAGGTCGGCGACCCCGTCGGAAAAAACCAAGTGCTCGGCCATCTGGAACTGGACGCCACCAAGCTCCAACTCGACCTTGCAAGACACGCTATGGAATCCAAAGGCAACGTCGAAGCCGCCCGCCACCAGTGCTCGTGGAGCCCGGCAAGGCGGTCAACTTCGCGACCCATGTTTTCACCATCAGCAATGACGACGACTACATGATCTCAGTCCCCGCATCGGCCGCCGTGACCGAGACCACGCTCCCCGTGCGCTCCGTTGACGGGAAATCCGTGAGCCGCGCGAAGGTGGCCAGCGTGACTGAAGACCCCCGCACGATAGGTGAAAAAATCCTCTGCTTGTTAGTCCATGCTACCGATTTCCCCGCGCTGATCCCCGCGAAACTCAAGGGCATGAAATTCGACGTCCTGCTGCCCGAGGTGGCCGCGTATGCCGAGTGATTTCATGGCGTGCGCCGGGCAAATTCTCGTTCCGCCTTGAATGCGCCGCCGGGAAAACCAATGCTCCGGGCATGCCTGCCCGCGAAGCCGCCCTTGAACTCGCCCGCCGCCTGACTGCGGCCGGGCACCAGGCGTTGTTCGCCGGCGGCTGCGTGCGCGACAAACTGCTAGGACTGGAGCCGAAGGACTACGACATCGCCACCTCCGCGACACCTGCGGAAGTGCTGCGGATTTTCCCCGGCGCGAACGAGGTGGGCGCGCATTTCGGCGTGGTCATCGCCAAGCACCAGGGCCATCACGTGGAGATCGCGACGTTCCGCACGGACGGCTGCTACAAGGACGGGCGGCGGCCGGAAACCGTGACGTTCTCGACGCCGCAGGAAGACGCCCAGCGCCGGGATTTCACCATCAACGGACTCTTCGAGCGACCCGAGACCAGCGAGGTGATCGACCACATCGGCGGCATGGCGGACCTCCGCGCAGGACTGCTGCGGGCGATCGGCGATCCGGTGGCGCGCTTCACCGAGGACGGGCTGCGACTGCTGCGGGCGGTGCGGTTTTCGACGACGATGGGATTTCAAATCGAGCCGGTAACACTGGCGGCGATCCACGAGTGCGCTCCGTTGCTAGACCGGATTTCGCCGGAGCGGATTCGCGACGAGTTCTCGAAAATTCTAACATGTCAGCGTCGCCGCAAGGGCGTCGAGATGCTGGTGGAAACCGAACTGATGCAGCACATCGTGCCGGAGTTTTTGAAAACTATCGGCTGCGAACAACCGCCGGAATGGCACCCGGAGGGCGACGTTTACACCCACACCTGCATCATGCTGGAGATGTTGGAGCCTGACGCGCCGCTGGAGCTTTGCCTCGCCGTGCTGCTGCATGACATCGCCAAGCCACCCTGCCAGACCTTCGGCGACCGCATCCGCTTCAACGGCCACGACGCGATGGGCGCGGAAATGGCCGACGCCATCCTCCGCCGCCTGCGCTACCCGAACGACGTGATCGCCGCCGTCGTCCCAATGGTGGCGCGTCACATGCAGTTCATGAACGTGAAGAAAATGCGCGTCGCGAAACTGAAGCGGTTCATGGCGTCACCGACTTTTCAGGAGGAAATGGAGCTGCACCGGGTAGACTGCGGGTCGTCGAACGGCTTCACGGACAATTACGAATTTCTTGAAGCGAAGGCGCTGGAGTTTGCGTCCGAGCCCTTGATCCCGCCGCCGCTGGTGACGGGCCGGGATTTGATCCAGCTCGGCCTCGCGCCGGGGCCGCGTTTCAAGGAAATCCTCGAAGCCGTGCAAACCGAGCAACTCGAAGGACGAATCCTTGATCGCCAGCCCGCCTTGGAATATCTCAAGTCGCTCGCCACCGAAACTTCCGCATGATCCGCGAGACATCCGGTAAAATCAGCGCAGCACACCACCACCCACCCCATCACTTTTCCCACTCATGAATCCCACCATCCCCGTCGAACATTCCGATCCCGTCAACGCGTCGATCCTCGCGATTTCCGAAGACCTGATCGCCGGATTCCAGCGCCAGCCGTTTCACCTGATCGCCGAGAAATCCGGGGTGACGCTGGAGATGGTGCTCGAGCGCATCCGCGCGATGGTCGAGGCCGGAGTGGTCCGCCGCGTCCGCCAGACGCTGCTTTCCACCAAGCTCGCGCACGGCGCCCTGGTCGCGTGGAAACTGCCGGAAGAAAAGCTCAACGACGCGTTTGATTTCATGGCCAAGGAAGATCCGTTCTCCGGCCACGTGGTGATCCGCTCGACGGATACCGACGTTTCCGGCTCGGGCTACCGGCTCTGGACGACGCTCAAAGTGCCCGTCGGCGAATCGCTCGATTTCCACGCCACCGCCCTGCTCCGCCTGACCGGAGCCACCGAATACCTGCTGATGCCGGCCAACGGCGTGTTCGCCCTCGGCGTCGGCCACACCCGCCGGAAAACCCTCGAACCCGGCGATAAAACCGAGGAGCAGGCCGTGATGATGACCACCACCGCCGTCGATCTAACCGCAGAAGAATGGACTGTGCTGCTGGCGCTCAAGGAAGAACTCACGCTCGATGAAATTTCCGAAAACCCGTGGGACAAGCGCGCGGAAATCGCCGGCGTCTCGCTCGACCGCTTCTGTGAGGTCGCCGAGACGCTGAACGCGAAAAAAGTCATCGGCCGCTTTTCCACCTTCCTCGAACACGTCAAACCGTCCGCCACCGGCGAGCGAGTCACGCGCTTCAACGGGCTGTTTCATTGGGCGGTGCCGAAAGGCCGCGAAATCGAAGGCGGCGCGGAAGTCGGACGCCATTTCTGCATGACCCACTGCTACTGGCGCGAGGGCGGGCCGCAGTTCGGCGACGTCAACATCATGGGCGTCGTCCACGGCACCGAAAAATCCCGCGTCCTCGAGCACAAGGCCGCCATCGACCGCCACCTCGAATCTGTCGGCATCCCTGTTTCCTACACCAACGTCTTCTGGGGCGGCCGCTCGGAAATCAAACCCTCGGAAATCTCGCCGAAGGTTTACCACGAGTGGCACGCGAAGCACGCGGAGTGAGCAAATTCCCAAGATTTTCGTTTGATCCCTGCGGGGATCATGATGGACTTTCGTTAACCCATGCAGGCAACAATTCTACCTCCGCGAAATCCCGCCCTCTGCGCCCCGATCACGTCCAACCGAGATCTTGGCGCATGTCTCATCGCCAACCTTCCCATGAAGGATCTCCTCGAAGCGGACCTCCGGGCGGCGGGTCTGCAACTCGTAGAACCCCGCGATGTCGGCGAACACACCCTCAGAATCCCGATTGATAACTGGCTCGATATGAACGCACTGATGACTTTGGGCAGCAACCAGCTCAGCGCGCGCCTCATCGATGTCGATGGCAACATTCTCGCTTGGAAAGGCGCCGAACGCCCCGAAAACTGCGCCGATAAAATCGTCACCGAAGCGAATTGTTTTGCCGTCCTCTATCCATGGGACCTGCTGCGAATGAACGAAGAAGTCCTCGCCCTGATGGACGAGACCTCGCTGCTCGGCGAGGTCAGCCCGCTGGCCAGCCTGAGCGGCTGCATCCGCCTCGGCAACGGCTCGCGCATCCTTCCCGGCACGGTCATCGAGGGCCCCGTCGTCATCGGCCCAAACAGCCAGATCGGACCCAACGCCTACATCCGCGGCGCCACCAGCATCGGCGCGAACTGCTACGTCGGAAACGGCGCCGAGGTGAAAAACTCGATCATTTATAACAACACCTACATTTCCCGACAGTGCTACGTCGGCGACTCCATCATCGGCACCCACGTGACGCTCGGCGCGGGAACCTGCACCGAAAACCACCGCCACGACGGCCGCCACCACGTCTCGATGATCCAAGGAAAACCCGTCAACACCGGCCGCCTCAAGCTCGGCGCGATCCTCGGCGACGGCGTCCGCACCGGCGTCAACACCTCCCTCGAAGCCGGAGTGAAGATCGGCATCGCCCGCACGACCCAGGCCGGAAGCTACGTCGGCAAGGATCTTTTGTGACTAAATCGTCACACGCGCCGGATTCGCGCCACCACCTCCCGCCCGCTATCCTGTCCCTGCAATGCATCGAATTCTAATTGTTGAGGACGAACGCGACATCTCCGACCTGATCGGTTTCAACCTCCAGCGCGCGGGTTATGAAATCCTCAAGGCCCACGACGGTATCGAAGGCACCGAGGTCGCCCTCCGCGAGCGACCGGACCTGATCCTTCTCGACCTCATGCTGCCCGGCCGCGACGGCTATGCGGTTTTCCGCGAGCTCCGCCGCGACCCCCGCACCGCTAACACCCCGGTCATCATGCTCACCGCGCGGGCGCAGACCGAGGACCGCATCCAGGGTCTCGAAGCCGGTGCCGACGACTACCTCACCAAACCCTTCAGCCCAAAGGAGCTCATGCTGCGCGTCCAAGCCGTCCTCAAGCGCTCGAAAACTTCTCCCGGCGCGGTGGATTTCACTTACGGACCCTTTCGTTTCGACAAGAACTCGTTGAAATTCTATCTAGATAACGAACCCGCCGAACTCACCTCCACCGAGTTCAAGCTGCTGTTGTTTCTCTGCGAGCGCCCCGGCGAGGCGCAGGACCGCAACGACCTCCTCCGCAGCGTCTGGGGCTACAGCGACGCCGCCCACAGCCGGACACTCGACACCCACATGAAACGGCTCCGCCAGAAACTCGGTCCTCACGGGGCTTGGGTTGAAACCGTCCGCGGCATCGGCTATTGCGTTGCGAAAGCCGACGCATGACCACCGAAATCTCCATCTTCGCGACCCTTGCCGCACTCGTCGCGCTGGCACTTCTCGCCTTCCGCCACCGCCGTTCGCGCAGGCAATCCGAAGCGGAAGTCAACGCCTGGAAACTCCGTCTCGAGCTCGATCTCCAACAAGCGCGCGACGAGCGCAACCGCCTGCTAGACGCGCTCGGCGACGCATTCGTGCTCGTCGATTCGGATGCGAACATCCGCTTCGCCAACGAAGCCGCACGCGCCCTCTTCGGTGCCCGCGAGCTCCTCAACCGTCCCGTTAGCGAGGCCTTCCTCGACCCCCGCCTCGCCGAAGCCCTGCTCCGCTGCCTTGCCACCGGCGAACCCGTGCAATCCCGCCTCGTCCTCCCCCAACAGACCTCCCCGCGCGGCGACCTCGAAAACCGCGGCGTCAACGCCTGGATCATCGACGCCGCCCGACTCTCCAACCCGCCCGGCGGCTCCCCGACCACCCGCGTCATCATCCGCGACGTGACCGCCGAGCACCAACTCGAACAAGTCCGCAAGGACTTCGTCGCCAACGCGTCCCACGAGCTCCGCACGCCGCTGGCCATCATCAACGGCTATCTGGAAAACCTGTTGGACGACGACATGATCGAGAAGCCGGAGATGGCCCGCCGCTTCCTAACAATCATGCGGAAACACGCGGACCGCATCTCGCACATCGTCGAGGACATGCTGGTCATTTCACGCCTCGAATCCGGCGAGGCCAGCGCGCTGAAGATCGAACCCTTCCCCTTCCACTCCTGCATCAAGGACATTCTCGAACGGCTCGAATCAGTCATCCAAAATCAAAGCGCCGAGATCACGATCACCCTGCCGGACCCGGCGCTCGTCATCCACGGCGACCGCTTCTATTGGACCCAGGTGCTTTTCAACCTCGTCGAGAACGCGCTCAAACAGAACCCTCACAGCGGGCTGCGCCTCGAGATCGGTTGCGAAGCGGCCGGCGAAAACGTCCGCATCTGGGTTTCCGACAACGGCGTCGGCATTCCCAGCGCGGACCTGCCGCACATTTTCCGCCGCTTCTTCCGGGTAGAAAAACATCACTCGCAACAGGAAATCAAGGGCACTGGCCTCGGCCTCTCCATCGTCAAGCGCGCCATCGAAGCCCACGGCGGCACGATCGGCGTCACCTCGGTGCCCGGCAGCGAGACGAAGTTCCTCATCACGTTGCCCAAGGAGCCGCGCTGAGAGGTCGCGTTATTTTCGGAAATTTGCCGTGCGACTGAGGGAAAAATCCGCATAAATCACCGCGGACCGAGGCTTTGAGCCTATCCCCTTAACCGATTTCCAAAATGTCTTCCGCTTCCATCCAAATCCTTCACAAGGAGCGCCTTCCTGCGACGGGCAGCCTGGTCATTCCCGGCCGGCTTGATTTCGAGCTCCTGCTCTATTTCGAAAAACTCTTCGCCGGCCGCAAAATCACCTGGCTCGTCGAGGAAACGGCCCACTATGACGCCGCCCTCCGCAGCCACCTGCAAAAATCCGGCTCCGGCGCGATGTTCGCCGCCGACGACGCCGCACCCGAAGCCGCCGGAAGCCAGCTCAAACCCTACCTCGCCGACGGCGGCGTCCTGATTTTCGTCCCCGGCCGCGCCACCACCCGCAACGCCACTCTTTGTCACATCCCGGCGGTCCACTTGAGAACCCTCTGCGCGTTCGGCCTGCCAATCCTGCCAGTCGCCATCGATTTCCCGCGCGAGTCCGGCCTCAGCGTCGAACGCAAGTCGTCGCTTCCCTCCGCGGTCGTCGCCATCGGCAAACCCGTCGCCGCCGAAAACGCAAGCATCGCCGTTTTCCAACAAGCACTGCTAGAAGCGGGCGAGGAAGCCTACGGCAGCCGCTCGCTCTTCAAAGGCTCGCTTGCCATGACGCTCCTAGAGGGGCTCAAGAAACACGGATCGAGACACCGGATTCTCGACGGCTCGGACGACACGGAAGTTAGATTCGACAAGATCCTCGCCGCCGCCATCGCACTTTCCAAGTTCATCAGGAAGGAGACCGACAATCCGCGCGTCGCCATCGTCCTGCCTCCCGGCAAGGGCGGACTCATCGCCAACCTCGCAGTCCTCTTCGCCGGAAAAATCCCGGTGAACCTCAATTTCACCGCCGGCCACGAAGCCATCAAGTCCTGCATCCGCCAGGCCGACGTCGATCGCTTCATCACCGCCGACCCCTTCGTCCGCAAGGTCTCGTCATTTCCATGGCCGCCTAACCGCGACCTGATCTTCATCGAGCGCGTCCTTCCCACGCTCAAGAAGAAGATCGTCACCTGGGCCATCGTTTCCAAAATCCTCCCCGCCAAAGTCCTTGGCCTGCTCCTCAACCTGAACCAGCGCCGCGGCGACGACGAGGCGACGCTGCTCTTCACCTCCGGCTCGTCCGGCGAGCCCAAGGGCGTCCCCCTCAGCCATCGCAACGTGTTAGCCAACGTCTGCCAGTTCGGCGCCCGCCTCGACCTGCCGAAAAACTCCGCCATCCTCGGCTGCCTGCCGCTTTTCCACTCGTTCGGCTGCACCGTGACGCTCTGGTTCCCCGTCATCGAGGGCGTCAACCTCGTCACCTATCCGAGCCCGCTCGAAACCAAGCGCCTCGCCGAGCTCATCGCCCTCCATCAGGTCAACATCTTCCTCTCCACCCCCACCTTCCTGCGGGGCTACATGAAGCGCATCGACCCCGCCCAACTCTCCTCGCTCAAGCTCGTCGTCACCGGTGCGGAGAAACTCCCGCAGTCGCTCGCCAGCGCCTTCGAGGAGAAGTTCGGCATCCGCCCGCAGGAAGGCTACGGCCTAACGGAGACATCGCCCGCCACCAACGTCAACCTGCCCGATCCCCTTCCGGCCGGCGATTCCACCGCCCTCCCCTCTTCCCGCAACGGCTCCGTCGGCCAGACACTGCCGGGCCTCGCCATCAGGATCACCGACCCGGTCACCGACCAGGAAATCCCCATCAACCGCCAGGGCATCATCTGGTTCAAGGGTCCTAACGTATTCTCCGGCTATCTCGGCGCCCCCAAGAAATCCGCCGAGGTCCTCACCCCCGACGGCTGGTTCCGCACCGGCGACGTCGGTCGCGTCGATGACGACGGCTTCCTCTACATCGAGGGCCGCATTTCCCGTTTCTCCAAGATCGCCGGTGAAATGGTCCCCCACGAAACCGTCGAAGCAGCCGTCAACAAAGTCCTCGGCCTCGACTCCGAAGCCGAGCGCCGCATCGCCGTCGTCGGCGTGCCCGACGAGCAAAAAGGCGAGGCCATCCTGCTCCTCTCCACCATCGCCGGCCCCGCCCTCGAACAGGAATGCATCGACCTCCGTTATAAATTGCTAGATGAAGGCCTCTCCTCGCTCTGGTGCCCCAAGCGCATCATCCCCGTCACCGAAATCCCAGTCCTCGCCTCCGGCAAACTCGACATCAAATCCTGCGAGACCCTCGCGAAGCGGGACTACTAAGGAGCAGGGACACTCTTGTCCCTAGCATTCATTCATTCATCGAATCATCTTATCTCCCATGCAAAACCGCATCGACTCCACCTTCGCCCGCCTCCGCGAAACCCTCCAGAAAGCCTTCGTTGCCTACGTCGCCGCCGGTGATCCTAACTTCGAAACCTCGCTTGAAATCATCAAGTCCCTCGCCGACGCCGGAGCCGACATCATCGAACTCGGCCTGCCGTTCTCCGATCCGTTAGCCGATGGCATCGTCAACCAGATGGCCGCCGAGCGCGCGCTCAAGTCCGGCATGAGCACCGCCCGCGCCATCGAGCTCATTCGCCGCTTCCGCGAGACGCACCAGACTCCCATCGTCCTCTTCACCTATCTGAATCCCATTTTCACCTACGGCTTCGAAGCCTTCCACCACGACGCCGCAACCGCTGGAGCCGACGGCATCCTGCTGCTCGACCTCCCACCCGACGAAGCCGCGCTCAACAAGGACCTCGCCATCGGCGCGGGGCTCAAACACATCCGCCTCATCGCCCCGACCACGCCACCGGAACGGGTGAAGATCCTCGCCCAATCCTCGGAAGGCTTCATCTATCTTCTATCACGCACCGGCGTCACCGGCTCCCACGGCGCGCCCTCGGCCAACATCGGAGCCCAGGTCGCCGCCATCCGCGATTTCACCGACACCCCGATCTGCGTCGGCTTCGGCATCACCACCCCGGAGCAAGCCGCCGAAGTCGCCAAATCCGCCGACGGCGTGATCGTGGGCTCCGCCATCGTCAAACAAGTCGAACTCCATCCCGAAAACGCCGCCCAAGCCGTCCGCGACTTCGCCGCCCCGCTCATCGCCGCCACCCGTTCATCCGGCGTTTAAGCCGCCCGGCCAGGCACCCTGAAAAAACCGCCAAAATCGATTGACCTAAATCCGGAGCGCTGCTTAATTCCGCGTGTCGCGACAAAATTAGGCGGTCCGATTGAGTCTCCCTGAGGGTTTTGGGTTTTTCCCCTGGGATGATCGATCGGGCCGCTTTTTTGATTTAAGGAGCGGCGGACACTCTTGTCCGCATGGCCAATGGCAGGACAAAGCGGATGCGCTTTGGGCACATTGCTTTAGTCTCTCATTGGCCCACGACAGGAGTGTCGTGGCTCCCTATTGAACCGCAGCCTTTTCCGCTGCCAGCTTCGGATCCTTGTAGGTCGACTGGACGTAAACTTCGCGCAGCAGCTTGTGCTCGATCTGGCACGGGCTGTGGGCCATGAGGTCGGCTCCCTTGTTATTTTTCGGGAAGGCGATGACCTCGCGGATGCTGTCCTCGCCTGCAACTAACATGGCGATGCGGTCAAGGCCGAGCGCGAGTCCGCCGTGTGGCGGCGCGCCGAAACGGAAGGCGTCGAGGAGGTGGCCGAACTTGATCTGTTGCTCTTCCGGACCGACGCCTAACACGCTGAACATCTGCGCCTGGAGTTCCTTTTCGTGGATCCGGATCGAACCGCCGCCGAGTTCATAACCGTTGAGCACGACGTCGTAGGCGACGGCGCGGACGTTGGCGTAGTCGCCGGCTTCAAGCTTCGCGATGTCATCGGGATGCGGACGGGTGAACGGGTGGTGAACGGCGGCCCAGTGGCCGGTTTCCTCGTCGTGGGCGAGCAGCGGGAAATCGACGACCCACAGGAAGTTGAATTTCGTAGAATCGTTATTGAGCTCCATCATCACGGCGCATTCCGAGCGGACGCGGCCGAGGATGGTGCTGACGCTGTCGCGCGATCCGGCGGCGAAGAAGACGATGTCGCCCTCCGCGAGGTCGAGCTTGTCGACGACGTTTGCTTTTTCCGAGTCGGTGAAGATCTTCCAGAGCGGACTCTTGTATTCGCCGTTTTCGAGCTTGATGAAGGCGAGGTTTTTTACCGGCAGCCCGGCCTGCACCGCGATCTCGTTGAGGCGGTTCATCTGGCCGGTGGTGATGATGGCGAAGCCCTTGGCGTTGATGGCCCTAACCACGCCGCCGCCGTCGAGAATGCCGCGGAAGATCTTGAATTCGGTGGTCGCGAACACGTCCGCAAGATCAGTGATTTTCATCTCAAAGCGGGTGTCCGGCTTGTCGGAGCCGTAGATGTCCATCGCGTCTGCGTAAGTCATGCGCGGGAAACTGGCGGGCACATCGATGCCGAGGCCGGCCTTGAACATCGAGCCTAGCAGACCCTCGACCAGACCGATGATGTCGTTCTGATTGACGAAGCTGGCCTCGATGTCGATCTGGGTAAATTCCGGCTGCCTATCAGCGCGCAGGTCTTCGTCGCGGAAGCAGCGGGCGATCTGGAAATACTTTTCCATCCCGGCAACCATCAGCAGCTGTTTGTATTGCTGCGGGGCTTGTGGCAGCGCGTAGAAGCGGCCGGGGTTGAGGCGCGACGGCACGAGGAAATCGCGGGCGCCTTCCGGTGTCGGGTTGGATAGAATCGGCGTTTCGATTTCATAGAAACCCGAGTCGTCGAGGTAGCGGCGGGCGGCGGAGGTAATCACGCTGCGCTGGCGAATGTTCTTGTTCATGCGCGGGCGGCGCAGGTCGAGATAGCGGTATTTCATCCGCAGGTCTTCGTTGGAGAGCTCCTTGTCGAGTTGGAACGGCAGCACGTCCGCCTTGTTGACGATAGTAAGTCCGGTGGCGACGATCTCGATCGCGCCGGTGGCGATCTTTGCATTCTCAGAGCCTTCAAGGCGCTTGGAAACACGACCTGTTACCTGGACCACGTCTTCCTCGCGCAGCGTGTGTGATAGAGCGGAAACCTCGGGGTTTTCGTCCGGGTGAAAGACGCACTGGGTCAGGCCCTCGCGGTCACGCAGGTCGATGAAAATGACGCCGCCATGGTCGCGGGCGGAGTTCACCCAACCGATGAGCGTGACGGCTTGATCGATGTGGAAGTCGCGGATTTCGTTGCAATGATGAGTGCGCATTTGGGGAAATTCTAAATCTTAAATTCTAAATTCTAAACGGGTTCTTCAAGCCAGCAGCGGGCCGTCAGGCTGCAGCAGGCGGTCGGTTAGCCAGTCGATGGCGGTTTCGGCGGTGCCGGATTCTTCGGTGCGGCTGGCGAGGACCTTGAGCTTGAGCTCGGGATACTCGGCACCGACGACGAGGGCGAAGCGCGCACCGCATTTCTCGGCACTTTGGAACTGCTTACCGACCTTGGGATTTCCCATCGGCAGATCCACGGAAATGCCGGCGCGGCGGAGGCTGGTGACGAGCTGGAGTGATTCGGCACGCTTCGTTTCGTCCGCGACAACGACGTAGATGTCACAGGCAGCAGCGTTGCGCTGGAGCCAGACTTCCATCTGCATCGCGGTGTGGGTTGTTTCCTCGATGAGGTTGCGGATGACGTAGTCGCCCATCGCGAATCCGGTGGCGGGCATGTCCACAGCGCCGTCGGAAATGGTGGAAATGAGCGTGTCGTAGCGGCCGCCGCCGGCGACGGCGCGCATGGATTTCTTGGCGTCGAACACTTCGAAAACCACGCCGGTATAATATGCGAGACCACGGACGATGGAGAGATCGAGCTCAATGAAACCGGCGAAGCCGCGGGCGGCGAGGTCCTCGCGGATCGCGAGGTAGGCGGCGGATGCGTTGGCGGGATCGGCGATGAAGGCGCGGACGCCGGCGGGCGTTAGGGAGAACGCGGCGAGTTTTTGCTCTAGCACTTCGGGTTTCTCGCGCTCGATCTTGTCGATGATGCCGAGGAAATCCGGGATGCTTTCCTCCGGGATTCCGTTGGCGGCGGCGAAGTCGATCCACGCCATCCGGTCGGAGACGCGGACGACGAAATCACCGGCGACGAAGCCGAAGGAGAGCATCGTCTCGATCGCCAGGGAAATGAGTTCCGCATCGGCGGCGGGTCCGCCTTCGCCGAGGATGTCCACGTTGAACTGATGGAACTCGCGCCCCCTGCCCTTCTGCGGTTTTTCATAGCGGAAGCACTGGCCGATCTCGAACCACTTGAGCGGCTTCGGGAAATCCCGCTGGTGCTGGGCGACGATCCGCGCCAGCGACGCGGTGACTTCCGGGCGCAGCGTGACATCGCGGCCGCCCTGGTCCTCGAAGCGGAAAAGCTGCGAGGAAAGCTCGCCGCCGGACTTTTTCAAATAGAGTCCGGTGTCCTCTAGGATCGGGGTTTCGTATTCGACATAACCGCAGCGGCGGGCCACGCCGCGCCAGGTTTCGAACAAATAATTGCGGACCGCGCATTCACGGGGAGTGAAGTCGCGGAATCCTGGAAGTGCTTGGAAAGTAGGTCCTGCCATGGGCGGGCGGCGAGGATGCACGCCGTTTCCAGCATTTCAAGGCGGGATTGCAGTGACTGCTGGGCGGATACCGGGGCTATGAAGACCGGCTGAGACAGCCGGGACACGTTATTCCCACTCGATGCTGGCCGGCGGCTTGGTGGAGATGTCGTAGAGCACGCGGTTGATACCTTTGACGTCGTTGAGGATGCGGTGGCTGGTCTCGCGGAGGATGATCGGCGGGAGCTCAACCCAGTCGGCGGTCATCGCGTCTTCGGAAACCACGGCGCGAAGGGTGATGGCCCACTCGTAGCTGCGCTCGTCGCCTTTGACACCCACGGTTTTTACCGGGATGAGGCCGGCGTAGGCCTGCCAGACTTTGTCATACCAGCCGTGTTCTTTGAGTTTCCCGATGAAAATGGCATCGCACTCGCGGATGATGCGGAGCCGGTCTTCGGTGACGACGCCGGGGCAACGCACCGCCAAGCCGGGGCCGGGGAACGGGTGGCGCTGGAGGATGTCGTGAGGAATGCCGAGCGAGGCGCCAAGTTCACGGACCTCGTCTTTGAACAGCTCTGCTAACGGTTCGAGCACCTTGCCTTGGGCTTGCAGTTCGAGAATCCGGTCCACGCGGTTGTGGTGGGTCTTGATTTTCGAGGCCTTGGATTTCGCGTTGGACGCGCTTTCAATGACGTCCGGATAGAGCGTGCCTTGGGCAAGCATTTCTGCGTCGCCGACGGAATCCCAGAAGACGTCGATGAACAGGTTGCCGATGATGATGCGCTTTTTCTCGGGGTCGTCCACGCCGTCGAGGGCTGCTAGAAAACGCTCCGCGCAATCGACCGTTTCGATGGGCACGCCCATGCGGTGGAAGTTGCTGCGGACCTCCTCGCCCTCGTTTTTCCGCATGAGTCCGTGATCGACGAAGATGGCGCGGACATTTGCGCCGGCCTCGTGGAGCAAGACGGCGAGCACGGTGCTGTCCACGCCGCCGGAGACGCCGCAGACGATTTGTTTGTTGCCGATTTTCTCGCGGATGCCGTCGATGATCTCGCGCTTGAAGTCGTCGATGCGGAACGGCAGCAGGTGGCTGGCATTGAGCAGGAAGTTGTGGAGAATCCGCAGTCCCTCGTGGCTGTGCGTGACTTCCGGGTGGAACTGGATGCCGAAGAATTTATCGTTCCATTGCAGCGAAACCGGCGTGCCGTGCTGGTTCTTGGCGATGATTTTCGCGCCTTCCGGCAGGATTTTGACAGTGTCCGAGTGGCTCATCCAGACTTGCGAGGAAGCGGAGACGCCTTCGTAAAGTCCCGCGCACTCGGCGGGGAACAAATTGGCCGGGCCGTATTCGCGGCGGTTGCTCGCCTCCACGCTGCCGCCGAATTTGATGTTCAGAAGCTGCATGCCGTAACAGACGCCGAGCACCGGGACGTTGAAGGCCTTGAGCGCTTCGAAATCAAGGTCCGGCGCATCCGCCTCGCTGGTGCTCTTCGGGCCGCCGGATAGAATGATCGCGCCGGGTTTGCCGATGTCAGGAAAATCCTCGATGGCATAGAGCTTGGCGAAATAACCGAGCTCACGCACGCGGCGGACGATGAGCTGGGTGTATTGGGAACCGAAATCGAGAACGGCGACATGGTTGGAATCGTGCATTTTTAAATAGGGAAAGAGTTTACCGCAAAGACGCGGAGGCCGCAAAGGAACGCAGAAGTGTAGATGATTCTATCAAATTCAAAATCTTCTCTGCGTTCCTTCGCGACCTTTGCGCCTCTGCGGTGAAAATTCATCTTAGCTCAACGGCTGATAGTTCGTCGGCTCCTCGGTCATGACGATGTCATGGACGTGGCTTTCGCGCAGGCCGCCGGCGGTGACGCGGACGAAGTTGGCGCGCTCGCGGAGTTCGGTTAGGGTAGAAGCCCCCATGTAGCCCATGCCGGACTTGAGGCCGCCCATGAGTTGGAAAATGACGTCGGACAGCGGGCCTTTGTAAGGGACGCGGCCTTCGACACCTTCGGCGACGAGCTTGCCGGAGCTATTCTGGCCGTAGCGGTCGCCCGCGCCTTTTTGCATGGCTCCGATGGAACCCATGCCGCGGTAGGTTTTGAAACGGCGGCCCTGCGACTGCACCGTCTGGCCGGGGCTTTCGCGGGTGCCTGCCAGAAGCGAGCCTAACATCACGAGGTCGGCACCGGCGGCGAGCGCCTTGACGATGTCACCGGAGTAGCGGATGCCACCGTCGGCGATGACTTTCACGCCGTGCTCGCGGCAGACGCCGGCGACGTTTTGAATGGCGGTGAACTGCGGCATGCCGACGCCGGAAATGACGCGGGTGGTGCAGATCGATCCGGGACCGACGCCGACTTTCACAGCACTGGCTCCGGCGGCCACGAGGTCGCGCGCGCCTTGCTCAGTGACGACGTTTCCAGCAACGACCGGCACGTTCGAAAGCGCGCGGAGTTTCCCGATGACTTCCATCACGTGGCGGGTGTGGCCGGTGGCGGCATCGATGAAAAGCGCGTCCGCGCCGGCGTCGATCAACACGCGGCCGCGGTCGATGCAATCGGGTCCCACGCCCACGGCAGCACCGCAGCGGAGCTGGCCGTTAGCATCCTTAGCGGCGTTGGTGAAGGTGATGCGTTTCTCGATGTCGGAACCGGTGATGAGTCCGACGAGACGACCGTCCGAATCGATGAGAGGAAGCTTTTCAATACGGTTTTGATAGAGAATACGGCGGGCTTCCTCGAGGCTGGTGTTGCCGGGAGCGGTGATCAATTTCTCCCGCGGCGTCATCACGTCGGCGACGATCGCGTCGAGGCGGTCGAGGTAGCGGACATCGCGGCCGGTGACCATGCCTTCGAGGTGGCCGTCGGCATCGATCACGGGAAATCCGGAGAAGCCGTTTTTCGCCATGATCGCGCGGACGTGATCGACGGTGTCCTCCTTGCGGACGGTGTGGGGTTTCTGAATGACGGCGTTTTCCGAACGTTTCACCCGGCAAACCATCGCCGCCTGCTCGTCGATCGGGCAGGCCCGGTGAATCACGCCCATGCCGCCCTCGCGAGCCAGGGCGATCGCCAGATCGTGCTCGGAAACCGTATCCATGGCCGCCGAAACGACAGGAAGAAACAACGGAATCCCCGCCGTGACGTGCGTGGAAAGATCCGCCTCCCCGGGCAAAACCGAGCTCAAAGCCGGCACCAGAAGCACGTCGTCAAATGAAAGTCCGAGAGAAATCTCTGCCATGACGGAGTCAATAGAAGCGCTTGTCCGGGCGCAAGTCCGAATCCAAAAAGCGCGCGATTATGGGCTTGCACGGGCGGGGCGGGACCGGGAGTTTGGCAGGGTGATTTCGCCCGGTGCCGTTATCGCATCGGTGCTGCCGGTGTATTTGCTGATCGTTGCAGGGGCGGTTTTACGCCGGACGGGCGTGCTCCGCGCGGAATACGACGCGGGAGTGATGCGGGTGGTTTACACGGTGATGCTGCCGTGTTTCATCCTGGATAAAATCCTGGGAAGCTCGGTGCTGCGCAGCGGGTCGGTGGTGCTGTGGTCGATCGGGCTCGGGTTCGGGCTGATCATGGCGGGAATCGTGATCGGACTGGTGGTGGGCCGCTTGATCGGGCTGGAACGCGGGACGGGGATGCGGACGTTCGCGTTGAGCGCGGGCTGTCAGAATTTCGGATTCACGGCGGCTCCGGTGCTTGAGATTTTATGGGGAACGGGGGCACTGGCCTTGCTTTTCGTGCACAACATCGGGGTGGAAATCGCGATCTGGTCGGTGGGCATCATGATCATGAGCGGCGAGCCCGGAATCCCGTGGCGACGGCTGATCAACGGCCCGATTATCGCGGTGGTAATCGGTCTGGCAATGGTGGCGGTGGGACTCGACGACCAGGTGACTGGGCCGGTTAGAAAAGCGATTTCATTGATCGGCGTTGGGGCGTTTCCGCTGGCAATCCTGATCACGGGTTGCTCGATGATGGATCTGGCAGGCACGGAGAAGCCGAGCTGGCGGGTGCTCGCAGGCGGCGCGCTGGTGCGGCTGATCCTCGCCCCGATGGCGATTCTCGCAGCTGCAAAATTTTTCCCGCTGCCGGTGGAGTTGCGTCAGGTGTTAGTGGTGCAGGCGGCGATGCCGGCGGGGATGTCGGCGATTTTGCTGGCGCGGATTTATGGCGGACGGCCTGCGGTGGCGGTGCAAATCGTGATCGCGACAACGGTGCTGAGCTTGCTCACGCTGCCGTGGATCATCACTTGGGGCAGCGAGTGGATCGGGCTGAAAGCCTTGTTGCCATGAGCGTGCGGGCTGTCATTCAATCGCCTCGATGAACGACCATTCAGACATTCTGATCGAACTCGCGCTCGCCGAAGACATCGGCAGTGGCGATATCACGTCACTTTATTTCATCCCGGAAGAGCGCCGGGCCTGCGCGTTCGTGGCGGTGCGCAAGGACGGCGTGGTGTCCGGAGTCGGGTTGGCGGCGCGGGTTTTCAGCACGGTCGATCCCTCGCTGGCGGTGGAAATCCTAATTTCCGACGGCAGCCGCGTGGCCGCCGGAGCTTTGTTGATCCGGGTGGAAGGCTCCGCCCGGTCGATTCTAACCGCCGAACGGACGGCGCTCAATTTTCTCCAACATCTCAGCGGAGTGGCCACGCTGACCGCACGCTACGTGGAGCAAGTAAAAGGCACCCGCTCTCGGATTCTGGACACGCGGAAGACGACGCCTGCATACCGCCTGTTGGAAAAACAAGCGGTTCTCGATGGCGGCGGCACCAATCACCGTCTCGGTCTTTACGACCGCGCGATGGTGAAGGACAACCATCTCGTCGCCGAGGGCGGACTTAAGGCCATCCAAGCGGCGATCGATCAACTCAAGTCGGACAAGCCCGGGGTAGAGGTGGAACTCGAAGCGGATAGCCTGGAGCAAGTCCGGGCCTTCCTCGCGATGGACGGCGTTGATTTCATTTTGCTGGATAACATGAGCTTGGAGGAACTGCGCGCGGCAGTGGAAATGCGCGGAGAACGCGGCAAACCACAGCTCGAAGCCAGCGGCGGCGTCACTTTGGAAACACTGTGTAAAATTGCAGAAACCGGAGTGGATTTCATCTCCGTTGGCGCCCTCACCCACTCGGCTCCGGCGCTCGACGTCGGGCTGGATTTCGAAACTCTCTAGCCAATGACAGCCGAAGATTTCACAGCGGCCGCCGCGGATTTCCCCGAACCGTTCCGCCTGCTGGTCCGCGAATCCGTGGAGTCCACCAACGACGAAGTCCGCATGCTCGCCCAGACGGGAGCCGCGGACGGGCTGATCGTCCTCGCCGAGCGCCAGACCGCCGGCCGCGGACGGCGCGGCGCGGCATGGTTTTCCCCGGCCGGTGAATCACTTGCATTTTCAATCCTCATCCGCCCGCAAGAGCCGAAATCACTGTGGCCGAGACTCGCCCTAGCGGCCGGACTCGCGGTGGCGGAGGCGGTGGAAACCTTCGGTCCGCACGCCGGTATCAAATGGCCTAACGATGTCTGGATTGGACACCGGAAAACGGCCGGCATCCTCGTCGAAGCCGGCGCGGATTTCGCGGTCGTCGGGATCGGCCTGAACGTCAACACCACCGGCTTTCCGCCCGAAGTTTCGGAAATTGCGACCTCGCTCCAGATCGAGACCGCGCAGGCATTTTCCCGCGCCGAGGTCTTGGGGGCCATCATCCGCAAATTCGCCCGACGCCGTCACCAAATCAGCCATGATTTTGAGGAGTTGCTATCCGCCGTGCGGCTGCGCTGCGTTTTGACGGGAAAACGAGTGAGCCTGACCACCGCGAGCGGACCGAGAATCGGCCTCGTCGAGGGAATCGCGGCGGGCGGCGAACTCCTGCTCCGCAGCGAACGCGGACTCGAGCGCCTGATCCAAGCCGACGAGGTGCGATTGCTGCCGCCATGAAATCCCGGGTTTCTTTTCGAACCAAGCGGCACCAAGCTCCCTTCATGAAATTGAATTCTGCCGTCCTGTTTGCAGCCTTCTCCTGCCTTGTCATTTCCTCCTGCGCCTCCACCCAATCGGCCAAACCCGAGCCCACAAAAACCCTGGAAGAAGGCCCCAAACTGGTGGGCCGCGTCGCCTCCATCCCTGCGGACCGACGCTTCGTTTTGATTCAAAGTTACGGCAAATGGAATATCGAATCCGGCCGAATTCTCACCACTCGTGGCCCGGATGACCGGACCGCCAATCTCCGGACCACCGGCGAAACCCTCGGCGAATTCGCGGCGGCCGACCTCCAATCCGGCAACGTTGAAGTGGGCGACGCGGTCTATTCCCAGCACATCGCCAAACCTACCGAAGTGATAACAACTCCCGAACTGCCTCAACCTCAAAACGAAGCACTTCCGGAAAATGTTCAAAAAAATAATTAACTTTTCGTGAATTCTTTGCTTTCAAAACCTCTTAGCTCTATGTATTTTAAAAAAGTCCCGCTTGAGAAACCGAGCACAGCCGTAAATATTTAATTTTAGAGTTGATTACTATCCGGGAAGCCGGGTAGCTTCTCTTTCGCAATGGCTGTGCCCCCTTACATGTCCCGAAACATGAACACTACAACCAGCCAAAATGAAAACAATGAACGCCTCGGGCGCTTCGGTGAAAGCCGACGCGGACCGTCTTGCTGACTTCGTCCTGTTTACCCAGCGGAGCTGCATCCTAAACCTGTCAACAGAACTCAACAAAGGAAACGTCTCGTTCCCGCAGTTCTTCCTCCTAACCTACCTATCCAGCGAAGAATATCTCACGATGTCCGACATTGCGAAAAAGATGGGCCACTCGACCGCCGCTGCCACCGGCTTAGTCGATCGGTTGGAAAAACTGTCCTACGTTGAGCGAGCACACGCCGCCGAAGATCGCCGTAAAATCATGGTCCGCATCACCGCTAAAGGAATCGAACTCGTTTCGAAGATGCGCTCGGAAATTGCCAACGATCTGGTGGGTATTCTGGCCGGTATGGATGAAGACCAGGCGGAAACCGTTGAACACACCAAGCGCGCCATCAGTGGCCGCGTGATCGCGTGATCAATAGTTTTCTCCTCTGAATAAACCAGCTTGGCGAATCCTCAGCGCCTCCGTTACCGTCCCCGGGTGACGGAGGCGTTCCCCTTTCTGGAGTCCTTGAATTCGATCCCCGGTGTCCGCGCCGGGTGGGTCGGGCGCGTGCCGGATTTACCCATCACCGGCGACCGGGATGAAGCGATGAATTTGCTGCGTCCGCTCCATGCCGCCGCGGTGGCCAATTTCGCCGGAGCAGCCGCGGAATGGTGGCGCGCGGAGCAAATTCACGGCGTTTCCTTGGCGATCGTCCCCGGAAGCCCGCAAATCATCGCGCCCGACGGACTACCGGTCGTTCCGGGCGTCGATGGCTTGGTGACTTGCAAACCGGGCGTCGTTCTCGCGATTTATGCGGCGGACTGCGGCGCAATCTGGCTCGCAGATCGCAAGACGGGCGCGATCGGACTGCTGCATTCGGGAAAAAAAGGCACCGAAGGGAATATTTTCGAAGCCGCACTCGGCGTGATGGCCGCGCAATTCGGCACCCGGCCCGAGGACATCACCGCCGTGCTCAGCCCGTGCATCCGCAAACCCGACTACGACGTGGATTTCGCCGCTGATATCGGCCACCAAGCCGCCCGCGCCGGGGTCGGCAGCTATCTCGACTGCGGACTGAACACCGCATCCGATCTGGAGCATTTCTACAGCTACCGTCGGGAACTTGGCAAAACCGGTCGCATGATGGCCCTGATTACCCGCGATTTTCTCCCATGATCACCTTCAATCTCCAAGCCCCCGCCAAGCTGAATCTCTCATTGCGCGTGCTCGGCAAGCGCGACGACGGATTCCATGAAATCGACACGTTGATGGTGAAACTGCCCGGCTTGGCCGACGAGCTCGAGTTCAGCCAAGCCGATGAATTCTCGTTCAAATGCGACGACCCGAGCGTGCCCGGCGATGAGGGAAACCTCGTCGTCAAAGCCGTGCGAGCCTACGAGTCCGCCGCCGGCATTTCCTGCCCCTGTGCGATTTCCCTCAAGAAAACCATTCCTCACGGTGCCGGACTCGGCGGCGGCAGCAGCGACGCCGCCACGACTTTGCTGGGACTCAACCGGCTCCATGATTTCCGACTCAGCGTCGATTCCATAAACGAAGTCGCCGCTTCGCTCGGCTCGGATATCCCGTTTTTCCTCACCACCGGAGCCTCCCGCTGCACCGGCCGCGGCGAAAAAATCGAACCCGCCCCCTCCCCGCAGTCCATGACGGTTTTACTCCTCAAGCCATCCTTCAGCGTTCCGACGCCGGACGCTTACGGCCGATGGCAACAATCGCTCAAACTTCCCGGCGTGCGCTACACCGCTCAGGAAATCGACGGAATCTCGCTTTCAAACGATCTCGAACGTCCCGTTTTTGAAAAACACCGCTTCCTCGCCGAGCTCAAACAATGGCTCTTGGCACGCAGGGAAACCGCCGCCGCGCTGATGAGCGGCTCCGGCTCCACAGTTTTCGCCGTCCTGAATGATGGCGCCGATTCCGAAGCCCTCGCCAAATCCGCCCGCCACGAACTCGATCCCGGCCTTTGGCATTGGGCGGGCAGGACCGAAGGGCCGGATTGAGTCATAAAATGCACGCCTCGTTTGACAAGTGACGACGGTTTCCTCTAGGTTGCCTGTCCCGACGCCGAAGTCGGCCCAATTTATCATGAACATTGTTGTCGAAAAGTTGCCAAAGTGCGTCGCTACCCTTCGCGTTGAAATTCCAGCGGACAAAGTCCAAGGCGAACGCGATCAAATCGTCAAAGGCTACGCCAGCAAGGCCCGCGTCCCCGGCTTCCGCCCCGGCAAAGCCCCCCGCGCGGTGGTCGAAAAACGCTTCCAAAAGGAAATTTCCGACCAGCTCAACGAAGCACTCATCAGCGAGGCCTACGACGAAGCCCTCAAACAGGAATCCCTGCACGTCCTCGACTTCGGCGTGCCTGAAGACGTCACCACCCATCCGAACGGCAGCATCACTTTCGTTTCCAAGCTCACTCTCGCTCCCGAAGTCACTCTCCCTGAATACAAAGGCGTCAGCGTGACCGTCCCGCCAGCTGCGGTTCCAGGCGAGGAAATCGAAGCCCAGCTCACCGCGCTCCAGGAACGTTTTGCGGATTTCAACGCGATCGAAGGCCGCGCCGCCGCCATGGGCGACTTCGCCGTCATCGACTACACCTCGACCGTCGAGGGCAAACCGACCGAGGAATTCCTCGGCAAACCCGCCGGTTACCTCACCGGCCGCGAAGGCTTCTGGGTCCGCCTCGATGAAAAAGCCTTCCTTCCCGGATTCGTCGCTCAACTCGTCGGAATGAATGCCGGAGATTCCCGCGAAATCACCCTCACCCTTCCCGAAGATTTCCCGGTCAGCGAACTCGCCAACAAGGAAATCGTTTTCCAAACCGTCCTCAAGGAACTCAAGGAAGCGATCCTTCCCGCCCTCGATGACGAGATGGCCAACCGCCTCGCTCCCGGCAAGACGATGGCCGACATCAAGGAAATCATCCGCGAAAACATGGCCGGCGAACGCGACCGGAAAATCTCGGACATGAAGGTGAATCAAATCGTCGCCCACTTCAACGCGCAGGTCGATTTCGAGCTCCCCGAAGAACTCATCACCCAGGAAACGCAAAGCCAGGCCGACGCCATGGTGAAGCGCGGCGTCCAATCCGGCATGAGCGAAGACGAAATCGAATCCCAACAGAACGAAATCTTCGCCAGCGCCGGCCAACAAGCGGTCTCCAACCTCCGCACCAATTTCATCCTCCAGGAAATCGCGCGGATCGAAAAAATCACCGTTTCCGACTCCGAGTTGATCAATCATCTCGCCCAAATCGCCACCCAGCGCAAAGTCGCACCAAAAAAATTCATCAAGGACATGCAGCGCGCCGGTCGCATCCAGAACATCCGCAGCTCGATGGCCATCGGCAAGACCATTGACTTCCTCGTCGAGCACGCGAATGTAGTCGAGTCCACAGAAACACTCATCAATGACTAACTTCCAATCACCTTCCATGAGCTCATCCGCCCCGCGCAACAGCTACTACGTCCCCGTCGTGATCGAGCAGGACGCGCGCGGCGAGCGCTCGTTCGACATCTACTCGCGCCTTCTCAAGGACCGCATCATCTTCATCGGCACGCCGATCGATGACTTCGTCGCCAACTCGGTGATCGCCCAGCTACTGTTCCTGCAAATGCAGGACCCGAAGAAGGACATCCACATCTATATCAACTCCCCCGGCGGCTCCGTCACCGCCGGCCTCGCGATGTATGACACCATGCAATTCCTCACCTGCGACGTGAACACCTACTGCATCGGCATCGCCGCATCCATGGGCTCGGTGCTCCTCACCGCCGGCACGAAAGGCAAACGTTTCTGCCTGCCTAACTCCCACGTCATGATTCACCAAGTTTCCGGCGGCGCGCAGGGCACTGCTTCCGATGTCGAGCGCACCATCGGCTTCATGTTCAATCTCAAGAAGCGCCTCAACGGAATCCTTGCCTTTCACACCGGCAAGTCCATCGAACAGGTCGAAAACGATTCGGACCGGGACAACTACATGACCGCCGAGCAATCCGTCGCTTACGGCCTCGTTGATAAAGTCCTCGAAAGCCGCAAACAGCTGCCAGACACGGTCGTCGCCGCCATCGAGGAGAAAAAGCCTGAAGCTTGATCCCGCTGAATTCCCAATACCCTCATCTGATATTACCTCATGGCCCGCGCTTCAAATCTGACGATGTGCTCCTTCTGCGGGAAGAGCCATTCAGAGGTTAAAAAACTGATCGCCGGTCCCGGTGTCTATATCTGCAACGAGTGCATCGAGGTCTGCTCAAACATCCTCATAAAGGAACTCGGCGGCACTCCGGCCAAAGGCAAAACACCGGCCGAAAAGCCCGGCTTCAAGATCCCCTTCCCGGCCGCCATCCTCGCCAAGCTCAACGAACACGTCATCGGCCAAGAGAACGCCAAAAAAGTTCTATCCGTCGCCGTTTACAACCACTACCAGCGCCTCCGCCAGGACCAGGCAAAACTCAGTGACGAGTTCAAGGACGTGGAGATCGAGAAGTCGAACATCATGCTGCTCGGCCCGACCGGTTCGGGAAAAACCCTTCTCGCCCGCACGCTGGCCCGCGTGCTCGACGTGCCGTTCTGCATCGTGGACGCCACCACCCTAACCGAAGCTGGCTACGTCGGCGAGGACGTGGAAAACATCATCCTGCGCCTGTTGCAAGCCTCCGACTTCGACGTCGCCCGCGCCGAGCGCGGCATCATCTACGTTGACGAGATCGACAAGATCGGCCGCAAGACCGAGAACGTCTCGATCACCCGCGATGTCTCCGGCGAGGGCGTCCAACAGGCGCTGCTCAAAATCCTCGAAGGCACGATTTGCAACGTCCCGCCGCAAGGTGGCCGCAAACATCCCCAGCAGGAATACATCCAAGTCAACACCGAGAAAATCCTCTTCATCGTCGGCGGCGCGTTCGTCGGCCTCGAGGACCTGGTCCGCCGCCGCCTCGGCAGCAACACCCTCGGTTTCCATGCGGACACATCCAGGGAAAATCTCGACGATCCTTCAGTGAACGTCTTGGAAAAAGTCCAACCGGAGGACCTCCTCCACTTCGGCCTCATCCCGGAATTCATCGGCCGCATCCCGGTCATCTCCGCGCTCAGGAAACTGACGGAAGACGAGCTGATCTCGATTCTCACCGACCCGAAAAACGCTTTGGTCAAACAATACGGCAAGCAACTCGCCATGAACGGCGTGAAGCTGCGCGTCACCCGCGACGCCCTCCAAGCTCTAGCCGAAGAAGCCGTCCGCCGCGGCACCGGAGCCCGCGCGTTGCGCTCGATTTTCGAAAAAATGATGCTCGAAGTCATGTTCGACATTCCCTCTCGCGAGGACATCGACACCGTGACCATCAACCGCCAGGTCGTCACCGGCGAGCGCCCCCCCAGCATCCGCCGCAAGCGCGCGGACCAGGACGCTGCCTGATTGGCTCGCCCGCTACCGGAAGCAATTCATCCGTTTTTCCGCGCTTTGCCGGTTGCACGGATTCGCTGGCGTGCCAAACTGCCGCATCAAATCGATGACAACAGATAACTTGCAAGAGCGGATCGCAGAAACGAGTGGCTGGATCCAGGCGGTGAAGGATGAAATGGGGCGGGTCCTGGTCGGCCAGGAACGCTTGGTGGACCGGCTGCTGATCGGGCTGCTTTGCAACGGCCACATCCTGCTCGAAGGCGTGCCGGGATTGGCGAAAACTCTCGCGGTTAAGGCGCTTTCCGGCTCGCTGCACGCCACCTTCGCGCGCTTCCAGTTCACTCCCGACCTGCTGCCCGCCGACCTAGTGGGCACCATGGTTTACCACCCTCAGGAAACCAAATTTGAGCCCAAGCTGGGCCCGATTTTCAACAACTTGATCCTCGCCGATGAAATCAACCGCGCCCCGGCCAAGGTCCAGTCCGCGTTGCTCGAAGCGATGCAGGAGCGCCAAGTGACGCTCGGCGACCGCTCGTATCCCCTGCCCAAGCCGTTCCTCGTGCTGGCGACCCAGAACCCGATCGACCAGGAAGGCACCTATCAACTTCCCGAAGCGCAGCTCGACCGCTTCCTCCTCAAGGTGACAGTCGGCTATCCGTCGAAGGACGAGGAACTGGAAATCCTCGACAAAATGGCGACCTCGACCCCGCCCTATCAGACGAAGTCGGTGGCGACACCCGAGCAGGTGGCCGCCTCGCGGGAACTGGTGAACGAGGTTTACATCGACCCCGCGATCCGCAAATACATCGTCCAAATCATCCACACCACGCGCTTCCCGGGGCTTGTGGACGCGCCGCTGAAAAATCTCGTCCGCTCCGGCGCCTCGCCGCGAGGCACCATCAACCTCGCACTAACGGCGCGGGCGCGAGCCTTCATGCAAGGCCGCGCGTTCGTCACGCCGCAGGACGTGAAGGACATGGCGCTCGACGTGCTCCGCCACCGGATTCTCCTCACCTACGAGGCGGAGGCCGAGGAAATGACCACCGACTCGGTGATCGAGCGGATCATGAGCAAGGTGGCGGTGCCCTAATGATTTGAGATCTCAAATTTCAAATTTCAGATTTTCAGGATGCTGACGGACGAACAGATCGAGGAAATGATGGCGCGCGTGCGCAAGCTCGAGCTCAAGGCTCGGCGCTTGGTGCGCGAGTCGTTTTCCGGCGAATATCTATCATCGTTCCGTGGGCAGGGCTTGGATTTCGACGATTTCCGGGAGTATCAGCACGGCGACGAGGTCCGCTTCATCGACTGGAACGTAACCGCGCGGATGAACATGCCGTTCGTTAGGAAATTCCGCGAGGAGCGCGAGCTTTCGGTAGTGATCGCGGTCGATGTCTCCGGCTCTTCGGACTATGGCAGCGTCTCCCTCAGCAAGCGCGAGATCGCGGCGGAGACTGCGGCGGTGCTCGGATTCAGCGCGCTCCACAACGGCGACAAGGTGGGCCTGTTGATCTTTGCGAACGAGCCGATCCTGTTCATCCCGCCGGAAAAAGGCAGCCGCCACCTGCTGCGGATGATCCGTGAAATCCTGGTGGCGAAGCCGGAGAAACCCGGCACGTCGGTGGCCGAAGCCTGCGATTTCATGGTGCGGACCCTGCGCCGCAAGTCGGTGATTTTCCTCATCTCCGATTTTTTCTCCGACCCACTGGAAAAGCCGATCGGCAAGCTGGCGAAAAAACACGAGACCATCGCGTTGCGCGTCCTCGACCCGCTCGAAGCCAAGCTGCCGAAGGGCGGCAAGGTGGTGATGGTCGATCCCGAGACGGGCTTCGAAACATTGGTCAACACCAGCAACCCGAACCTGCGGATGGGCTACGCGAAGCTCATGAAGAGACAACTCGAAGGCGTGGCGGCGATTTTCAAGAAGCACGGCATCGACTCGGCGGACTTGAAAACCGACGGCGACACGCTTGCCGCATTGCACCAACTCCTGAAAAAGCGCGGCCGCAAACGCTCCGGATAGAATGAACGAGAAATCCGGCAGTTTTGAATTATTGGAACCAAGCACGCCCGAGGCCTTGGTCCCGGATTTATGGCTGGAGCCGTGGATGATCGCCGTGGCGGTCGTGCTGGTTTTCGTGGTGCTCGCGATCCTCATTTTCAAAAAGAAAAGGTCCGCCCCCTTCGACCCGCTAGCCATCCGCCAGGCGGCCCACGCGGAAGCCGTCGCGGCGCTTGAAAATATCACCACAGGAACAGCGCGCGATGCCGCCATCCAATCCTCCCTCATCCTGCGGAAATATCTATCCGCCGCCGCGGGCGACCCCGCTTTGTTCGAGACGCATGAGGAAACCATTTCCCGGCATGAGGCGCTGAAGGATTTCTCCGAAGAAGCCCGCGCGGCGGCCGGCCAGGGATTCGCCCGCCTCGCCTCGTTGAAATACGCCGCTGAGATTCCCGACGCGGCCGCCAGCGAAGTCGTCGACGAATCACGCAGGCTGCTAAAAACCCTGCACCACGGATTCCGGGCATGAGCGCGTTTCTCGAACACTTCCGTTTCGCGCAGCCCGGCTGGCTCTTGCTGCTCTTGCCGGCGTTCCTGTTGCTCGCGCTCCGCCGCGGAAGGGGTTCGGAGGCGGCCGTTGTTTTCCCGAACCTATCAGTTCTTGTCAGCCTCGGAAACCAAGTCCGGCGGGTGGCATGGAGCCTCGGGCTACCGCTCGCCTACCTCGCGTTGTTCTGCTCTATCATTTCCATGGCCCGCCCGGTCTGGCGCAACGAGTATCAAAGCCGCACGGCCAGCGGCATCGACATCATGATCGCCTTCGATGTCTCGCTCTCAATGGATATCGATGATTTCGTCGATCAAGGCGAGCAGGTGAAACGCATCGATGTGGCGAAGATGGTGGTCGATGATTTCATCGGCCGCCGCCCGGAAGACCGCATGGGCCTGGTCGCCTTCGCCGGACGACCGCGCGACGCCAGCCCGATCACCCTCGACCACCGATGGCTGAGGAGATCGCTGAACGAACTCCGCCTGAACGACCAGCGGGACATGGGCACCATCAAGGAGCAAGGCACCGCGATCGGTTCCGCCCTTGCCGCCGCTGCGGTCCGACTGGAAGCCCGCGACGCGAAGAGCAAGATTATCGTGCTCATCACCGACGGGGCGAGCAACTCGGGGAAAATCTCGCCGATCGAAGCCGCCGAGCACGCGAAAACGCTCGGCATCAAGATCTACACCGTGGCCATCGGCACCACCGAGGGCCGCGTGGACCAGAGCATCATGCGCTTCCCCTATCAGGAGTTCGATTTGCCCACGCTCAAGAAAATCGCCGACCTCACCGGAGCCGAGCACTATTGGGCGCAGGATCTCGCCGCGCTCAAGAAGACCTTCACCACCATCGACAACCTGGAAAAAACGGATGCGAAAAGCCTCACCGTGATCGATGATACCGAGCTCTTTCCCTGGTTCGTGGGCGTCAGCTTGCTCGCCGCCCTAGGCGCTGCGATTTACATGGCCCTGAATCCTCCACCTTCCACCTGATCCGATGAATTTCGCCCAACCCGGCTGGCTCGCCCTGCTGCTCCTGCTCCCACTCCTGGGAGTAGGCGCGGTCCTGACGTCGCGCCTGCGGCGGCAGCAGTGGGCGGCCTTTGTGGCTCCGCGGCTTCGGGAAACCCTGCTCAGGCGCGGCAGTTCCCTGCCCCGCTGGTTCGCCCTATTTTTCCTGCTGACCGCCTGTGCCGCGACGATCATCGCGCTCGCCCGCCCCCGCGGCGACGCCGGCACCAAGACCGAGAAATCACTCGGTCGCAACGTCATGATCGCCCTCGATATTTCCAAAAGCATGCGGGTCAACGACGTCAAACCGGACCGGCTCGCCCAGGCGAAAGTCGTCATCTACGAACTGCTGGAAGCCATGCCTAACGAGCGGATCGGCTTCCTCGGATTCGCCGGCGACCCTTACATTTTTGCTCCCCTCACCATCGACCACAGCGCCGTGCGCGAGACCGTCGAGCAGGTCGATGAAACCTGGGCCCCGCTCGGCGGCTCGGATCTCGCCGCCGCCGTCCAACTCGCGACCGAGACCTTCAAAAAAACCGAGCAGAAAAACAACGCGCTCGTCATCCTCAGCGACGGCGAGAAGCACGAGGGGGACCTCGACGCGATGATCGCCGAAGCCGAGCGATCCGGCGTTTACATCATCGCCATCGGAGTCGGCACCGAGGACGGCGGCTTCGTCCCAAACCCCGATTTCCCTAACGGACAGATGGTCGATCGCTCCGGCCACACCATCATCAGCCGCCTGCAAGGCGATGTGATGCGCAAACTGGCGGAAGGCACCAAAGGCCGCTACACCATCGCCGGCTCCGGGCTGGATGTGCCCGGGATGGTGAAATCCGTGGTGCAGGGACTGGATGCCTTTGAAATGGAAGGGCGCGAACGCCGAATCTCGATCGAGTTCTATCAGTGGCTGGTTTTCCCCGCGATCCTGTTCCTCGTCGTCTCCATCGTCGCGGGCACCCGCTGGAAAGGCATCCAGGCGGCGATCCTTCTCACCGGCGCGTTCCTAACGATCCCTGACGCCCGGGCCGGCGAAGCGTCCGACGCCAAGGCCGCGCTGGCGGGGAAACACTACGAGGAAGCCCGTGATGCCTATCACGAGCTCGCCGGAAAATCAAAGCTCCGTGAAACCCAGGCCCGCTACCGTCTCGGCGAAGCGACGGCTGCCTACCGCGCGGGAGATTTCCGCGGCGCGCGCACCGCCTTCAGCCATTCGTTGCTTTCTAGCGACTCAATGGTCCGATCGAACGGCCACCTCGGCATTGCAAATTCCTTGTTTCAGCTCGGCTGGAAGGGCCTATCCGGCGATGCCTACCCGAGCGACTCGGAAGCGCTTCCCGACCTCGCCCGCTTCGATACCATCGTCAAGGAAGCCCTCGCGAAACTGCGCGAATCCGAGGCCACCGAGGAGGGCGACTCCGGCGGATACGCCAGGATCGAATCGCTCGTCACCAACTGGGCGGACGCGGTTAGGCACTATGATTCCACACTTGCCCTGTTTCCCTCCGACAAGATCGCCAGCAAGAACCGCGAGCTGACGATGACCTATCTCAAGCGGCTCGGGGAACTTTTGGATCAGGAAAAGCAAGAGACCGAGCAATCCATGCCTCAGCCCCAGTCCGGCGAAGGCCAGCCCCAGGAAGGCGAGGGCGAACCGAAAGAAGGCGAAAAGGGCCAAGAAGGCGAAAAAGGCCCCAATCCACCCGGCGACAAGGGCGACGGCGGAAAGGAGCCTAAAGAAGGCAAGGGCGATGACGGGGAGAAGAAGGACAACGGCAAGAAGGGCAAGGATAAGGACAAGAAAGACGGCGACAAAGGAGGCGAAAATCCCAACGAGTCGCCCGAGGAACGCGCCCACCGGATTCTCAAGGAAAACGCTGACCTCGAAAAAGGGCCTCTAACTCCGGGCCGACGCGAGTTCCGGGACGCGGAGAAAGATTGGTAACATCATGAACACTTTAAAACATTTCATCCGAACCATCCGCGTCGCCGCGGTCTGGATCCTGCTCGGTCCCCACGCCCACGGTCAGGCCAGCAGCCGGCTTTCCACCTCATTCTTGGCGCGCGGCGAGCAGGCCCTGTTGGAAATCTCCATGGCAGGCGGCCTGCCTAACGCAATCCCCGAGCCGCCCAAGGTCAGGAACATCGCCATCCAGCCTTCCGGCAGAGGTCCGCAAACCAGAATGCTCCCCGGCAGAAGGCTGGAATACGTTTTCGACTACATCGTCTCCGGTTATGAAACTGGCGGATATTCCATCCCGCCGGTCGAGGTGATGGTGGACGGCACCAAGATTCTAACAGAAAAACTCGATTTCGTGATCTTCAATCCGGACGAACTCGAATGGTCCGAAGTCCAGGCCGGTGGAAAGACCATCCGCTACGCCAGTTCGTTCCGCATCCTGAAGAACAAGCCGTTCGAAAACGAAACCACCACCACTGAAATCAAGCTCTTCGTTCCCGAAGAAATGATCATCGAGGACTGGGGGATTCCGGATTTCGAGCGTGACGGCGTGGCCGCATGGCGCTTCCAACCCTCCCCCATGCGCAGCAGGATCAACCTGCTAGGAATGCGCTACGTCTCGGTGGCCTACCCGAGCACGATCACCCCCACCCGCAGCGGGAAAATCGGAATCGGCCCGGCGAAAATCCGTCTGATGACCCGCGAGATGGTCATGGACCCCTTCCCGCGCCAAGTCAGCACGGAGGTCTATCTGCAGGTTCCCAAACTCGAAATCCAATCCATGCCGCTACCCGAAGGCGCACCGGAAGGCTTTGAAAACGCCGTGGGCAGCTTCCGACTGAGTGCCAGCACCACCGCGACCGAGGTCCAGGAGGGCGACCCGATCTCGGTCGATCTGATCGTCAGCGGCAGCGGCAATCTCGATACGCTGCGTCCGCCGAAACTCGAAAACCCGACCGGTTGGAAAATCTACGGCACCACCACCGAGCAACGCGGCGACGAGCGGCGCCAACTCTCCGGCAACGTCGTTTTCCACCAATCGATCCGCCCCCTGGAAATGAAATCGGAGATCCCGCCATTCCGCCTGGTTTACTTCGATCCCAAAGACGAAACCTACAAGACCATCACCACCGAGTCCATCGCGCTGCAAATGCGACCTAACACCACGCTGGGTGCGAACCCCGCCGCCGTCGAGGCCTTGCCGGTCCCCTTCGAACGCATGACCAACATCCTCGCAGTCCTTCGCCCGGCGCAACTCACCCTGCCCGCCGCTTCAGCACTTCCCACCTGGCTCGGCCATGCAGCCGGCGCGTTGCTCGCGCTCGTCCTCATCTCCAAGGCGCTCTGGATGCGCTGCGCCCCGCGCCTCCGGAAAGACCCCGCCCGCGACGCGCGGATTCGGGAACTCCGTAAAATCGAGAAAACGCCGCCTGCCGATGACACCGAGTTTCTCAAATCCGCAGGAGCTTTCATCGAGCACCACCTCGGCGGCATTCCGCCTGCGGAAATCCAAACCATCCTTGCCGAGCGCGACGCCCTTTGCTTCCTTTCCGGCAATCCGAAAGCCGTGCTCGATCCAAAACGCCGCAATCAAATCCTCAAGCTCCTCCGCCAGGCAGCACTCGCATTCGCATTCATCGCCGCGCTTGGTTTCGGCCCACCCGCACGGGCGAAAAACACCGCCACCCAGGCGTTAGAATCCTACGAATCCGCAAAATACGACGACGCCGTGAAGCTCTGGCTCGGTGCCGGAAATTACGAACAACTCTCCGCCGACACGCTCTATAACATTGGCAACGCCTGTTATCGTTTAGGCTCCCCCGGCTACGCCGCGCTCTACTATCGCCGCGCTCTCGCCCGCGATTCCGGCCATCAGGAAGCCCGTCAGAACCTCCGCTTCATCGAGCGGAAACACGGTGCCATCGTCGTGCAACGGCCGGAATACCAATACGCGCTCACCCGCCTTCCACTCTCCGCCTGGCAAGCCACCTGTTGGAGCGGCCTCTGGCTTTGCGGCCTGGCCCTGCTGGTTTTCCCCGCCACCCGCCCCGGCGCGCGGCTGCGGGTCGCCGCCGTCGGCGCGCTCGTGTTAGGCCCGCTGCTCGTTTCCGTCGGCGCGCTCGGCTGGCGCTATTTCCCGAACGACGCCGAGTTCGCGCCGCTCGCCAGACAAGCCGTCATCATCGCCGAAAAAACCGCGCTCCATACCGACGCCGCCCGCACCGCGCCCGAGGTCATCGACGCGCCGCCCGGCTCGCTCTGCGAAATCATCACCACGTCCGGCCGCTGGGCCTACGTCGCCTTCGCCACCAAAACCCGCGGCTGGGTGCCCGTCGAAGCCATCGAAAAAGTCATCCCCGTCAAAGCCCCCGAGCCCCCGAAATTGCGCAAGCCCAAGGCCGACGGCAAGACCGCTTGAACCCCAAAAATATGGGGAAGGGGCGTCTCGTCCCTTCAAGAATCCACTTGACAATTCGCCCCATGGTATTACCGTCTTACCCATGAAGACGATCTCGTTTAAAGTCACCGATGACGAGGCAAAGTTGATCCGTTCCCTAGCAAAACAGGAACGGACCAGCCTATCGGAGTACCTTCGCCGCCGAGCCAAGGGCGCGGGACCGGCTCCCGAACCTCCGCAGCGGACGCGCTGTGAATTCACAGGCGCGATGATTTTCGCCCCTCACCCCGGGAAACCGCCACTGACCACGGCTTCCGTCCGCGAAATGATCGCCGATTTCCCGTGATGAACTACCTGCTCGACGTCAATGTGCTGGTCGCTTGGGGCTGGTCCGATCACGCGGACCACCATCGCGCTGCGGCATGGATTGGTGAAATGATGGCAAAGCGCGGCGTCACCCTTGCCACCGCGGCGATCCCGGAGCTGGGATTCATCCGCGTATCCGTGCAGCGCACTGGAGGACTGTTATCGGTCGGCGAGGCGGCGAACACATTGTCGGGAATGCTTGGGAGTCTTGGCGAAAGTCACGCGTTTTTATCGGATGACCAACCCTCTTGCGGGGATTGGCCCGTCTGGTGCTCCTCCGCGTCCAGAACCACCGACGCTCATCTTCTCGCTCTGGCGGAAAATCATGGCCTCCGTTTGGCGACTCTCGATGAAGCCGTTCCCGGCGCTTTCCTGATTCCGAAAGTGACGGTTTGAATCTCGCAGTCCGCCGTCACTTCGCGTTTTTTCGCCAGTCCGGTGCCGACGGCAAAACCGCGTGACGCGCTCTGAAGAGTTGCCAACACCGCTTGATTCAGCAGTATCCTCAACATGAAAGTCAAAAAAGCCGTCATCACCGCCGCCGGGAAATCCCAGCGGACCCTCCCCCTTCAGACGCTCGTTGATCGCGACGGGACCTCCAGGTCCGCCCTCGCCATTCTAGCGGATGAAATCACCTCCGCAGGCATCGAAGAAATCGCCGTCATCATCTGTCCCGGCGACGAGGCCGCCTACGCCGCCGCCGCCGGACCGCACGCCAGCCACATGCGCTTCATCGAGCAGCCCGAAGCACTCGGTTATGCCCACGCCGTTCATTGCGCCGCCGCTTTCACCGGCACGGATCCGTTTCTCCTGATGGTCGGCGACCACCTCTATCTAAGCCGCACCGAAACCTCCTGCGCCGCCCAGCTCCTCGCCACCGCCACTGCCGAAAAATGCGCGGTCTCCGCCGTCCAGGCCACCCACGAGAGCAAGCTCCCGCTCTACGGCGCCATCGGCGGACGCCGCGTCCCCGGCAGCGACCTGCTCTATCAAGTGGAGACGGTCATCGAAAAACCCACTCCCACCGAGGCCGAGCAAAAACTCGTCGTCCCCGGACTCCGCGCCGGCAACTATCTCTGCTTCTTCGGCCTCCACGTCCTCACCCCCACCGTCATGGAAATCCTCGCCCGCCAGCTCGTCGCCGGCCGCGCGGACCTCTCAAGCGCCCTCTCGGAAATCGCCCGCCGCGAGCACTACCTCGCCCACGAACTCCAAGGCCGCCGCCATGACATCGGCGTCCACTACGGCCTGCTCACCGCCCAACTCGCGCTCGGCCTCGCCGGCAAGGACCGCGACGAGGTGCTCACCAACATCGTCGAGCTGCTCGCCCAATCCCACGCCTAACCGTTCATGGCCCTGCTCACTCTCATCACCTCGCCGGACGACGCCGTCCGCGACGTCTCGCTCGACGCCGCCTGCGAGAAACTCTCACTCGCAGAACTGCTCGCCGAGGCCGACGCGCTCGACGCGTTCCGCCGCACCAGCGAGAATCTCTATCACCGCGTCCGCGCCCTGTTATTCCTTTATTCCATCCACCGCTTCCACCTGCCGCTGCGCCTCGCCGGGGTGACATCCGGCGACAAACCCGGAGCCATCCCCTTCAAGGGCTACGAAAACCTGCTCGAACGCCGCTTCGAGGAAGCCATCGACATCTTTCTCAAAACCCAGCGCGCTGAAGGCCCCAGCGACGGCATTTCCAGCGCCCTCGCTTCCGTCTATCAGCGCCTCGCCTTCCAAACCCTGGCCGACCAGGTCCGCCGCAGCGTCAGGAGTGTTAGCGGCAACCAATGGATGTTCCGCATGGGCCACCCGGCCGACCAACCGCTACGCATCCGCCAGAAAATGACCCGGCGCGATCCCGCCACCGGGACCTATCCGATTCTCCGCGAGCGCACGCCTGTGCGCATGGACCTCACCCATTGCGGCTGGAGCGACATCTTCTTCCTCGGCATGGACTACCCCGAGGGCGCGAAGGTCCTCAACATCTCCATTGACCTAGCAGTCCACGGCCGCGACAAGGAGCCCAGCCCGCCGGTCGAAGCCAGCCTCCGAGTGATCGAGGAACCCATCCTCCGCCTCACCAGCGTCGATCTCGGCTGCAGCGCGGAAATTTCCAGTCTCAACGAAGTCTTCGATTTCGCCAAAGACTACCTCGGCCTGCTCAAGGCCGCCGTCATCGCCAGCGGCATCGTCCCGCCCGGCATCGAGGGATCCGGCCAGAGCCTCGCCGACCTGCTGGCCCGCGTCGTCGGTCCGGGAAAAGGACTCGAACTCGTCTCCAACGTCAACAACATCCCCAAAGGCTCGCGCCTCGCCGTCTCTACCAATTTGTTAGCTGCGCTCATAAGCGTCTGCATGCGCGCCACCGGCCAGGCCCGTTCGCTCACCGGTCCGCTCGAGGAAAACGAACGCCGCATCGTGCTCGCCCGCGCGCTGCTAGGCGAGTGGATCGGCGGCTCTGGCGGCGGCTGGCAGGATTCCGGCGGCGTCTGGCCCGGCATGAAACTCATCCAAGGCACCTTCGCCAAGGAAGGCGACCCGGAATTCGGCATCTCCCGCGGCCGCCTCATGCCCACCCACAAGGTGCTCGACGACACCGACGTCCCCGCTGACGCCCGCCAGAAACTCCAGGACTCGCTCGTCCTCGTCCACGGTGGCATGGCGCAGAACGTCGGCCCCATCCTGGAAATGGTCACCGAGAAATACCTCCTGCGCAGCGGTCCCGAGTGGATCGCCCGCCAGCAGACCCACGGTATTCTCGATCGGATTCTATCCGCCCTTCACACCGGCGACATTCCCGCCATCGGTGCGGCCACCACCGAGAATTTCCGCCAGCCTCTCCAGACCATCATCCCGTGGGCCAGCAACCTCTACACCGAGACGCTCATCGAGAAAATCAGCGGCGAGTTCGGCCCGGACTTCTGGGGCTTCTGGATGCTCGGCGGTATGGCCGGCGGCGGCATGGGTTTCATTTTCGCGCCCGAGAGAAAAGCCGAGGGCCAAGCACGCCTCCAGGCCATCATGTCCGAGACCAAGGAAATGTTAGCCTCCGCGCTGCCCTTCGCCATGGAGCCGGTCGTTTACAACTTCGCCATCAACGAGCGCGGCACCTGGGCGGATCTGCTGGCTGGCGAGGACGCGCTGATGCCGTCCGGTTACTACAGCTACATCGTCCCCCAGCTTTTGCGGAAAGGCCGCCACGAACTCTCGCCGCTGCGCCTCGCCGAACTCGACCACTTCGCCACCGCCTGCCGCAATCACCCCGAACTCCGCGGCATGGTGCAAACTTTGTTCGACTCCATCTTCCCGCGCAGTCAGGGAAAAAGCCGCAACCGCGAGTCCCTCACAGAAATTCTCGCCGCGCACGGCTTCGACCGCACCGCCCACGAACAGATCCGCGAGGACCTCAAGGCCGGCCGCATCGGTCTCGCCCAGAACCGGCTGCCCGCGAATGCCATCATCGAAGACATCCACGACACCGACCTCACCCAGGCCGATTCCATTTCCGCCGCCTCGCGGGAAAGGGGCCTCGCAGCCTTGAAGAACGGCGAGGTCGCCGTCGTCACCCTCGCTGCCGGTGCAGGCTCCCGCTGGACCCAGGGCGCGGGCGTCGTCAAAGCCCTGCACCCGTTCTGCAAACTCGGTGGCCGCCACCGTTCGTTCATCGAGACCCACCTCGCCAAAAGCCGCAAAACCGGCCGCGAGGCGGGCATGACCATCCCCCACATTTTTACCACCAGTTATTTTTCCCACGACCCTACCGAGCGTTTTCTCACTCATTACGAAAACTATCACTACGACGGCCCGCTCTATCTCTCGCAGGGGAAATCCATCGGCCTGCGCACCGTGCCCACCGTCCGCGACCTGCGCTTTGCCTGGGAGGGAATGCCCCAGCAGGTGCTCGACGTGCAGCAGCAGAAAGTCCGCGACTCGCTGCGCACCGCGCTGCTCGGCTGGGCGGAATCCACCGGCGAGGCCAGCGACTACACCGACAACCTCCCGCTCCAGTGCCTCCACCCGGTCGGTCACTGGTATGAAGTGCCCAACCTCCTGAGAAACGGCACCCTCGCCGCGCTTCTCGCAGAACGTCCGCAGCTCCAGACGCTCGTCCTCCACAACATCGACACCGTCGGCATGAACGTGGACCCCGCGCTGCTAGGCCACCACCTCGACAGCGGCGCGGGCCTCAGTTTCGAGGTCATCACCCGCCGCCTTGAAGACCGCGGCGGCGGCCTCGCCCGCGTCAACGGCCGCACGCAACTCGTCGAAGGCCTCGCCATGCCGCGCGAGGAGGACGAATTCAACCTCTCCTATTATAACAGCAACACCTGCTGGATCCAGATCGACGCCCTGCTCCAGGCCTTCAATCTCACCCGCGCCGACCTCACCGATCTCGACAAGGTCAACACCGCCATCCGCACCCTCGCCGCGCGGATGCCCACCTACATCACCCTCAAGGACGTCAAAAAACGCTGGGGCCACGGCCAGGAAGACATCTTCCCCGTCTGCCAGTTCGAAAAACTCTGGGTGGACATGAGCAACCTGCCGTCGCTCAAAACCAAATACATCGCCGTCCCCCGCCTCCGTGGCCAGCAGCTCAAAGATCCGTCCCAGCTCGACGGCTGGCTCCGCGACGGCTCCGCCGCGTATTTGGAAGGACTCTGCGAGTGGTAAATAGAGGGAGGGCGAGTTTCTCGCATCCGGCTCGCCAGTCGATGAGTTCCCGCATGTCAGGCTCGCGCCTTTCACTTCGTGGGACTCGCGGCTGAGTCGTGGGTGATCGTAATCAGGAAGACCAACCCCCGCTCAGCGAACCAGGCATTTTGATACCGGTTGTGGTCTCGACCCCGGCCACGCCATTTGCGCTTGTCCCGCTTTCGCAGGATGCCTCCGAATCGCTGTGAGCGATGCGCTTGAGGATGAGAAATTTCGCAGGAGCGCCCCGAACGATGGTCTTGCCGCTGTCGCCGCCTTTCAGCGCGTGTTCCCTGTCGTCAAGGTGTTCGGCCAATACCGCCGTGCCGCATTATCGGCAAACGAAGGCTTGAACCGATCCATGGGCGCGGCACCATCCGTGGATTGCCATGCAATCATCCTCACAATCATCCCGCCGCCATTTCATCAAGTCCTCACTCGCCGCCGCAGGTGCGGTCGTGGTCGGGCCTCAAATCGTCCGGGCCGAAACCCTCGGCAACGCCACCAAGGCCGCCGCGAACTCCCGCATCGGCATGGGGTTTATCGGCATGGGCCTCATTTCCGACGGGCATTTGCGGTCCTTCCCCGGATTGAAAAACGTGCAGCCGATCGCCGTGTGCGACCTCAAGGACTGGCAGTTGCAAAAGGCGGTCGATGTCTTGAAGGGTAATGGTTTCAACGACATCCAGGCCACGGCGCGGTTCGAGGAAATCCTTTCCAATCCCAAGATCGATGCGGTGTGCGTCACCACCCCCGACCATTGGCACGCGGCCATCGCCCTGGCGGCGATGAAGGCAGGCAAGGACGTGTATGTCGAAAAACCGATGACGTTGACCATCGAAGAGGGCAAGGCACTGGTGGCGGCGGAGAAGAAATACGGCCGCATCCTCCAAGTCGGATCGCAGCAGCGTTCCTCGATTCATTTCCGCATCGCCGCCAATCTGGTGCGCAACGGCCTGATCGGAGAAGTGAAGGAAATCTACTGCCAACTGGGTGAATTCCCCCAAGCTCCGGAAAAGGAAGACGTCGTCCCGGTGCCTGCTGGCTTCGACTACGACCGTTGGCTGGGCCCAACGCCGTTCTTCGAACACTCGGAAAACCGGGTTAAGGGCGATTACAGTGGCGGCTGGCGCTGCTACTGGGAGTATGGCAGCCGGAAATTCGGCGACTGGGGCGCTCACCACTTTGACATCGTCCAATGGGCGCTCAACCGCGACGACACCGGGCCCGTCGAGTTCATTCCCCAAGGATTCGAAGGTGCCGAGCACCACCACTACCGCTATGCCGACGGTATCACGGTCTGGCGGGATAAGAAGCCCGATAACGGCCACATGATCCGCTTCATCGGCACCAAAGGTGAAGTGCATGTCAGCCGCGGCAAGATCGACACCCTGCCCTCTGAACTGGTGCGCCATCAATTCAAAGAAAGCGATATCCAGGTTTACGAATCCAAGGAGCACCGGCAGAACTTCATCGATTCCATCGGCACCCGCAAACCGACGATCTGCCCTGCGACCGTAGGACATCGCTCCGCGACCATCTGTCAGCTCTCCGGCATCGCACAACGTCTCGGACGCGCGGTCAAATGGGATCCGAAGGCCGAGCAAATCACCGGCGACAAGGAGGCCGCGGCGATGCAGGACCGTCCTCGACGTGAGGGCTATGCGCTGCCGGTTGTATGAGCGACGCCGTAGCAACCGGTCGGAGCACTCGGCATTTTTCCTTTTGCGGTTTTGATTGCCAGCGGCGCGCTCGCCCGTGACTGTCTGCCCGTCCGGGTCTGGACCTTTTCCGCATGAAAGTCGTCGCCATCGCCAACCAAAAAGGCGGCGTGGGTAAAACCACCACCGCCCTCAACCTCTCCGCCGCCCTCGCGCTGCGTGGCCAACGCGTGCTTCTCGTCGATCTCGACCCGCAGGCGAACTGCACCAGCGGCCTCGGCATCGAGCCGCCGGACGGTTGCAGCATGTATCCGGTCCTCCTCGGCGACACCACCGTCGCCCAACAGATTATACCCTCCGGCCGCGAGAACCTCTCGATTCTGCCTTCGGAAATGGACCTCGCCGGCGTGGAAATCGAGCTCGCCCGCAGCGACGACCACCTCACCCGCCTGCGGGTCATCCTCCAAGCGCTCAAGCCGAACGACCTTTTCGAATACTGCATCCTCGACACCCCGCCCTCGCTCGGCGTGCTGATGACCTCCGCGCTCGCCGCCGCCGATGAAATCCTCATCCCCCTCCAGTGCGAGTGGTTCGGCCTCGAAGGCTTGGCGAAAATCGTCCACGTCATCGACCAGATCCGCGGCTCCGACGCCAACCCCGGGATCAAACTCGAAGGCATCGTGATGACGATGTATGACGGCCGCACCCTGCTCTCGCGCCAAGTCGTCGAGGAAGTTTCCAAGTTTTTCCCAGATCAAATGTACCGCACCATGATCCCGCGGACGATCCGCATCGGCGAAGCGCCCAGCCACGGAAAAACCATCTTCGAGCACGACCCCAACGGCCTCGGTGCCCAGGCGTATGGCGCGATGGCCGACGAATTCCTCACGCGCCACGCCGCCGTCGGCCCATTGCTTGCGACGCATTGATTTTCAGCGCGTGGAACATTGGATGACACGGCGAGGAACACGGATTCCCGCTTGACCTCGGGGCGGTGTGTGTTGACGTTACTCCGTTCTCCACACGGGGTCCTACTTCCGCTTTATTTTCTCCAGACTCGCCAACCGGCTCCGGAGACCATCGAATCTTCCAATTTACTCTCTCATTTTCAACAACATCCATGTTCAAAAAGCTTTTTGGAAACCTGTTTTCTAATGATATCGGCATCGACCTAGGCACTGCGAATACCCTGATTAACGTCAAAGACCACGGCATCGTTTTACGCGAACCGTCGGTCGTCGCAGTCAAAGCGGGCACCAACGAGGTGCTCGCCGTGGGGGACGACGCGAAACGCATGCTCGGCCGCACGCCGGGCAATATCGTCGCCATCCGGCCCCTGAAAGACGGCGTGATCGCGGATTTCGAAGTCACCGAGGCGATGCTCCGCCACTTTATCCGCAAGGTGAACAAGGGCCGCCGCTCGAATCCGCGGGTGCTCATCGCGATCCCGTCCGGGATCACCGAGGTCGAGCGCCGCGCCGTCCGCGAATCCGCCGAGCAGGCGGGAGCACGCGAGGTTTACCTCATCGAGGAGCCGATGGCGGCGGCGATCGGGGTCGGCTTGCCGGTGCAGGAAGCCGCAGGAAACATGATCGTCGATATCGGCGGCGGCACCACCGAGGTGGCGCTGATTTCCCTTTCCGGTATCGTTTACGCCCGCAGCGTGCGCACCGCCGGCGACGAATTGGACGAGGCGATCATCCAATACATGAAGCGCGCTTACAACCTGATGATCGGCGAGCGCACGTCGGAGGACATCAAGATCCGTCTCGGTTCTGCCGCTCCCCTGCCCAAGGAAATGACCATGGAGGTCAAGGGCCGCGACCTCGTCGCAGGACTCCCCAAAACCATCACCATCACCTCGCAGGAAATCCGCGAGGCCATGGCGGACCCGCTCAGCACCATCGTTGACGCCGTCCGCACCACTCTCGAACGCTGCCCACCGGAACTCGCCGCCGACCTCGTCGATCGCGGGATCGTGCTGGCCGGCGGCGGTGCCTTGCTCAAGGGGCTTGACCGCCTCCTGCGCGAGGAAACCGGACTGCCCGTCCACATCGCCGAGGACCCCCTCAGCGCCGTGGCCGAAGGCACAGGCAAGGCGCTTCAGGAACTTGCGCTCCTGAAGCGGGTCACCAACTCCGACCGCTAACAGCGGAACCCGCCAGGCCCATTCCGGCCATGAAGCCGCTCAATCTCATCGCGCTGCTGCTCTTCCTCGGAGGGGCCGTCTGGGCATTCACCCAAAGCGAACGTGCCGTGCGCGAGGTGCAGGATCTCTACTTTTCGGCAATGTCGCCATTCTTGAAATCCGGCTCGAAAATGGAAACCCAGGCCCGTGCGTTTCTCCAGGAAACGCGTCATTCAAAGGACCTCGAAGTCGAGATCGAAACCGTCCGTAGCGAGCTCGGACGCCTGCGGATCATCGAGTCGCGCTATCGCGAGCTCGAACTCGAAAACGAGCGCTTCCGGCATGCCTTGGATTACAAGAAGGCCACCCACTTCGACGTGGTCCCCGCCCAGGTCATCCGCCGCCAGCCCACCACCTGGTGGCAGACCGTGGACATCGACGCCGGCCAGGAGCGCGGCATCGGCACCCAGCTCGCGGTGCTCTCTAACGAAGGACTCGTCGGCAAGATCGACCGCATTTACAAGGACCAGAACCGCTCGTCCGTGCTCCTGCTCACCGACGAGAAATGCCAGGTCTCCGCGCGCGTCGAGGGCTCGCCGGAAGTCGGCATCCTCAGCGGCCAGCGCGGCCGCTTCGACGGCAACCCGCTGCTGCGCCTCAGATTTCTATCCATCGACGCCGCGCTCCGCCCGGGGCTCCGCGTCTTCACCACCGGCCGGGGAGGAATCTTCCAGTCTAACATTTTACTTGGAACCATCGATTCCGTCGAAAAAGGCGCGCTGGATTCCGAAGCTCTCGTCCGGCCCTCGGTGAACTTCGCGGATCTCAGCACGGTTTTCGTCGTGCTCTCCGCCGATCCCTGACCCGTCCGTGATCCGTTACTCGTTCATTACCATTCTGCTTCTGCTCGCCTCCTTCGTGGTGCAGCAGTTCCTGCCCGCGTTCACGGGCATGCACCAGTCGCGCATCATGCTCATCCAGCTGGTGTTCCTCTGCACGGCCGTCACGGTGGGGCAACCGACGATGCTGGTCCTCGCCTTCATCGGCGGCTTTTTCTGGGACGCCCACTGCGCGCTCGGCCCGCACGGCGGAGCTCCGGAAGTCTATACCCAGCAGGTCGAGTCCCTGCGCTTCGGTTACTCGATCCTTCTCTTCGGCGCGATGGGCTTCCTGATGCAGGGCATCCAGCCGCTCTTTAAGCAAGGGAAATGGCAGTTCTCCGCCTTCCTGTCCGGCATCGCCATCTTCCTCTATCTGGCCGCCGAATACGCCATCATCAACTTCGTCCGCGGCGATTTTATCCTCTCCAAGGCCACCGTCATGCAGATGCTTTTCACCTCGCTGCTGACCATGCTGTTTTCCCCGCTGGTTTTCTGGCTGCTCTTCCAAGTCGCGAAAATCTGCGACCACTCGATCAACCCCGACGCCGGCCGCAAACGCCGCCTCGCCCGCCTCGCCCGCTGAAGCCATGGAACCTCGCTACCGATTCCGGCTCTATCTGCTGACGACCCTCGTGCTCGTCGCCTTCGGCGTGCTGCTTTCCCGCCTGTATGAATTCCAGATCGTCCGCCGAGACGATTTCCTCCAGCTGGTGCCCGGCAACCGCACCGTCACCGTCCGCGAGCCCGGCATCCGCGGCGAGATCACCGACCGCAACGGCATCACCCTCGCCCGCAACCTCCGCAACTACGAGGTCTCCTTCAACCTCGATGAAATCCGCCAGGCGTATCTATCACAACACGTCGAGGACCCCACCATCCAGCGCCTGACCAAGGAAGACGGCCTGCCCCGCAAGCGCTCGGAAAAAGACATCGTCGCCATCGTCCGGGACGGCCCCGTCCGCGTGCTCGGAGACCCGCGCCTCAACCTCGCCCGGCCCTACAAAGCCGGCGACCTCCGCACCCACTTCCTCACCCACGGCGGCCTCATCCCCTTCAGCTACCGCTCCGATCTCACCTACGAGGAGTTCTCCAAATTCGCGGAGCACAACCTCGAACTGCCCGGAGTCTATCCGAGCATCCGTCCGCAGCGTCACTATCCGTATGGTGCCCTCGCCAGCCACGTCCTCGGCTATTTAAAACAGTGGGAAAAAGGCGACGTCCCGGAAAGCGCCACCCGCCAATTCAACCACTACATCGGCGATGAAAAAGGCATCGCCGGCGTGGAAGCGTCCATGGATGAAACCCTCCGCGGACCGGAAGGACAGAAAACCATCGTGAAGGACGAAAAAGGCCGCACCATCCGGATGTCCGACTACACCAAGCCCGGCATCGGCGCCAAACTCCGGCTCACCATCGACGCCCGTGCCCAGTATCTGTTGGAAAACACCCTGCGCCTGGCAGGCCGCTCCGCTGGCGTCGTGATGGACGTCAACACCGGCGAAGTCCTCGCCATGGCCTCCGTGCCCGACTACAACCCCAACGACTTCATCCCCAGCATTTCCCAAAAGAACTGGGACGCCTATCGGGCCAACATGCAGCTCGCCCCGTTCACCAACCGCGCGATTTCCGAGTTCACTCCCGGCTCCACCATGAAGATCCCCACCGCCATCGCCGGAGCCCTGGCAGGGAACGCCACCCGCAATTACACCTGCGACGGCTACGTCACCTACGGCAACAAAAACGTCGGCTGCTGGATCTGGAACCTCCACAAAGGCAGCCACGGCGGCCAGGATCTAGCCGAAGCGATCCAGCATTCCTGCAACCCCTACTTCAACAAGCTCGCGAACACCATCGGCTGGAAGGCGATGGTCGAGGGCTGCCAGATCGTCGGCATTGGCAAGCGCACCGGCATCGAGCTGCCCAAGGAAGACCCCGGCATCCTGCCCGGAAGCCGCGCATGGCGCAGCGCCAATCCTTCCCTGGCTATGACCCCGGCCCTCACAGCCTTCCTCTCCATCGGCCAGGGAGACACCCTCGCCACCCCCCTTCAAATGTGCGCCGTCGCCGCCTGCGTCGCTAATGGCGGCAAATACTACAAGCCCCGGATTGTGAAGCAGTCGGTGAGCGAAGACGGGAAAACCCTCATCCCGGACGTCCCCAAGCTTGAAATCGATCTCACCCAGTCGGGCATCAAGCCGAGCGACATCGAGCTCATCCGCAAAGGCATGCGGATGTCCACCAACGACCCCGGAGGAACCTCGGGGAAAGCCAAGCTAACGAACATTGTCGTCGCCTCCAAGAGCGGCACCGCTCAGACTTCCGACAACGGCAAAAAATCCAACAACTCGTGGGTCATGAGCTTCGCGCCCTACGACAACCCGAAATACGCCATCTGCATCCTCGTCCAGAACGGCGGCTCCGGCGGCGGCGTTTGCGGCCCGCTGGTCAACCTCGTCTATCGAGGTCTTTTCGCCCGCGACAAGGGCGTGAAGCTCCCGCTCAAGCCCTTGGCCAAGGCCCTCGGAAACACCGACCGCATCGAGAAGACCATCGAGATCTCTCCGGAAATGATCGCCGCCGTCGAAGCCGGCGCGGTCATGCCCACACCCGCAACCGTCGCGACTGATCCGGCTACCCCCGCGGAAGAACCCGAAGGCGAGACCGGCGAGGAAGCCGGCGAGGTCGTCTCCGCCATCCTACCCCCTCCCTCCACCACCGTAACCCCCACCCCGACCATCACCCCCGAGGTGGATGCCGAGGGATCGGTCATCCCCAAAGCCATCCCCGTCACGGAACCCTGATTTCCCCAAAACAAAACAACAGCTTCCCTAACCAATAAACTCCCATCAAAATGATCCAACATATTAAAAGACTCCTCGGCATCGGAAAACCCAACCCGGCCCGTGGTAACAGCATCATCGTCAACATCGAGAAACTTGAACGCCGCGTCGCACTCCTCGAGGACGGCGTGCTCGAGGAATACACCGTCGAGCGCGAGGGCGACCAGAACATCGTCGGCGGCATCTTCAAGGGCCGCGTCAAAAACATCGAGGGCGGCCTCAAGGCGATGTTCGTGGACATCGGCCTCGACAAGAACGCCTTCCTTCACTTCTGGGACGCCATCCCCGCCGCACTCGACGCAGGCCTCGAGGAAATCCAGCGCGAAGGCAAACGGAAGCAGCAGAAAAAAATCAGCTCCAAGGACATCCCCGACATCTATCCGATCGGTTCGGAAATCGTCATCCAGGTTTCCAAGGGCCCTATCGGCACCAAAGGTCCGCGTGTCACCACCAACATCTCGCTCGCCGGACGTTACCTCGTCCTGATGCCCTTCACCGAGCAGTTCGGCATCTCCCGCAAGATCGAGGACCCCAAGGAACGCCAGCGCCTCCGCATCATCACCCAGAAACTCCAGGTTCCCGAGGGCATGGGCATTATCATGCGCACCGCCGCAAGTGGCATCCGCCGCCGCCACCTCGTCCGCGACCTTCACATGCTTCTCGAACAGTGGGATGAGATCGAAGCCCGCCGCGCTAACAACGCCGCTCCCGCCTGCATCTTCCAAGAGCCCGGCCTGATCGAGCGCACCGCCCGCGATTTCCTCACCGAGGAAATCGACCAGGTCATGTGCGACGACGCGGAGACCACTGAGATGATCCGGGAAATCGCCGGGAAAATTTCCCGCCGTGCCAAACGCCGCATCCATTTCATGCCACCCGTCGCCGGCCAGCCGATCTTCGAGCGCATCAACATCCAGAAACAGATCGACGAGGCTTTCTCCCGCCAAGTCTGGCTGCCCTGCGGCGGCTATATCGTCATCGATGAAACCGAGGCTCTCATCGCCATCGACGTCAACACCGGCCGCAACCGCGGCTCCAAGGACGTGGACAAGATGATCCTCGAAACTAACGTCGAGGCCGCCGTCGAAGTCGCCCGCCAACTCCGCCTCCGCAACATCGGCGGACTGGTCGTCATCGACCTCATCGACATGCGCCACCGCAAGGACCAGCAGACGGTTTACAAGGCCATCAAGGAGCGCCTCAAGAAAGACAAGGCCAAGACCCAGGTGCTCCAGATTTCTCCGGTCGGCCTGATGGAAATGACCCGCCAGCGCCTCAACGAATCGCTGCGGGATTCGATGTACGAGCCCTGCCCGTATTGCCAGGGCCGCGCCCGCGTCAAAACCCCGATGACCATGTCCATCGAGATCCAGCGCCGCTTGCACACCGTCATTCAGAAACGCCACGACACCGTCGGCGACATCATCGTCATCGTGAACAGCGACGTCCTCAATCGTTTCAAGAGCGATGACGCCAAGCTCCTCGTCGAGCTCGAGCGCTCGCATTCCGGCCGTCTCATCTTCCGCTCAGATCCGACCATGAACCGCGAGAAATTCCTCATCATCGACGCCGCCACCGAGAAGACCATCGACCAGAGCTGAAATCCCAAAGTGTCCCGACTGTCTCAGTCGGGGCATCCAATCTACCAGCTTTCGTGGATTACTCCTCACTCATCGCCAAACGCCGCGACCGCTTCTCCGAGCTGGAGGAAGCGGTGGGCGATCCCGAACTTTTCGCCGATCCCAAGCGCGCCACCGAGATCCTCCGTGAGCACGGCAAGCTCAAGCAGACCCTCGAACTCTGGGACAAGCTCGAAGCCGCCAAACGCCACCTAACCGACAACCAAGAACTCGCCAAGTCCGACGACCCCGAGTTCTCCGCGATGGCCGCCGAGGAAATCCCCGGACTGGAACTGGAAATCGAAAAGCTCGCCACCGAGCTCCAATACGCCCTCCTCCCCGCCGATCCCAACGAGGACCGCGACGCACTGATAGAAATCCGCGCCGGAGCTGGCGGCGACGAGGCCTCGCTCTTCGCCGCCGAACTGATGCGGATGTATCAGCGCTACTCCGACCTCCGCGGTTGGAAATGCGAGCACCTCGAAAGTAGTCCTTCCGAAGTCGGCGGCTTCAAGGAAGTCATCCTCAAAGTCACCGGCCAGGAAGTGTTCCGTTATTTGAAATACGAATCCGGCGTCCACCGCGTCCAGCGCGTGCCGGCCACCGAAACACAGGGCCGCGTCCACACCTCCACCGTCACCGTCGCCGTCTTGCCGGAGGCCGAGGAAGTCGATGTCGAGCTACGCCCCGAAGACCTCCGCATCGAAGTCTGCCGCGCCGGCGGAGCGGGCGGCCAGCACGTCAACCGCACCGAATCCGCCGTGCAGATTTTCCACCTTCCCACCGGGCTTTACGTCCGTTGCGAAGACGGCCGCTCGCAGATCAAGAACAAGGAAATGGCGCTCCAAATCCTGCGCTCCAAACTCTACGAACAAAAACTCCGCGACCAACAGGAAGCCTACTCCAGCCACCGCCGCTCGCTCATCGGCTCCGGCGACCGCTCGGAAAAAATCCGCACCTACAATTTCCCGCAAAGCCGCATCACCGACCACCGCATCGGCTTCACCTCGCACAACTTGGCAGGCGTCCTCGCCGGCGACCTCACCGAGTTCACCAACGAGCTCCAGAAGACCGAGATGGACGAGCGCCTCGCCGAAGCGGGGCTTTGACCTAAGGCGCGGGGGCATTCCACCCTCACCCCGGAAACCTCGCTTAATGATGAAGAAATCAACCAGGGTTTGGTTACGCCACGCCTTGATACAGGTATTTCTGAAACCCGGTGAACGCCTCGCCGATGTCCTCTCCCAGATCGGCCACGGCGTCGTTGATCGAGTTGTGGTAGCGGAGCTTGAGCAGCGGGGCCAATTTCGCTTGCTCCAGTTCCTCCACGCCCACGCTGACATAGTGGGACAGCACGAAATCGAGAAACACCTGCTGCTTGCTGTTGAAGTGCGTGCTGATCTCCACCTTCGCTTTCGCCGCCCGTTGATCGCGGCTGAGCGTCGGCAGGGCGTAGGCCACGTGGGCGAGCACGTCGAAAAGATCGCTGTTCTCGGCGTCGATGACCTTTTGCATCTCCGCGAGTTGGTCGTTGCCGAATCCTTTTTCATCGAGGCCGGCAAGCAGCTTGGCGCGGGTGTCCGGCACGCTCCATAGCTCGCGGAGTTCGTCTTCGTTGGCGAAGAAATCCGGCAGCTTGCCGAAGAGCATGTCCATGAACTGCTCGGAGGACATCGGCGTGCCGTCCGGATGCCAGAAGGTGGTCATCATCATGTGCTGGATGTTGCGCTCCTTGCCGTCGGCCAGTTTCACTTTGGCTTTCTTCCGTTTCTCGCAGGTGCATTGGACCTTGCCGCAGGCCTCGCAGGATTCCTTGGGGCACTCGCACGGTTTCTTGCCGCAGGCTTCGCAAGGAGGCCGCGGCTTCACCTCGCAGGTGCAGGGACGGTTGCCGCATTTCGGGCAGTCTTCCTCTTCCAGCGGCTCGCCGTCCCATTCCGGATCGGCGAAATGAAGGTGCGCCTTCACGAAGTCATAAACCGTGAAGTAGTCCTTGCCGTCGTAGAGCCGGGTGCCGCGGCCGATGATCTGTTTGAACTCGATCATCGAGTTCACCGGGCGCATCAGCACGATGTTGCGCACGTTGCGGGCGTCCACTCCGGTGGAGAGTTTCTGAGAGGTGGTCAGGATCGTTGGGATGCTCTTCTCGTTGTCCTGGAAATCCCGGAGGTGCTGCTCGCCGAGCGCGCCGTCGTTGGCGGTGACCCGTTGGCAATAGTTCGGGTCCTTGCTGGTCTTCATCTGGTTGATCATGTCGCGCACGATCCGTGCGTGATCCTGGGTGGCGCAGAAAACGAGGGTCTTCTCGTTTTGGTTGATCTGGCTCATGAAGATCTCCACCCGCTTCTTCTCGCGCTCGCGGATTTGGATGTTCTTGTTGAAGTCCGCTTCCTCGTAAACCTTGCCCGCCTCGATCTCCCCCTCCACCACCGTGTCGTCCGAGGTGTAGGTGTAGTAATCGATGGTCGTGGAAATCTGCTTCACCTTGAAGGGCGTGAGGAAACCGTCATTGATGCCGTCCTTGAGCGAGTAGCAATACACCGGCTCGCCGAAGTAGGCGTAGGTGTCCACGTTGTCTTTCCGCTTCGGTGTCGCCGTGAGGCCGAGCTGCACGGCAGGCGTGAAATAATCCAAAATGCCGCGCCAGTTACTCTCGTCATTCGCGCCGCCGCGGTGGCATTCATCAATGACAATGAAGTCAAAAAAGTCCTCCGGGTATTCCCCGAAGTAAGGTGACGGCTCGCCATCCTTCGGCGGGCCGGACATGAACGTCTGGAAGATGGTGAAAAACAGGCTGCCGTTCTTCGGCACCTTGCCCTTCTTGCGGATGTCGCCCGGTTCGATGCGGACCAGCGCGTCCTCGGGAAAAGCCGAGAACGCGTTGAAGGCCTGATTCGCCAGAATGTTCCGGTCCGCCAGAAAAAGGATGCGCGGGCGGCGGGCGGCCTCGCGGCTCAGGTTCCAACGGCTGTGGAAAAGCTTCCACGCGATCTGAAACGCGATGAACGTCTTGCCCGTGCCGGTGGCCAGTGTGAGCAGGATGCGCTGCCGGTCCTCCGCGATGGCTTCCATCACGCGGGTGATCGCCACGTCCTGGTAGTAGCGCGGCTGGAAATAACCGCCGCGATCTTCGAAGGGCACGGCGGCGAAACGATCCCGCCACGCGTTCGCCTTGGCGAAGGTCAGCGCCCACAGCTCGTCCGGTGTCGGATAGCCGGAAATATCGCCCTCTTTGCCTGCTTCCATGTCGATCCCGTAGATCCCCTGCCCGTTCGTGGCGTAGGTGAAACGGATGGAAAGCTTGCCCGCATAGTTCTTCGCCTGCGCCACGCCTTCCGTGAGCGCCACGTCCCAGGCCTTCGCCTCCACTACCGCGAGTTTCGTGTTCCGGTATTCCAGCACGTAGTCCGCTGATAGAGCCTTGCCGCGTTTCCCGTGGCCTTCGATGCGGCCCAGCGTGATCGGATGCTCGCGGCGGATGCGACTGCCTTCGATGACTCCCCAGCCAGCGGCGGTTAGCGCGGGATCGATGTGCTCGGCTCGGGTTTCGGCTTCGTTCATGGGGTGGGGTGGTGACTTTATTGACGTTGTTGACGGCGTTGACCATGAGGTCAACAACGTCAATGCGGTCATTCTAGCGGCTTGGTTCCTTTGCATGCCGGGTAGCCTGTGCAGCCCCAGAACTCTCCTTTCGCGGATCTCCGGCGGCGCATGGGTTGGGCGCACTGCGGGCAGGGCGGGGACGGCTCGGCATTGTTGCGCTGGCCTTCGCGGGCTTCGAGCCGGCGGGTGGTGAGGCGTTCGTTGAAACCGCCGGTTTCCTCGAACGCCTTGCCTTGCGCGGCGATCTGGCTTTTCAGCATGTTCAAGGCCCGGCCGATGATCAGCAGCATCGCGTTGGCGGCGACCACGGGGTCCTGCGAATCCAGCCAGCGGGCGTATTTCCGGCGTTGCGCCAGCGCGTGCTTGGCGGACTCGTGGACCATGTCGTCCTGGAACGGCGCGGGGTCGATGGAAATGGCGTTCACCGCGCGGGCTTCCTCCGAGTGGACGGACCACGGCAGCTCGCCGCTGTCGATGATGAAGACCTCGTAGTCGCCGCGCAGCTCGCTGAGGCTGGCGCGGGCCACGTCGGTGAGTTTCATTTCGGTGTCCTTGGAGGTGGACGAGCGTTCCGAGCCTTCGATGATGTTCTGGCGTCCGCTGCGGGCGGCCTGGGTCATCTGGTCGTATTGGCGGCCTTTGGGGTCGTAGAATTTTTCGGGCGTCTGGCGGTGGTCGTGCGTCAGGAAACGCCGGCAGAACCGCAGGGTTTCGAGCTGCACGAGGGTGGCCAGCGTGAACGAATGCAGCTTCCGGAACCCGCCGTGTTTGTCAAAAAGCTCGGACATCGCGGGGCGTGGTTGGGTTGGGGGGCTTTGTTGACGGGATGGGTGACAATGTTGACAGGAATGACTGAATTGACTGTGTCAATGGCGTCAACACGTTCCACAGCGTCAGCAAGGTCATCTTTGTCATTTCTGTCAATAAGGTCACCATCTCTCTTTCTGACAAGTTCCGTTCACAACTCCCCGCTGAACGCCTGGTGCAGCAGCGACTTCTTCAACGCCTCCAGCGCCGCGAGCTTGCGGGTGTAGAGGGTGGCGAGTCGTTGGGTTTCTTCGCGGAGGGC
>CAMDLP010000006.1 GCA_945901795.1 Akkermansia muciniphila | reverse complement strand
GCCACCTCAAGCATCTTCAGGTCGGCGATTTCCGAGCTGCTCGAAATCACCGTATCAAAAAGAATCAGCCGCTTGATCGGCAGAAATCGCAGCGGAGACGGCCCCTGTCTCGTTCGCAGGGATGAAAACCCGCCGCCTCCACTGATCGTCAGTGTTTGTTTCTCTGCCTCGTAACTGAAACAATGCGCATGATCGCCGAAGGTTGCCGCGACAGCCAGTTCATACCCCTCCCGGTATCCCAATGACGCGTAGTCGTAGGCGAGGAGCTTGGCTGCCAGCACCTTCCGCTCCATCGACTCCAGCGTCTCAATGATCTTGGCTAGCTGGGTTGCCGAAGTTTTATGTTTATCCGGGTCAAAGGATTCAGCCAACTCCCTATTGACCCTGACAAGCCCGGGCATGCGATCGGGGGCGGTCTCAAAGTACGGCTTCGCCTTGGCAAACTCCGCGCGTATGAAGTAGAGAAGCGCAAGCTGTCCGCGCACCTCATCGGCGCGCTTCGGCTCGGCATGGATCACGTCGTTCACGGAACGCATCATCAGTTCAGAGGACACCAATGGCAGTTGATCAAAGAAGTCATTGCTAAACTGATTGCCAGTGGCGACCAAATCGGCGGGAAGCACCGTGGCCAGTCGCCCTACTTCACGCAGCAATGCCTCTGAGGCTTCCTTTTCCACCCGCAACCGTGCCGCCAGGGTCTCGGTCTCCTGCTTTTCCACTCGCAAACGCGCCGCCAAGGCCTCGGCCTGTTCACGCTTGGCGCTCAGGCGGTCAACGAACAAGGACGTCACCACCACCACAATCGCCCCGAAGGCCGCGACCAGATTGCAGCTGACGCGATGCCGACGATAGAACAACAACAACTCGGTCGACAGCCCACTCTTATGGGCTACGGGAGAGAAACCGCCAAGAAACGCGCGGACATCTGTGATCAAGTCACTCACCGACACATAGCGATCGGCCGGTTTCAGCGCCATCGCCTTCATGACCACGGCACTCAAGGCCTCGGGAACGCTGCTCCCGCGCTTGGTTGGCGGCACAATATCACCGGACACTGCCGCCTGCAGCATGGTGTCGATATCACCCGCGAGGGGCGGCCGACAGGTCAGCACGGCGTAAAGCAGGGCGCCCAAGGCGTAGATGTCAGTGCGCTTGTCCCGGGTGCCACCACGAATCAGCTCTGGTGCCATATAGCCGGGAGTTCCCTTCACCTGACCATACAACGTCATTCCGTTCAACAGATCGGGATTGAGCAACATCTCATCATCGATCTCATCAGTGCCGCCGATCAGTTTTGCCAAGCCCCAGTCACAGACCAGCACTTCGCCATAATGACCGACCTGAATGTTGGCCGGCTTCAAGTCCAGATGAATGACGTCGCGCGAATGCGCGTAGGTGATCGCATCGCAAACCTTGAGGAAGACATCGAGTCGATCCGATAGCGGACCCCCCCCATCCGCAAGGGCCTTCCGCAATACCACATCGAGCCCGTCACCGACTTTTAGATCCATGGTGAAATACGGTTGCCCCTCTTTGTCGACGCCGACATCGTGAACGGAGATGATATTCGGGTGCTCGAGCAGCGCGGTCAGTCGTGCCTCGCGAATGAACGGGTCAAACAGCAACTCGCTTGCGTCTTCATGCAAACGGGCCATGGCGACGTGACGATTGCCGTGTCGATCGAGGACCTTGAAGATGCGTTTCATGCCGCCAACCGCAATCAGTTCAGCTTGACCGTAGCGCTCCTCAAGCGAACAAAGCTCGCCGTAAAGAGGCGATTCCGCTGCCGGATCAATCTCCCCGAACGCCTCGTCAAACAGATGGTTCAAGGCTTGGTCCCGGACTCTCGATTCTGCCGTCATGGGTAATACTCCAGGTTACTGCGCAATTGCCTTGCTTCCTTGCGGAAGTGCGACTGGACACGATTGCGCAGCACATAGACCGAGTCCTTGGTCAACTCAAGCGCCGACGCGATATCGTCAACGGACTTTCCATCGAGAGTCATCGTGAAAACGTCCATGGCCTTGCCGGAGAAACTGGCATGCAAGCGTTCCATGACCAGCGCGATGATGTGCTTCCGCCACTCGCTTTCAATGATGTTCTCAATATCCGGTGGCACGACGTTGGCGACGGCGGCGTTGGTCTCCCGGCGTTTTCGCGAGGCAGCCTGGCTGAAATGCGTATAGAAGGTGTTGCGGATGACCGTTCCCAGCCATGCGCGAAACCTGGCGTGGTCACGGCCCAGTTCCACCGTTGACAGGCTCTGCCACAACTTCACCAGGATGGTTTGGCTGAGATCTTCGAGGTCATCCAGCGGCGTGTGCAGCTGCATCAGCACCATGCGGATAAAGCTCGCATAATAACCGACGAATTCGTCCCAGGCTCGGCTGTCGTTGGGATCGCGCGCCCGGGCAATCAACGTCTGTCGTGTCTTCCACTGCTCTTTCGACAAGTTGATCTCATGCTGCTGGTCCATGCTTTGATCGGGAAATTGTTGCTAGTAATTTGCTTTTTGAGGGAGGCTACCCTGAGGTAGCCATCGGGCCGGACCGGCCTGCCTGTCGTAGCCACGGCGAAGACCGGAGGGCGGGAAAATGGGGGGGGGTGGGCATGGTCATTGATTCGTTGAGAATTTTGATTACGCGAACCGAGAAGGGTGCCTTTCACTCCAAGTCCGAGTGCTTCAGGCCCTCGATCAGGCAATCCACCTGACCGAACGGGGCTTTCGTCGTCTCGTCGTATTCGACGTTGCTGTAGACAGCGATGACGTTGGAGCCCTTTTTCAAGTGTGCAACCTCGCCGGGTCCGAGCGCCCAAGGAGCATAGTGGGGATTGGTCTGCCACCAGCCGTAGCCCACGATCGGGTGCCCGTTCAGGAAAACCTTGAAGCCTTGCGGGTTCAGAATACTCAGGCGGTAGGAATCGTAGTCGAGTTTTTCCACCTCGAAGGTCGTGCGAGCGACGATGAACTCTCCTTTGCCCCAATCGGATTGATTGGGAAAGGAATCATTGCCCGCTTTGTAGACGCCGGTGCCGATGGGTGCGCGTCCCGCGCTCCACTTGCTGTCGTCAAAATCAGGCTTGAACCAGTCCTTCAAATCATCGGTCATCTGGATGTCGCGATGGCGTGTTTTCTCGCGGGTTGGGACTTGGTCTTTTTCGACGATGGGATCGAAGGACTTGAAGCGCCAGACAAGCTCTGACGACGGCAGCTTGCCGATCGGTTTCCACCCGGCGGTGGGATTCCGGAGTTTCGTGAGGTCGATGATAGTGCTCACGATGCCCGGCTTATGGGCTTCCTCTGCGTAGTCCTTGGCTTTAAGCCGCTTGGCGATTTCCGGGCGGTAAACCGTAAAGAGGATGTCCTTGAGCTCCTCGCGTTGCTTGGGGTCCAGTTTTTCCAAAACGGCGAAAAATCCGAATGGCTGTCCTGCTGGATTTGCGCTTGGCGCTGCCACGATGCCGACGAGATCACCAGTTTTCAATTCGCTGAATCGCGCTTGCAGAGCAGTTGCGAGTGCCACGGCAAGGGTGGGGTCGTTCTGCAGGCAAACCTTCAGGGTTTCTATGACATTGTGAGCGCCCTCGGGGGCATGGTCACCGCCCTTGATCTTACCCGTGGTCACGCCTTTCTGCAGCGCTGCCAGGATGAGTTTGCCCGCGTCGCTTGCCGGTTTCTTTTGCTGCAGGGCCGCGTTGAGGTGCTGCATCATCCACTCGCGGGGCATGGTGTGGTATTCGCTGGTCGCCAGCGTCAGGAGTGTCGGAAGGATTTTGACGTAGAGGGCATCCTCTTTTTGAAGGCCTGAGAGCGCCGCGAAGGCGGAGTCGCGAAACCACCAATCGGAATGCTTGGTCCATGGCATGATGAGCGGCAGGCGTGCCTGGATTTCATTCGCCGGCGCGAACTTGAGCGCCATCAACGCACCGTTGACCACCCACCACGACTCCTTGGGATCGGTCAGCATTTTCGTGATGCTTTCCAGCATCGCGGGGGTGAACTTGTCGGTGGGGATGGGGTTATTTCCGATGCCGAACCAGTAGTTGTAGTCGATCATGCCGTCCAGCGCGGCGCGGCGCACGCGCGGGTCTGGATCTTGCAGGAGTTTTTCGAGGTCATCGAAGGCATCGGTCGCCCGGAGAGCCTTGCCCGCCTGGGTGCGGATCATGTCGTTCCGGTGATAAATGTTCTTGAGAAACATTTCACGCGGCAGGGTTTTGAGGTCCTTGTCCGGTTGGTGATACCCGCCGCCCAAGGCATAATAAGGAACATGCGTGGGATCCTCAGCGCCGTATTTCAAGTAGTTCGGGTTGTGTTCGAGGGAGAGGAATGCCAGGTCGGCCTCGGTGCCCCACAGGTTTTCAGGCAGGGTGTATTTTTGGGAGAACTTTGTCCGCGGTGCGCCGGTGATGCGCAAGGTCTGCAGGGGCGCGGTGAAGGAGAACCCCATGCCGGGACCGGAGGAGCCGACTGCGCTGCCGTAGAAATTCAACGTCGCGATGCCGATGCTGCCGCCCGGTTCGCGGCTCAGATCGTGCCACCAGGTGAGGCGGTCCATCGACTGACGGAAAAGGGCAGGCTTCTCCTTCATCAGATAGGAGGTGGTGATGCCGCGCCAGATGCCATCGCCGCGACCCTCGTCAGCGTGGCCACATATCATCGACGAGTAGCTTTCAATCGTCGACAAGGCCAGATATTTGCTGGCTTTCTGATAGGCGGTGGCATCGCCGCTGGCACCTGCTGCGATCTGCAGGGCAGCCGCGATCATGCCGTCCTTGCCGTTGGAGCCGAGTCCGCCTTCACCACGGTGATCGCCGTAAGGGACCGTGCCATGACCTGCGAATCGATAGAAAAACCGGAGTGCCCCGAGCAAGGTTGTCTCATCGACATTCACGCCGCATTCCTTGCCCAGAAGCAGTGTGGTGAGCACCTGCGCGCCAGCCGGGTTCATCAACCCACCCGCCACATAAGCGGGCCAGATTCCGCGCCCCCAATGGGTCCAGCCGCAGCCGAACATCTGGCGCTCTTTCGCGTCGTCGCAGTAGTGTTGCAGAATGGGCAAGACCGACTTGTCCCCGGTGCGCAGGTAGTATTCACCGCAGGCGATTCCGTTGTAGCCGTTGTTCCAGGTGTGGTCGCCGATGGCTTTGACATCCTTCGGGAAGGCATCGAAGTAGGCTTTCACCCGCGGCAGATATTTGTCGTCGCCGGTGGAAAGCAGGAACAGGCAGCCGAGGGCGCCCGGAATGCCGCCCTCTTTGAATTTCTCCGGATTGGAATAAAAGGCGGCGGCCTCGTCGATGATGCGCTTTGACTTCGGGCAATCCAGCGGCCAGGTCTTGCTGTAGGCACCGAGCACGGGAATGGTGACGGTTTCCTTGCGCTGGGTCTTGCCGTCGGCGGAGGTCACCTCGAAAACCATCCGCCCGTCCGTGGCCTCGGCTTTGGTGAGCGCGTTGCCCATGGCGACGAACGGGTCATGCCCTTTGAGGGCGGTCCCATTGATTCCGGTGAGGATTTCTTGCTTGGCGAATTTGCCCTCGCACGGGGAGCCGGGCATCATTTCCTCCACTTTGAGAATCACGCCCGGATAGACCCGCGCCTTGATCCCGGTGACGCCGATGACGCCGAAAAACCTCTCGCTGGCCGGGTCCGGGCGGGTCTGGTATTTCAAATCGTCGGTGTAATATCCCTGGTCGTTGCCGCCCCCGCCTGCGGCATGGAGTTGGCCGGCGAACAGGGACAAGATGAGGATCATGGAAGATGATCGTTTCGTGGGATTGGTGAGGAATGCTTGGATGGGTTGGTTACTTTACTCTCGGTTTCAATCTTTCGTGATTTCTCATTGGTTCCTTATTTCGTTTCCTTCACCATGATGTTGTCGATCGCCCCATGGAAACGGCCGCTCTTCCCGGCTCCGGCCGGTCCGATGCGGAGCCGGAGTTCGCCTGAGCCGTCGCCTTTGTAGTCGAGGCTCGCCGGAGTGAATGTCATCTTGCCGGTCCATGCGCCGGGTGCCTTGGTGGTGCTGGCCAGCACGCTGTTGTCGGCGCGCAGCACCTCGATGAGCAGAGCGTCGCCGGCCTGGGTCGCCTGGGACGATACGTTAAAAGCGGCAGCGCTGAGCTCACAGTTCACGCGGTAGATTTGTCCGGCGACATTCGCGCCGATGGCTTTTGAGGTGATGACGTTGTCCTGATAGATCAAGATGCCCCAGTCGGACGGATTCGACTGCCCGGTTTGATTGGCGCGGTCAACCGCATGCATGGCGCCGGCGCCAGCATAGATCCAGCCGGCCACTGTACCGCTGTGGGCCACCTTCAACCCGCTCTGGTCCTGCGTCGCGTTCTGGTTTCCGCTGTAGCGGTTGAACTTCTCGGAAAAGTGAACGCCCGGCGCACCGGCCACCGTGATCTGGAGCTGGCTCATCGCAGCGGGACTGCCGGCCTTCGTCACCGAAACAATCCATGCATTGGCACCGGCATCATCTTCTCCGGGCGTACCCGAAACCCGACCGTCCGGCTGTATCGTCAGCCAGCCCGGCTCCGTTCGGCTGGCAAAGACGGCGCCCTCCGGTAACAGGCGGCCGGTGTAGGCCTTGCCTGCCGTTGCACCCGGAAGGATCACCGGCGCCCCCATGTCCGGAGCCTCCATGACCAGGACCCAATCTTGGGGCGAGGGCACATTGGGCGTGTTCCATGACGTGGACGTGGGGGTCACGATTCCCTTGTCAAAGCGTCGGCCCGTGGCCGGGTCAAAGAAGAAGGTGGCATACGGCACGCCGGGGACAAGGTTGTTCACCGTAAACCCGCTCCAATCGTAGATCCCCTTTCGCGGGCGGTAGATAAAGCGTGTCCCGCCGGGAATGCCGGCGGCATAGCAGCCCGGTGCCCATTCCGGATGCGGCTCAAACTTTTGCCACGGGTATTGCTCAAGCAGTTTCCTGGCCAGCCCGAGTTGGGTGGCGCCGGGATAGTTCATCCCTTCCTTCCATGTCGTCCAGTCATACGGCTGGCGGCCCCACGCGCCCCAGTTACCGTGATCCCCTTCCACACCGGCATGCCAGATCCCGGCTGCGCCGTAGGTGTGGCCGGCCGCACCGCTCAGGATGCTCTGCCAGAACATGCGGCGCTGCACATCGCCGAACCCCTGCTGCATGTGCCCCTCATAGCAGGTCTCGCCGACCAGCACGGGCAGCGGCGGCTTGGTCGCGCAGGCCGAGGAAACGATCGCCACGGATTGCGGCGCCACGGCAACATGCTCATCGTGGTTCCCGCCGACCATGTCGAAGTCGATCACCGGAACGTCGTCCTTGGCCAGCTTCCGCCCATGACCCGTGTGACCGGTGAGCGGGTGATGGTAGGGATCGATGCTCCGGAGATAGGTCGCCACTTCAGCCCAAGGGCCTTTCCCGGCTTTTGTCTCTTCCGGAATCTCGCCTGCCAGGATCCAGATCACCGGATAGGCGCCGTAACGCGCAACCAGATAGCGCCAGTGCCGCTTGATATTGGCCGCCCCGAATTTATCCATGCTGTTGCAGTCGCCACGGCCCCAGGCTCCGACAATGGCTGGCACAATCCCGCTGTCCACCAGATGCTTGAAGCGCCGGTCCGCATAGTCAAAATACTTCGGATTGACCACGCTCATGTCCTGCGCCAGATATGGCTGTCCGCCCTCATTCTCCAGGCTCGGCGCGAAGAAGTTTTCGTCGGGATACGGTCCGCAGACGATCTGCACCACGGAAAAGCCCTTGGCCTTACGGTCGGCTGTTAGTTCCTGAAAACCCTCCCAGGTCATGCGCTTGCAGAGGTTCTTCCACCAGGTGTCGGCCAGCCAGAAGAACGGCGTGCCGTCGGCATGCTCGAAGAAGGTCTTGCCAGGGCTCACCTGCACAAAACCATGCTTCAACAGCGGGTTGTCGCCCTTGTAGGCCGCGACCGAGAGCGTCTGATCCTTCCCGTTCAGTCCGGGGTTGGCCTTGTCAGTGCATTCAATCCGGTAGGTGTAATTCCCTTGCACAGGCGGCGCGAATCTAACGGTCCATTTCTTGTCGCCGGCCCAGAAGGCCGGAACCGTCCATTGCTTATCGCCTTGTTTGAAGACGACATCGACCTCCACTTCCGTGAAGGCATTCGGATAGGCTTTCGCGCTCTCGTAGGAGGTTTCAAACACCGCCCACTGGCCGACCTCGGCGCCGCGCGCCGAAAAGCCAACCAGCGTACCTAAAACCACCGCCATCAGTCCGGTCATTCGTTTTTTCATTTTATACAGTCCTATCTTCTTGTTGTTTCTTCTTAAACTCGATGTGCTTAGCGGCTCTCCCTGCTGCCGGGTACGCCTACCAGCGTGTAGATTTTTCCCGCCTTGGTATCAAACTCCATGACATTCGCGTCAATCGACTTGACCGAAGGCTTGAGCCCACCTTCTGCCGTCGTCAGCGGAGAAGCTGACCTGATCCGGCATCGCTTGCCTAAGGTGGACTTGATGGTCAACGTTACAATCTTCCCATCTTCCCACGTCATATCCACTTCGAAGCCGCCGCGGGCCTTCAATCCTTTGATTGATCCGTTTGGCCACGCCTTCGGCAATGCGGGCAACAGGGCGATCTCTCCGTTGTGGCTCTGCACAAGCATTTCGCAAACACCCGCCGTATAGCCGAAATTTCCGTCGATCTGGAAAGGACCGCCGCCGGGCATTATGGCGAACAAGTTCGGCGCGATCATTCTGTTCAGATGCCACAGGATATACTCATGCGCCTTCTCGCCGTCCAGCAGCCGGGCGAACAGGTTGATCGTCCAGGCGGAAGTCCACTCGCACTCGCCTGCGCCGTTCGCTAAGCGGACTTCCAGGGATTTCCGGGCCGCAGCAGCCAACTCCGGCGTACTGCGCGGCGTGATCTGAGATCCGGGATGCAATCCGAACAGGTGCGACAGATGCCGGTGGGCACCATTTTCGGAATCCTTGAACTCCTCCGGCCATTCCATGAGCCTGCCGTCAGATCCGATCTGCGGACCTGCCAACTGCGCCCGTGCATCGCGGACACGCGCGACGAACGCGTCGTCGATGCCCAGTTCCCTGGCAGCCTCGATGACATTGCCGAACAAATCCCAGATCTGCTGCTGGTCCATCGACGGCCCCATGCACAACCAGCCGCGCTGGCCATCGGCGGCAATGTATTCGTGTTCCGGCGAGGTGGACGGACCGGAGACCAGCTTACCGGTCTTCGGATGCTTCACCAGCCAATCAAGGTAAAATTCCGCCGACTCTTTCATCACGGGATAGGCGCGTTTAAGATACTCGCGATCGCCGGTGAATGCGTAGTGCTCCCACACCGGCTGGCAGAGCCAGGCGCCTACCCCCATATACATCCCGAAGGCGGGATGCTCGGGCGTGGAGGTGAAGCCCCACACGTTGGCGACCGTATGCACGATCCAGCCCTTGGCGTCGTAATGCACCTTGGCCGTCTTGGCACCCGGCACGCGCCACGAATCAATCATGTCGAATGCCGGCTGGAAACATTCCGATAGATTGGCGATTTCAAGCGGCCAGCAGTTCATCTGCACGTTGAGATCCACCGTGTACTGGCCGCACCACGGGGTCTGGATTGCCTCGGCCCATATCCCCTGCAGACTGGAGAGCAGGTTGCCGGGGCGGGAACTTGAAATCGCCAGATACCGTCCAAACTGGAAAAATAGCGCTTCCATATCCGGATCGGGCGTCTTGTCTTTGGCCATGCGGGCCAGCCGCTGATCAGTGGGCAGTTTGCGCGCCTCATGGCCGCCCAGGTCGAGCGAGGTCCGGCGAAACAATTTCTGATAGTCGGCCACGTGCGCCTTGCGCAACTCGTCGTAAGGCTTGGCCGCAACTGCCGCAAGCTGGTCGGCAGTCACCTTTTCATGCGGATTGCCGCGATACGGAGGATTGAGTATGTGATCCGTGCCCGCGGTCAGAAACAGCGTGACCGAATTCGCCCCCGCCACGCGCAGATTATTCCCGTCGGTATTGACCGTGCCGCCATCAGCGACAGCCTTGAGCCTGGCGATGTATTTCATCCCGTTCGTGCCGTTCACGCCGTCGTTCAGCTGGCCGCGCATGGTCAGTCCGTCGCTGCCCTCGGCCGTTGTGGCAAAGCGCTCCGGCCGCGTCAGGCCGGCCGTGAAGCCGATCTTGCCGGGCTTGTCGCAGGTCATGCGCACGACCAGTGCCTGGTCCGGCGCGCTGGAAAAGACCTCGCGGGTGAACGTGGCGTCGCCCACGCGATAGCTCACCGTGGCGACCGCCGTCTCGAGATCCAGCGTGCGGCGGTAATTGCTCGCGCCGCTCTGCGCGTCGAACTTCAGCGTCAGGTCACCCAGCGTCTGGAAACAGCCGAAGGGATCATTCGCAGAGGCGGCGCCTTTCGTTCCGACCCCCTTGCAGATGAGTTTTTTGGCGGACACTTCTTTGGCCTGGTCGTATTTGCCGTCGAACAGGAGCTGGCGTATTTCCGGCAGCACCGCTAGGGCGTCAGGGTTGTCGCTGTCCTGCGGCGAGCCCGACCAGACACTGACTTCATTCAACTGCAGCCGCTCGGATTCGACACCGCCGAACACCATGCAGCCGATCCGTCCGTTGCCGACCGGCAAGGCTTCAAGCCATTTCGCTGCCGGCTTGTCATACCACAAAGCCAGCCCTGATGGTGGTTCGGACGCGTGAGCGATGCCCAGGACCGAACAGCAAACCATACAAGTCATCAAGACCATCCGAGAGCAGTCGAATACTCGATTCCAAAGCGATATAGTCATTTTGGCACACATCAGCACGCACAGCCCCGATAAGATAGATAATTTGTTTCTCATAAAATTTTGGTTCTTCACGTTACTTCATCTTTTCCAGCACCAGCACCCAATCCTGGGGTGAAGGCAGTTGCGGGGGTTGATAATCATTACTGCCGGCAATCCGCTCAACCACTCCCAAGTCAATGCGCTTGCCCCAGGTCGGATCGAACAGGAATGCGCGATACCGCACATTCGGTTCAAGCCCCTTAACAAGAGGTGCCTTCACCTGATATGAATCGTTGCCGGGAATATAGATGAAACGCACTTCGCCGGGAATCCCCGCCGCGTATGGCAGATCCCAACGTCCTTTCAGCTCCGCCCACTTCTTATGATTGTCATACCACTCGGCATGCGGCTCGAGGAGTGTCGTGCTGTGAGGTTCAACCCATTCCGGGCGCGGCTCGAAGCGCCACCACGGATACTCCTCCAGCAGCTTCTTGCCAAGCCCAAGCTGGGCCGACCCCGGGTAGTGCATGGCCACATGCCAGGGGACCTTCTCGTAGGCCGTACTGCCATGCACAGCCTCGGTGTTCATCTGCCAGATCCCGCCCGCGCCGTAGGTATGACCGGCGGCTCCGTTGAGCATGCAAGTCCAGAACATGAACCGCTGAAGATCATGCCGGCTCTGGTTTTTGTGCCATTCATAGGTCACCTCGCTGTTGATCACCGGCATGGTCGGCGTCTTGGAGTAGGACATGGTGACTTGCGACACGGTGATCGGAGCGGAGGACCACTCGTTGTGCGCGGTCTGGAGGAAATCAAAATCCACCAACGCTTCATCCTTCACAACCTTCCGCCCCGACTGCATCTCCGGCACGCCGGGTGGATGCATCGCGGTCAGGTGCTTGTAAGGATCGTTCTCGCGGACATACTTCGCCACATCATTCAGATAGGGATGCCGCATCTCGCCCGCGACGATCCAAATGACGGGGTATGCCCCGTAGCGCGCGATCAGATAGCGCCAGTGGCGGTTAAACCATTTCCCCTTCCCTCCATCGATCGTCTCGTTGGAAATCGTTTGCGTGTGCCAACCCCAGGCGCCCACCATGGCGGGAACCATTCCATTCTCCACGAGATGCTTGATCTTGCGGTCGGCATAGTCGAAATAAGCCGGATTGAGGTGCTCAAAGTCCTTTTCGTAAGGCATCCCTCCTTCGTTCTTCCAGCGCTCATCAAACAACGGCTCGTCCGGAAAGGGACCGCCGCCGATGATCTGCACCACATTGAAACCCTTGGCTTTGCGGTCCGCCGTGAGCTGCTGAAAGCCTTCCCAGGTGATCCGGCCGCAAAGCCCTTTCCACCACGTGTCGCCGAGCCAGAAAAACGGCGTGCCGTCGGCATGCTCGAAATGACGCTTGTCCGCGCTGACCCGGAGAAAGCCGTGCTTCAGCAGAGGATTGTCACCCTTGTAGGCTTTGACCGAAAGGGTTTGTTCTTTTCCATTGAGGCCGGTATTCGCCTTGTCTGTGCATTCGACGTGATAGGTGTATTTCCCCTGCACCGGCGGCGCGAACCGCACCGTCCACTTCTTGTCGCCTGCCCAGAAGGCCGGAACCTTCCATTGCTTGTCGCCTTGCTTGAAGACGACATCGACCTCCACCTCCGTGAATGGATTCGGATAGGCTTTCGCGCTTTCGTAAGAGGTTTCAAACACAGTCCACTGTTCAACTGTCGCGCCCTGTGCAGATGCCCGCGCCAGTATGCCCAGTCCCAGAATCAATAGTGCTGCCTTGCTTGTTCTCATTTCATCTCCTTTACCGTGATATTATCAATCGCCCCGTAGAAGCGGCCGCTCTTCCCGGCTCCGGCCGGTCCGATGCGGAGCCGGAGATCGCCCGAGCCGTCGCCTTTGAATTCGAAGCTCGCCGGGGTGAACGTCATCTTGCCGGTCCATGCGCCGGGTGCTTTGGTGGTGCCGGCCAGAACGCTGTTGTCGGCGCGCAGCACTTCGATGAGCAGAGCGTCGCCGGCTTTCGTCGCTTGATCCGGATTCATCGCCGAGTAAACGGCGGCACTGGTCTCAAAGCTTACGCGGTAGGAAGTCCCAGCAACATTCGCGGCAATCGCGTTGGAAGTGATGACGTTGTCCTCAAAGATCATGACCGCCCAGTCGGACGGCGTGACTTCGCCGCCCTTGAAGGAGCGGTCCACGGCATGCATGACGCCGCCGCCCGCTCCGGTCCAGTCGGGGACCTTTCCATCGCAGGCGACGTTCAGTCCGGTTGTGATCTGGGCAGCGTTCTTGTTACCCTTATAGCCGCCGAAACTCTCAACGAAGATTTCACCGTCAGCGCCGTGCACGTTAATCGTCAATTCCATCAGCGACTCTTTCCCATCCGGCTTTTTGATGGATAGAAGGAATGCGTTTCGCCCTGTGTTCGTATCGCCCGGCGTGCCCGCATAAGTGCCGTCGGGTTTGATGGTCAGCCATTCCGCGCCGGACTTCCGGGTGAATACCGCGCCTACCGGCTGGAGTTTCCCGGAGCACCGCTCGCCGACTTTGATCGCGGGGAGCGTGACGATTTCACCGCGTTCCTGTGCCTGCATCACAAGCACCCAATCCTGCGGGGAGGGCACGTTTGGCGACTGCCACGTGCCGGACAGGGTGTGAACACCGAGGTCATAGCGTCGTCCGGAAACCGGATCAAAATAGAATGCGGAATAGGTTCCCGGTTCGATGTTGTTGACGGCAATGCCATCCCAATTGTAGACGCCACGGTTCGGCTGATAGATGATCCGGATTTTGCCTGGAATGCCGGCGGCGAAAAGGTCTTTTCCGACCCACTCGGGATGTTCCTCGAACTGCTGCCAGGGGAGTGTTTCAAGGAGCGCTTTTGCGTATCCAAGTTGCGCCGAACCGGGAAATTTCATACCTTCGTTCCACGTCGTCAGATCATAAGGCTGGCCGCCCCAGCCACCCCAGTTGCCATGCGCTTCCGGTGTCGCCATGTGCCAGATTCCCGCTGCGCCGTAGGTATGACCGGCTGCACCCGCCAGCATCAGGGCCCAGAACTGATAGCGCTGCAGGTAGGCGGGATTCTCCTGCATGTGAAGCTCGTAACAGGATTCTCCACTCACGAAGGGTTTGAGAGGATCATATTTCAACGACTGCCTGGTCTTACCGAGAATCTCATTCGCCGTTCCCCAGGAGTTGTGCCCGGTGGCGTCCATGTCGAAATCAAACATGGCGGAGCCTTCCAAAGCCCCGCGAAGGTGGGACGTATGGTTGCACAGCAAGCGGTTGAAAGGGTCGGTGGCTTCGACATACTGTGCCAGTTCGTGCCAAGGCCCTTGCCCTTTGTCGGTCTCACCACCCAGAATCCAAATCACGGGATAGGCCCCGTAGCGCGCGATCAGGTTGCGGAAATGGCGCTTGTAGCCGGGCAGTCCGACGGCGTTCAACCCTACGGCACGCCCCCATCCGCCGACGATGGCGGGCACAATCCCGGTATCGACCAGATGCTTGAAACGGCGATCGGCGTCATTGAAATACGCGGGGTTCATTTCGCTGAAATCCTGTTTCAAATATGGCATTCCGCCTTCGTTTTCCCAGCTTGGTTTCAGCAGTCCCGGTTCGTCCGGATAGGTTCCGCAGACGATCTGCACGACCGAGAACCCTTTCTTTTTGCGATCGGCTGTTAGCTCTTGGAAACCTTCCCACGTCATCCGTTTGCACAAGCCTTTCCACCAGGTGTCTCCGAGCCACAGGAACGGCGTGCCGTCGGCGTGCTCGAAGTGGCGCTGGTCTTTGGTCACGCGCAGGGGGCCATGCTTCAGGAGCGGGTTGTCGCCCGTGTAGGCGCCGACTGACAGTGTTTGCTCCTTCCCATTGAGGCTGGAATTCGCCTTGTCGGTGCATTCGACGCGGTAGGTGTATTTCCCCTGGATCGGCGGCGCGAAGCGAACCTTCCATTTCTTGTCACCTGCCCAGAAGGCCGGAACCTTCCATTGTTTGTCGCCCTGCTTGAAGACGACATCAACCTCCACCTCCGTAAACGCATTCGGATAGGCTTTCGCGCTCTCGTAGGATGTTTCGAACACCTCCCACTGCGCAGCCTCCGCGGCTTGTGTTACCGGGAGGCAGGTCAGCATCGCGATAGCAGCAAAGCAGCCGGCCAGGCGTTGTATTGTTAGTTGCAGTTGTTGTTTCATAAATGGATTATTGTTACATTCAGCGCAGCTCGCCCTTGTGGCCCATCGAGTCGAGGGCGATGGCGAAGAAAATGATAAGTCCTTTGACGATCGTGTAGATGAAGGGAGAGGCGTTCATCATCGCCAGTCCGTTCATGATGGTGGTCACGAGGATGATGCCGATCACGGCACCGGGAAGGATGCTGCCCTTGCCGCCGAAAAGGCTGGTGCCACCGAGGACTGCGGCGGAGATCACGATGAACTCGTTGCCCTCACCGAAGCCGGCGGAGACGCTGCCAATCTGGCCCGCAGACAAGATGCCGGCAAAAGTGCCCAGAGCGCCGCAAATCACATAGGCGATCACGGTGTTGCGATTGACTTTGATGCCCGCGCGCTCCGCATTCCTCGCCGAGTTCCCGATTGCCATCACGTGACGGCCATAAACCGTGTGACGCAAAACATAATCGGACGCGATCAGAACCAGCGCGAATAGGAGCAAGACATTGGGAATAGCACCAAGCCGTCCGTTCGCCAGTCCGCCAAGCGCAGGGACACCGATGGAGACCCGCAATGGAAGCGGAGGTGCTGACCATGCTGGTGAATTGCACGGCGAGTCCCCCGATGACCAACTGGGTGGCAAGAGTCGCAACGAACGATGGCATCTTCAGCCGGGTGACCGCCAGGCCATTTAGCGCCCCGACTAACAGACCAATCCCCATCATCACTGTGATGGCGACCGGGATGGAAATGGAGGGCGTGGGTGCCAGCGGCGAGAGCGCCATGATATAGGCGCCGACCACACTGCCCAGAGTCAGGATGGATGTTACCGAGAAATCAATGCCGCCATTGAGCACCACGAAGGTCAGCCCGCAGGAGATGATCAACAAATCCGAGGATTGCAGAAGGTAGTTCCGCAAATTTCCGACGGAGCAGAAATACGGAACGAAAAGCATCGCCCCGATGAGCGAGAGGATCAGCAGGGGCAGGATCGGCATCTCCCTGCAAACGGGCCATACCTTTCGCTGGCAGATGGAACACAGATTGCGCATCACTTCATTTCAACAGCGAATAACTCCACACTTTGGGCGCCATTTCCTTGAAGTTACCTGTGGTGACGATCTGCCCTTCATCATAGATGATGTTCTGGGGCGGGTTCTTGCCATCGATGAGTTTCAGCGCCCATTCCACAGCCAGTTGTGCTTCCAGAACGGCGTCTTGCGCGGCATTCCCCCAGCTATAGCCGTCCTTCAAATACGGCTGTCCGTGGAATTCGGTGGTTTTTATTTCAATCGATGGGGGGATCGAGTTTGCCAAGGAAGAACAAAGCCCGGGTGCGAAGGGCAATAAACGTTCGCAGCCCTCTCGCATTTGCGATGATCCGGGCAACCAGTGAATTCATCCCCTTGGAAGCGGCGTTGGTGACGAACTGGCGGGGCCGCGCTTCGTGATCCACACGCTGGTCCATCACGATGGCGGCGCACCGGGACAAGGCGCGGCCTTGGGCGGCGTTCTGCTGCTGGGCGACAAGCGGATCATGCCGCTGCTGGCGGAGGTGTGGGACGAATTGTCCGAGGAGGCGCAGTTGGAAATGACCGCCGCAAAATCCGGGTTTGTCAGCGAGGGCATGGTCGAGTTCTGGCTCGACCGTCTGGAAGCGGGGTGCAGCGAGGCGGTTTTCGGATCGGCGGTCGCGGCCATCGCCAAGATGCCGGTCATCTCCCAAATCCCCTACGTGCTGGATATGGAACGCCTGCTGCCCGCCTACGCCAGCGGCGATTCGCCTGAGCTGGTGCCACCTGACGCCGGCGGTGGATTGGGCTGGGCTTGCGGAGCGTGTCCAGACTTTGAAGTAAAACGCCTCTCAAAGATTGATTGATTTGGTGCCCATAAAACGCTAGTTTCCATTCGTCCGCAGGATACAGGCGGGTTTTCAAATTCGATTCACCATGCCCCAGCCCGAAGAGAAAAGCTTGTTGGAAGAGCGTGCTGCTGAGAAACGAGCAGCGCGCAAGGAGGATCTTGCTCGTCTGGAAAGTGGAGTGAGTCCGGAATTGCTGCAGCGCGAGAACTCGATCTTCCCGAAGTCATTTTTTGCGAACGCCCGCATCTCCAATCTCAAGCAAGCGGTGGGCCGGTGATGACAGCGGCTACCCGGCCTGAAGATTACCTCGGGGTTCTTCAAAGTCTGACGGACGACGGGTGTTCCTATTTTCTCGAAGGTGGCCAGGCGGTCAATTTCTGGGCGGAATACTTCACGCTTCGCGAAGGAGGGGTGATCGAACTGGAGAAATATCAGCCGTTTACCTCGAAGGACTGCGACCTATGGGTGAGCATGGCGGCGTTCGAACATTTTCAGGCGAAAACCGATGGGAAACTCAAAAAAGGAACATCGCCAGCCGATGGCCAGTTGGCGGTCTTCACGACTTATGGCGAGCCCCCTTTGAAAATCGATCTCATGTCGGGCGTCTTCGGCATTCCACCCGCCGACATCGGGAGACTCGAAAAAAGAGCGCTCGAAGTGAGAGGGGTTCGATTGCTGGATCCGTTGTTTTTGTTCAAAGGCAAGTGCCACAATTTGGTGAAACTTCCCCAAGGCGGAAGGCAGGATATGAAGCATTTGATGATGCTCAGCTTGATTCTACCTGCCTATTTGGAAGAGTTGTTGGAGGCGGTCAAAACGGGAGACATCGACGAGCGGCAGTTTATCAACGAGATCAAATTGTTGCTGCAAATAGGCAAGGAAAGCTGGGTGCGGCAAGGTCTGGAAAAAGCGGGTTTCACGCTGGCGGAGCTAATCCCGATTAAAACCATGTCGTCATGCGGACTTGAGAAGATCGAGCGTTTTGCCAAGTCCACGTGGCCAGGGTGTTAGGTTTCTACAGTTCTGGAATCTGCCGGAAATGACTGGACAGCAACTTCCCATTCACTTGCGGTGCCACTGCACGACGAGGCCGCCGAGCCCTACCGCGATTGATTCCACTCCTCCCACTTTTCCTTCGACGGCCCGTAGCCGATGGTTTCCTCGCGAAGGCCGAGCTTGCGCAGCTTGGCGCTGAAGCGGTCCATCTTCGAGCGGTCCGGGTGATCCTTGGGGAGGAAGCGTTCTTTGAAAAACAGGAGCTGGTGCTCGGGACCGGTAGTATGGTCGATGACGGTGACAAAGAGACGCCTGAGGTCGATCTTGATCCGGGTGAGCAGCTCGGGTAGTGGGGAGGTGTCGAAATCCCGGTAGTAGTGGAACGTGAGTTTCCGCGAATGCAGGTGGATCTTGAACAGGTCGGCCTCGCGGGGATCGCCGTAAAGGCGGGCCGCGCACTCGACATAGACACGGAGGATAACGGGGAGTTCGTCGAGCAGACTGCGGTGGACGGTGAAGTGGCCTTCCTTCGGATCGAGGAAACCGAAGTCGAGTTGTGCTGCGGCAATTTCCAACTCGTCCGAGTCGCCGGCGGTGAACATGAGTTCGCGGGCTTTTTCCTCGGCGTTGGCGTAGCTGCCGAAGAACGAACGCAGGTCGCGCTGGAGACGGAGGGAAAGCTGGTTGAATGGGATCTTCCGGCGAAGCTGGGCGGCGGCGATGAAGACGAGCAGATCCTCCTTCCTGCGCTGACGGGCGGCAGTGAAGGTCGGCTCGCCGAAGCGGTCGATGAAGAGTTGGAGCGCACGCGGCAATGAGCCGCAGGCTTGGCGGACATCGGCGAGGCGGTCGAACTCCTCGTCGCGGGGGATGCGTCCTAACACAAGGACGGATTCCCAAAAGTCATCGAGCAGTTCGCGGTGCGTGTCGTAGGGATCGCGTTTCGCCCGGAGTGCTTTGAGGATGCCGAGGCGGCGCGAGAGCGATTCCCAGTCGATGAAGCGGCGTGCGCGAGAGGCGAGAAAGTCGTGGAGTTCCGCCGTGTCGCGGAAGACCAAATAGATGCCGAGGCCGACCGGCACAGCTTCGGTGTGCAAGGTGTCTTCGAGCAGGGCTTGAATTTCGGCAGGTTCGAAGAATTTCTGGAATGTATCGCGTCGCGTGAGCACGCCATCGCCGAATGTAAGGACATCATCGTAGGCTTCCTGCCCGGCGATGAGTGTGGAGACAAGCAACGCCCGCTGTGCGTATTTCCATGCATCGACTAAGGCATCCACCCGTTCCGCCGGATCCTCGATGACGTTGAGGACGAAGCCGAGATTCACAACGTCGGCGGCCTGTTTTGCAACCTCCGGCGCGTGGACCGGATCCCAGCCGTTGGAGGGGTGGCCAAGTTTTTCAATCGCGAGAACATCGCCACCATGACCGCAGCCGTAGTCGAAGAAAGATTCACCGCGTCGGAGTTGGCCGAGTTCCAGCAGGGTTTTCACCGGCTTGGATATTTCACGGCGAACGAGCGCGGTCTTGTGACGGTGGATTTTCTTCTTCGGCGCGGCCTCGGATGCGAGTGTCCCCTGCCCTGTCTCAACGAGACGATGGCCTTTGAACCCAAACCCCTTTCCGGCGAGTGCACGTTCCCAGTTCAGACGGAAACCAATCCGTGAAGTGTCCTCCAACAAGCCGGCATCCTCCTCCTGTCGCGTGAGCTTGGCGAACTTCCCGTGCAGCGGGTGTTCCGGCGGCAGGAAGGTTTCCTTGCGGTGCAGGACCGGCGGATTGGCGCGGGTCCGGTAGTCGTCGCGGCGGGTTTTTCCGGTGACAAGATCGACGATGATCGCCTCCTTCAAGGCGGGATGTGGGTCCTTTTCAAAATCCGGGTAGCCAAGGAAGGAGATCTTCGGCGCAGCGGTATGGAACTTCAACAGGTTGTATTCCGGCCCGATTTCCAGCCGCTTGCGAAGCTCTGACACGGTGATGCGGAGCAGAGATGGAATGCGCGAATCCTCGCCGGGATCGATGAGATACACTGCTCCCGGAAGGCGCTTGCCAAAGGGCAGCGCGTCGAGGGCCAGGCGGTATTCGGCGGCGGTCACGAGGAAGCCTTAGCAAGCCCGGGGCGATCCGTCACGGGGTCAAGCGGATGGGCATTGAGGGTCTTGAACTACGTTGTGGATCAAGCGATCACGATTCGCGCGCCGGTTTGAAGGGCGTTGAGGCGGTGCTGGAGGCGGTGCTGGAGGCTGGCGATGGCGGCCAGGCTGTCGGCCTCGACGTAGGTCAGGTTCGAGCCGGGGCGGTCGCCCTCGATGAATGACAGGGAGCCAAGGTCGAAGTCACCGGGGTTTTCTCCGTCATCAAGAGGAAGGTCCAACAGGTAGCTGTAAGCTCGAGCCATCGGGCTGTCATGCATTTCGAAGTCCCAATCCATCCAGTGACTTCGCTCGTAGCCGTCGATGGGGTCATCCAGCATGGTGACCAGTTTATCGATCACAGGCGAGGTCCGGCCCTCTGATGGCACATCGTAGCCCCTCCAGTTAATGAGGTAGTCGCGGAGCGAGCGGCGATCGTCGGGAGAGAATCCCTTGTCTTCGACGAACTCGCGAAGGGTCGGGTAGTCCGGTTCCTCGTTGGGATCGCCCAGATGGAGCGTGTATTTGCCAAAACATTCCTCGGCATGGAGGTCGAACGAGAAACGCTCCGGAGCGAGGATGAGCGGCTGGCTGTTGCCGAGGCAGACGTCGCGGATGCGGCGGGCGATTGCGGCGGGGATGAGGCAGGAGCCGCCGGCGGCGCCGGACAGCATGAGGAAGTTGCGACGGTTCATTGGGGTGTCTTGTGGGTGGATGTTTGGATTCAGGATAGGGCGCAGGTTTGGGCGGATGTTCCCCCGGTTATTCCTCTTCTTCTTCGTCCTCGTGTCCGTCCCCCTCGTCGTCACAGGGTTCCTGCTTTTCCTCCACCCACCGGTCGAACACCGCTTCGTAATGGTCTTCAAGATCCGGGTAGAACAGGGAGCTGACCGTTGTGAAATTGCGCAGTGAATCGGCGTCACCCACGCACTCAAAGTTCATCTCGTTATAACAGAGGGCCAGGCCGCCCCCATTCCCGCCGTCAACGCCGTCGATGAGCGCGACCATCTCGTCATGGGTGAGTGGAGCGGCTGATGTCGGGGGCTCGAACTCGAAGTGGGTGTCGTATTCATCCTCGATCCGGTAGTGGATGAGTTCGCTGCCGGGCTCGCGGTGGGCGCGGATGCTGATCACGTCAAAGGTGGTCGACTGCAGCGAGATGCGGGCGATTTCCACCTCGGCAGGCAGCAGCTCGGGCAGGTATTCACCGCCCATGAACGATGGATGCAGCCGTTCAAGAAACTGACGCAGCTCGGGGACGGTTTCGTCGGAGAGCAGGTCCGGGTCGAGATCCTCGATTCGGCCGGCATTCCAGTAGTCGGTGATTATCTGGCGTCGATTGGCTCCCTTGACGTTGCGGAGGATGGCGGCCATCGGATCATTGTCCTCCCAGTAGGAGCTGGGGCGGAAGGATGCGGTGGTGGGTGTGACTTGGTCAGATTTCTTGCTCATGGTGTTGTGGGGTCGTGGTTCAGTCGGTTGTTACAGTCGGTTGTTACAGTCATTTTTACCACCGAGGGTGGGACAAATGGAGGGGTAGGTTTGATAAAATCGGGTGTTGGAAAAATACGGATTTTCGTGGGCCTCTTGATGAGCTGGCGCTTCGCTGGAGGTCATTTGGATCGCTTCGCTTGTTGGGCGGCGATCGGGACGGATCCGACTCGGATGAGGTTGAAGGATTCGAGAATAAGGGTATCATCGCTCCAGTCACGGACACGCTGGTAGATTCCATTGTGCGAGATGCCGATGCCGTCCTGATTGAGGAAGCCGCGGAGGGTGTGGACGACTTCGAGGATCTTTTGGGGTTCCCGGGTGGCGATGTGAATCAGAAGCGTATCCTCGAAGCGCGACTGGGAACAGCCATCGGCACGCTGGATGGTGAAGCCGGGAAACAAGGCTCCGACTCGTGTGCAAACGCCGGCGTATTCCAGCGGATCGAGTCGGTTGCGACCGGCCGGGGAGCCGACAAAGAGGGTGAAATGGCGAACCTCCCTCGGATCGCGGATGCGCGTGGCAGGATTCTCCAGCGGGTGGCAGGTGATTTTTCCGGCGAGCGTGTTGATGCCGCCGAGCAACTGCGGGCGTATCTCGCAGGCTCCGGCCACGCCTTTTTCGCCTCGTTCGAATAGACCGTGCTCGCGCCGGCCATGGTGATGTCCAGAAAACGCATGCACTCGAAGTCCACCTCCAGAATCGTCACGTCGGCTCCGATGCCGGTGGCGACGCGGGCGGCGTTGATGCCGGCGGTGCCACCGCCGATGACGACGACGCGGCCCGGCGCGACTCCCGGGACTCCACCGAGGAGGCAGCCGCGCCCGCCGCAATGTTTCGCCAGATGATAGGAGCCGACGATGGCTTCAGCCATTTGGTCCGCGGTGGTCTTATTCCCTGACGACTTTCCCGCCGAGCGAAAGAATACGGGCGTTGCCTTTGGCGGCCTCGGCTTCGGGGATGTTGCCGTCGCGGACATACATCTGGGAGAGGCTGGTCCAGGCGAGCAGGTCGTTGGGCTTGAGCGTGACGGACTGGAGCCCGCAGCCGATGGCTTCCTTGACGTGACCGGTTTTTAACAGCGCCATGCCGAGGGCGTGCCAGCCGTCGAAAAACCCGGGGTCGAGCGCGACGCAGTTTCGATAGAGGGCGATGGCTTCTTCAAACTCGCCGACGGCGAGGTGGCCGTTAGCGTCGTCGAAGAGGTCCTGGAGGTCGTCGGGCATGGAAGATGGACGCGGCGACCGGTGATCGCCGCTACTTAGCGTTTGTAAAGCTGCTCGACCTTGGCGGCCTCGGTGCGGGCGGTGATCCAGGAGGTGAAGGCGACGGTCTCGCTCTCCTTAGTCCGGGAGGTGACCTCGCTGGCAATGCGGGCGGCAGCGTTTGGTTCCTTGACCACCTCGCGCTTGGCGACGTGGAGGATGAAGGCGCGGTCGGACTCGGTGATGACCTCGGCGATGGTGCCGGGATCGACGTTGCGGGCGGCTTCAAACAGGTTCTTGGGCTCGCTGACACCGTCCGGCTTGTAGGTGCTGATGATGGCGGAAAATGCCTTGGTCTCGGCGATGCCTGCGTCCTTGGCGGCATCGGCGAAGGACTTGCCTGCAGCCTGCGAGGTTTTGATCTTGGTGATCGCTTCGGCGGCGGCGGTCTTCATCGCTTCGGCGGCTTTTTCGGAAATGTATTGGGCGCGGGCGTCGGCGCGGGCTTCCTCGTAGGTTTTCGGCCGGGATTTCTCCTCACCGTCGATGCGGGCGACGATCCATTGGTTTTCGCCGACGGCGATGGCTTCGGAGATTTTCGAGAACGGATCGGAGGTTTCCTTGATGAGGAAAAGCTGTTCGACGGCCTTGCCGCTGCGGCTGGAGGAGCGGAGGTTCACATCGAGGTCCTTGGGAGAGGCGCTGCGCGGGAAGAGTTCGGTGGTTTTGATTTCCCAGCTGTTAGCCTTGGCGAGTTCTTCGAAACCGGCACCTTTTTGTTCTTCGAGTTTGAACAGGAAATCATCGACGAGGGCGTCGGTTTCGAGCTGCTTCTTGCGGCGTTGTTCGGCGAGGTCGGCGGCGCGTTTCGCTTTCTCCTTTTCCTTTTTCTTGGCGGCGGCTTTTTTCACCTCGTCGCTGGCGGCGGCGTCGGCGATGGATTCGGGCGCGTCATCCACTTTGGCCTCTTCCGGCAGGGTCGGCGTGGCGACGATGTAGGTGAACTTGCGGCGGGGCTCGGTGGTGAACGAGTCGGAGATGGTCTCCCAGTATTTTTTGATTTCCTCCTCGGTCGGTTGGATCTTCTCTTCGATGGGAGACAGCTCGAGTTTGGCGAGCTCGCCGGTGATCTGTTGGTTTTCTAGGGCGAGATTCTTGGCGACGGCGTCGCGGTCCGGGCTGAGTCCGGAGCCGATGATGGCGTTGATTTTCTGGGAGGCGAGCACGTCGGATGCGAGTTCGCGGAGATCTTTTTCGGTCAGGCCGAGGCGGCCCATGCCCTTTTCGATGAAATTCCGGTAAGTCTCCGGATTGAATTTCTGGTCGGGGCCGGCGAAGACGCGGAGAGTTTTGAGGTAGGCAGAAATCTCCTCTTCACCCGGATAGACGCCGAACTCCTCTTTCGCCTGACGGAGGATCATCCGGCCGACGAAGAATTTCTCCGCGGCGTCGTCCTGACTGGTCGCGCCGGTGGAGAGGCCCATCAGGAATTGATAGAGCCCAAAGTCGCCGGCGCGGGCGAGGTTGGAAGTGAGCTCGAAGGAGCTGCTGCCGAGGCTGCGGAACTCCTTGTCGTTGTAGGTGCGGCCTGCGATTTTAAGGATGGCCTGGCCTCCGCCCATGTTCCTGACGGAACTCGAATCGAGGAAGAAGAAGCTGATGAACAGGATCACGAAGACCACGATCATCAGGCCGGTGTATTTGCGGATATTCTCAATCATGAAATGTAGGGCTTGCCGTTGCTGGAGGCGCGGGGAGTAAAGAGGGTGATTCCGGCGACATCAATGGTAATTGTCTGCCGGGGCGGTGAGTCTCTCCATCAAGTCCGGTGTCTCAAGGCGAATCTTCGGCTCATTTCAACAAGGTCCCGGGGCGAGCGGCCAAGAATCTGGCTTGCTCCATCCTGGAAATGGAGGTTCCTTGGCGGACTTTATGAACTTTCGCTGGTTGAACGCGCTGCTTTGGGGGAATTCGGTGGCACTGTCGTGGATGTGGGGGCTGGGGCTGTTTTTCAGCGTGCAGATCACCTTCATGTTCGGGTTGCAGGGCTTGCTGTTGTTCGCGATTCCCAACGCGCTCGGGCTGATGCTGTTCGGTTTCCTGACGCATCGCGTGGCGGAAAGCCACAGCGGCGGGCAGGAATCGCTGGCGATTTTCTTCGACAAGTTTTCCCGGCCGTTCCGGCTGATCCTCTACATCTACCAAATCGTGGCGCTGGCGCTGACGGTCTTCGCGCTGGTGAACTACCTGTTCGTGCCGCTCAAGCTGGCGACCGGGCCGCTGCTGGGACTCTATCTGTGTCTGATCGTTTTCGTGATCCTAGCGGCCGGTTGTTTGTTCGGGGAGGAATTCGGGATTCAAAAAATCAAGCTGAGCCACGCGATGCTCGGCGGGCTGCTGCTGGCGTGCGTGGCGACGATTTTGATCGGCCTCGACCCGCTGGTGCCGCAGCCGTTCGCGTGGACCTCGCCGTTCCAGGACGAATGGCGGGGGGCGCGGTTTTTTGGCTACGCGATTCCGCTGGTGATCGGGTTGTTAGTCGGGCCGTGGCTCGACCTCCAGCACTGGCAGCGGGCGATCCAGATTCACCGCGAGAAGAGCTCGATCCGTGCGAGTTACTTTTTCGGCGGCTCGATCTTTTTCCTGATGCTGCTTTTCCACGGCTGCCTCGCGCTGTGGGTGATGACCGAGCACGGCGGGCAGTTCGCGGCGACGGCTGGCCTGGACGGTTTCAAATACGCCCACGATCTCGTCACCCAGTATTTCCACACCAACTACAAAACCCTCGGTGGCTTGATGCCGCTGGCGTATTTCTCGTTCCTCGCCATCTGCGCGCTCACGACCTTGGACAGCGGTTACATCGCGCTGAAATGGTTCCTCGGGAAAAACGTCGAGAAGAGCGAGAACATGCTGATCTCGCTGATCCCCAAGCAAATCATCGGCTCGCCGATTCCGACCTTCCTGTTAGTCGGACTGATCACGCTCGGCAGCCTTCTCGCGGGGCTGGAGCTGGAGTATTTCATGGTGTTCTACGCTTCGTTTTTCGTCGGTTACGCCGCGTTGGCGATCGCCCGTTGCTTCGTGCCGAACTCGCAACAACCGCTGCCGCAGATCCGGATGTTCTCGATGGCGAGCATGTCACTGGCGATCTTCGCGTTCGGCTATCTGAAGAGCGACACCGCGCTGCTGATCCTCGGCTCGATCCTGCCGCTGGCCTACGTGATGTGGCTTGTTTTCAACGCCGACCTGTTGCGCGTGGTCACCGAGCGGGCGGGCGAGGTGATCGAGGCGGCGGCAGAAATCCCTGCGATCAAGGCGATCGCAAAAACGGTGCACGTGGCGACCGCGTCCGACGTGGTGGCTCCCCAGGACCACCATGCGCTGGGTGGGCACTTCGAGGGCAAGTGGTTTGTTTACTCGATGATCGCGACCTATCAGGATACCAATTCCGTCGGCAACGTTTACTTTGGGATGTATGGCTTGTTCGTCGGCAAAACCCGCGAGCTGTTTTTCAACGTGGCGATGCCGGACTTCGACCTGAAGACCACCAAGTTCTATATTCTCACCCGTTCGTATGAGCACAAGTTCGTGCGCGAATCCCGCGAGTTCGACACCATCACGGTGAAGATCAAGGTGGCGGATTTCAACCGCAAGTTCTGCACGCTGGAGCACCAGATCTTCGGCTCGGACAACGAGTTGCTAGGGAAGGGCAAGCAAAGCCTGCTGTTCGTCTCGTCCAAGGATTACTCCCTGCTGGACATTCCACCGGAGGTTTACACCGCCTTCATCAAATACACCTGATTTCGGGACCTGATTTCACGGGCGGTAGAGACCGTTGGCGGCGATCCATTCCGCGACTTTGGGATCAAGCCACGGGTGGGCGGTTTCCCCTTTTGATACCGTCTCGCGGATGGCGGTGGCGGACGCCGGATGCCCGCCTTGCGCGACGTGCAGCCGGTATCCTTCGCGCGGCTGCGGCGTTTCCCCGCGGGCGAGGACGATGAACTCGACGCACTCCGCGAGTTGCTCAGGGTTTTTCCAGCGGGGAAGCGCGTCCCATTGGTCATAGCCCATGATCCAAAAGAGCCGGGCTTGCGGGAACCGCCCGGCCATGGCTTCCGCGGTCTGATAGGAATAGGACGGGCCGGGCTGATGGAGCTCGAAATCATCGACGACTGCCCACGGAAGGCTGGCGGTGGCGAGGCGCAGCATTTCGCAGCGGTCGTCGCCGCTGGCAGGCGTGCTGCCGGGCTTGTGCGGGGAAATCCGGCAGGGCAGAAAGCGAACTTCATCGAGTTTTAAAGCGTCCTGCGCCAGCGTCGCAAGATGGATATGCCCGAGGTGGACGGGATCGAAAGTGCCTCCGAACAGGGCGATTTTTCTCGGCGCGGGCATGACGGCCGGACGCTAGCTGGCATCGCCGTGCGATTCAAGCGTCGCGGCGCTTTACCGCAGGCCGGAAACATGGGCAGCTTCTCGCGAGTGACCGATGCTTTTCAAATCCTGGGAATGGAGCCGAAGCTGGTTCTATCCGACGACGCCTTACGCGAGTCCTTCCGCGACGCTGGCAAGCGATTGCACCCGGATGCCGGCGGCGGGGAGGGCGAGTTCGCCGCGTTGCGCGAGGCTTTCGCGGTGGTTTTCAGCCCGTCGCGGCGGCTCAGGCATTGGCTCGAACTGCGTGGCACGCCAGGCGAGGTCCGCGGCAGCATCGACAACTCGCTGATGGATTTATTCTCCGAAGTCGGCGCGGTCACGCAGTTGGCGGAGTCGGTGATCCGCAAGCGCGACGAGGCGAAGTCCGCGCTGGTCCGGGCGATGCTGGAAGGCGAAACCCAAGTCTGCCGCGAAGCGGTGGAACGCGCGATCGCCAAGGTGGAGGCGGTGATCACCCGCGAGTGCGCGGTGTTTCCGGAGTGGGAAAATTCCGCGGATCCCGATGTGGAAGCCTCCTCGAAAACCGCTAGAAACCTGGCGTTCCTCGAAAAGTGGCGAGCGGGCCTGCGCGGGTGTTTCGGCCGTCTGGTCTAGCGGGTGCGGAAGCGAAGGTCATGGAGTGGTCTTCATTCCTGCGACATGACGCCAAATCGCGGAATACAGCGGAAGTAAAATCGCTAGAATACCACATCAAAAAAAATTTCAGCCGCTCCGGACCAAACGGATCATGGCGTGGCCGTCTGGTTTAGCGGACAGGACGCGCCTTGGGGGGGCGCCTGATCTTGATACACAAATTCCAAAGCCGCTCCTGATGCGGATAAGCCAGGCACCCAAGGAGCGGCGGAACGTGTCCGCCGCCGCCCATGAGAAGCCAATGAGGTGAGGAAACCGCATGCCTTTGTCCTTTCATGGACATGGGCGGATCATCCATCGCCCCTCCGTGATCCTGCCGCTGCGGATTTGTGGATAAAGATCAGGGGGGCGCTACGGAGGCCTTGGGCGCGGCGGCGGCGGGCGCGGGCGCGTTTTTCCTCGAAAACTCGCTGCTGCTGCTGAGATACCAGATGAACGCCCCGCCGCCGACGACGGCGACGAAGGTGAAGAAGACCAGCAGGATGCCGAGGCAGGATTTCATGGGGTTTTTCGAGGAACTTTGTTCATACCTCGCCAGCGGGAATTGCAGATTTCCACTCGATTCGCGCTGCGAAGGCTCCGTCGGTGTGGTCGCGGAAGGGCAGCGCCTCACGGGTTCCGCGGAGTTCTAACTCCGGGTGGTCGGTGAGGAAGGCTTCGACCAGGCCGAGGTTTTCATCGCGCTCAATCGAGCAGGTGGAATAGACGATGCGGCCGCCGGGCTTGAGGCAGGCGAGGGCGTTTTCGAGGATCTTGCGCTGGGTGATGGAGATTTTCTCAATATCGGGTGCTTGCAAACGCCAGCGGACGTCGACGCGGCGGCGGATCACACCGGTGTTCGAGCAGGGAACGTCGAGCAGGATGCCGTCGAAGCTGTGATGCCATTTTTCAGGAGCGGGCCGGGTCCAGTCGTGGACGGCGATGGTGGCCTTGCCGGCGTGGAGACGTTCGAGGTTTTCCTCAAGCCGCGGCAGGCGTTTTTCGTTGGAATCGGTGCAGACCAGATTCTCGGCGGAACCGAGCGCGGCGGCGATGAGGAAGGCCTTGCCGCCGGGCGCGGCACAGGCGTCGAGGATGCGCTCGCCGGGCTGCGGATCGAGCAGTTCGACCGAGTGGCGCGTGGCGAGGTCCTGGATGTAAACCGCCCCGGACGCGAGTAAGCTACTTGGCAGCGAGCCGTCGATTTGATAGAAGCCCGGCGCGTTTTCCACCGGCGTTCCGGGCAGGGACTCCGGCGCGGGGACGAGCGGATTGACGCGGAAATAATTTACCGCCGGCAGGTTGTCCCATTCCATCAGGGAAATTGCGTTGCGGGTGCCGAACGCGGCGCGCCAGCGGTTGTAAAGCCAGTCGGGGTGCGAATGGGCGACCGGTTGGGGAAGGTCGGAAACCTCGTCGAGCAACGGCTTGCGGGCGACGGTGGCGCGGCGGAGCACGGCGTTGATCAGGCTGCGGACGCTGGCTTTTCCGGCTTCGACGGTTTCATTGACGGCGGCGTGGTCGGGGAGATTGAGGATGAGCAACTGGCACAGCCCGACGCGCAGGATGTCGCGGGTTTCCGCATCCACCTTACCATCGCGGAGTTTACCGATCCAGTGGTCGAGCAAGCGGCGGTGGCGCAGCACTCCGAAGAGAATCGCCTGGAGTAACCCGCGATCCGCGGAGGAAAGTTTGCGGCGCTGGGCGTGGCGCTCAATCAAGGTTTCGGCGTAGTCATGGCCTTTGGCCCAAGCGCGGAGGGCTGAGACGGCGGCTTGGCGGACGTGGAAGTTTTTGGCGGACATGAAGGGTGAGCGAAATTACCCCGCGATCACGTAATGGGCCGGATCGCACAGGCGGGGTATGACTATTTCGCTGTCGTGACAAATGACAGCAAAATCAGGCTGGCAGGCTCCGGGTCCTCCCCCTCCGGAGCCAGCCAGCCGGTTTTTCCAGTTCAGGAAAAACCCGGGTGCGTTGCCCCCCTTGGCTTTCATCCCCAATGCTCAGATTCAGCGTCGGCCCGTTTGCGGGTTTGGCATTCTCGTTAATGATCGCTTATTTCTTGGAAGCATTATAAATCTCGATCATTTAATCTTATTTTCGTCGCAACTCATTGATGATTTGTGGTTTGCTTCGGTGTCTAAAACTGCGGAATTATGATCTTTCAGATTTCTTGATCGCACGGGGAGGGCTTGCTACTTCTTCGCCCCCCCCCATGAATACCACGAAATTATTGATTTGTGCCGTAGCTGCCACCGCCGCGTTTTCGGCAGTGAAAGCTCAAGGACAGAATCTGACGGCAACTTTAAACGGAATCAGTCCGGGCCTGACTCTCCAGGGAACTTGGAACGACGGCGGCTTTGTTTACGACTATCCCGCTGGAGTGATGAACTACACCGACGTGGCAACTGATACGGACTTCAGCGCGTTTTGCGTGGAGCCGTTGCAGGACATCAGCTACGGCGAAACGCTGACCTATCAGATTCAAAGCCCACTTTCGCTGGCGAACTCGGATACGATCGCCCGCCTGGTGGGTGGCTATCTCACGTCTTCGGGTTCGGATCAGGACGCCGCTGCGGTGCAGTGGGCGATCTGGGAAGTGACCACGGAAGCGCTTTTGAGCGCGTCGCTCTTCGACGGAACTATCAGAATCATCGAACCTGCCAGTGAAGGCACGGCATTCCTCGCCAACCAGTATCTGGCGAACGTCAAGAATTACACCCCGGTGAGCCTGACCTATCTGAGAAATGACGGCCGTCAGGATGTCGTGACGTGGAATGTCGTGCCGGAGCCCGCGTCGGCCGGCTTGGCGGCTCTTTCCGGCTTGCTCTTGCTGCGCCGCCGCCGTCAGCGGTGATGGGGCTCCCGGCTGAGACTGCCGGGACACATTCCACCTTCCCTATCCATCTATCCGGAAGATCCCGGCAGTGACAAGGCAGCTAGCGAATGACTGCGGGACTGGTAGTGCCACCAGTAGGCGCGGGATTGGTATTCAGCCAGTCCTTTCCTTTCATCGAGACCTCGGGGGAAACCCAGTCGAGAACGACTTTGTCATCTTGATCTACGATCCGAACCAGACATCCCTTGAGCTCGTCCTTATAACGGCCGGCGTAGTCATAATGGACTAATTCGATCTGCACCGGCGTGCTCGTGACCTCAAGCGTGCGGTTGAAGCCCAATTCCGCATTCTGAGCGGATTTGCCTTCGATTTTCTTTTTTGCAGTGCCCACCCTGAGCTTGTAATTCTTGATCGCAGGATTGTTGGCCATCCATTTTTTGATGTAGGCCTCGTCGTCATCGCTGAAAATCGACGGGATGACTTCGAACTCCTTGCCGTCGGCACGTTTGAGTTTCACTTTTTCGCCGTTGTGTGAAACCAATCCCGCTTGAATCACCGTGCCATTGTCATTGGTGAAGGGGCGTAATTGCCGTTCGCCAATGAAGAGGCTGCAAACGCAGTGACCGCCACCCGTATTGAATTTCAGTAGTTCATCAACTTAATTTCGAAAGCGATTGGCACCTCATAACGAGTCAATCAAATAAGGGCTGGTTTCCGCCGCGGCGACGGCTTCATCAGAAAGGCCGGGAAGATGCGGCAGGAATGTGTTCCGCCTGCCTCAGTAGGAAGCGGTGGCTCAGCTCCAAGCTAAAACAACCGGGGCACGCTTTCTTTCCACCTATCCGAGAAATCCGGTCAGCGGGCTGGTGGCGTGGGCGTGTTCGGACGGCTCGGGCAGGCCGAGTTCGTAGGCTTCGCGGCCGGCTTGGACGGCTTGCTTGAAGGCGACGGCCATCCGCACCGGGTCGCTGGCGATGGCGATGGCGGTGTTGATGAGCACGGCATCGGCGCCGAGCTCCATGGCCTCGGCGGCGTGGCTGGGCGCGCCGAGCCCGGCATCGACGATGACCGGGACGATGGCTTGCTCGATGATGATGCGAATCTGGTCGCGGGTGACGACGCCGCGGTTGGAGCCGATGGGCGCGCCTAACGGCATGACGGTGGCGGTGCCGACTTCCTGCAGGCGCTTGGCAAGGACGGGGTCGGCGTTGATGTAGGGCAGGACGGTGAAGCCTTCCTTGACGAGGATTTCCGCAGCCTTGAGGGTTTCTATCGGGTCGGGGAGGAGGTAGGTGGGATCCGGGTGGATTTCGAGTTTGACCCACTTGGGCAGTCCGGCGGCGGCGGCGAGGCGGGCGAGGCGGACGGCTTCCTCGGCGTTCATGGCACCACTGGTGTTAGGGAGCAGCAGATATTTTTCGGAGTCGATGAATTCGAGGATGTTGGCGTAGGGGTCGCGCTTGCCTGTGAGATCGGCGCGGCGGAGGGCGACGGTGACGATCTGGGTGCCACTGGCGGCGAGGGCGTCGCGCATGGATTCATTGGAGGGAAACTTGCCGGTGCCGAGGAACAGGCGGGAGTTGAATTCGCGGCCGGCGATGGTGAGGGTGGACATGGGAAGAGATTTTGAATTTTAGATTTTGAATTTTAGATTTTCAGCGAGCCAGGCCTCGAAGGAGGCGTGGTCGTTGAGGTCGTATTGCCAGCAGCGGAAACCGAGCTCGCGGCCGGTGGCGATGTTTTGCGGGAGGTCGTCGATGTAGAGGGTGTCCGCGGGGACGAGCTGGTGCTCGTCGATGGCGTAATGATAGATTTCGGGCTCCGGCTTGATGAAGCCGGTCTCGAAGGAGAGCACGCCTGCGGCGAACAGATCGAACTCGGGGAATTCCTCAAACACCCAAGGACAGTGAATCCCGTTGGTGTTGGAGAAGAGGATGAGGTGGTGACCATCGGCGGCGAGCTTGCGGACGCAGGCCCACATCGGCTCGTTGGGGGTGAAGATCTGCTGCCAGGCGTCGCGGAATTCGGCGGGCGTGACGTGGCTCCCTATCACCTCGATGGCCCAGGCGATGTAGGTTTCCACCTCGATCCGGCCGGCTTCGAACTCGTCCTTGCGATCCAACATCCGCTCCATCCGCCCGGCGTGGTTAGAGTCGCCGTCCGTAAACAGGCGGGAGAGGGATGCCTCGAAATTAAAGTCGAGAAGGACGCGGCCGATGTCGAAGAGGAAGGTCATGGTGGAATTTCAAATCTGATCGAGGATGAATCTGGCGGCGGTGATGGCACCGGCGTTGCGGCCATGGCGGGCGAGGGCATTTTTCATGACGCGCCAGCCGGCGGCGTGGTCGGCGAGGAGGTCGCTGACGCTGCGGGTGAGGGCCGCGGGCGTCTCGGCGAGTTGGCCGGCACCGATGATTTCAAGGAGCCGGAGATTTCCCTCCTCCTGGCCGGGCACGAGATGGTGAATGAGCATCGGGCAGCGGGCGGCGATGGCTTCATGGACGGTCGCGCCACCGGCCTTGCCGACGACGAGGTGGTGCAGGTTGAGGAGTTGCGGGACGCGGCGGGTCCAGCCGATGAGGCGGACGCGGCCCGGATAGGCTTGCTGGATTTCCCGCGCGCGGGAGTAGAGCAGCCGGAAATTGCGCCCGAGGACGATGGTGAGATGGACGGCGGGCGACGCGTCTAGCAGCGCTCGACTGTGGCGGCGGACGAAGGGCAGCTTGGCCGTGGGAAAGTAGAGAATCCGGAACGGATCGCAGGCGGCGGCGGACTCGACGGGCGCGAGCTTGGAAAAAGCCGGATGCACGGGAAAACCGGTGTCGATGATTTTTTCCGCAGGCAGCCCGGTGCGCGTCATCATTTCCCGGGTGGCAGGATCGGTGACCAACCAGCGGTTGCACTCCGCGCGCAGCCAAGCGGCGTTGATCTCGATGGAATCGGTGACGACGACGAATACCGGAGTCCTCGCGACGGGGCCGGCGAAGATGCGAGTCAGCAAATACGGATAGAGCGGGTAAGTGCTGACGATGGCGTCGGGCTGGAATTTCCCGATCAAGTCGGCCAGCGCGGACTGGGCCATCCGCAGCGGCGGCGAGTCCTGCTTGCTCAGGTCGCAGCGGTCGGTGGAGCGGTAGATTTTCGCCCAGACCTGCGGGAAATGGGTCGTCACGTAGCGATAGCCGCTGTTGACCATGGCGGTGAGGCGCGGGGCACCGAGCATGCAAGGGTCGCTGACCTGGGTGACCGCGCCGGCGGCATCGAGCGCGAGGGCGAGATTGCGGGCGGCGCTGTTATGCCCCTCACCGAAGGCGGCAGTGATGATGAGGATACGCGGCGGTGTGGGCATGGCGGGTGACGCGGGAGATTTAGAGTGAGAGTAGCGTTGCGTCGATTGAGTTTTGCAGCTTTGTTTCCGCCGCAGATGGCCCGCGAGACAAAAAAACTGGAGCTGAAGCCGGTGGATGACCTTGCCGAAGAGCAAGCGCCCGTCATCCGGCTTGGAGACAAGGAGAGCCAACCGCGGGAAAAACCCGTGCGCCTCGCCATGCCGGAGTCGGCCCGATTGAGCCAACGCCTCGATGTTCCGACGCGCGACGAAGTCGAATCCCGCACTCACCAGCCAGGCATCGAGGAACTCATCGACAGGGCCGGAACGGATCCCGACCTGGTGGAGCAGGCTTGGGATAAGAACCCGCTCTACCGTCAAAACGTCCCCTGGGGATGGTTCATCATCTTCGGCACCCTTCTCGCCGCCGCCGTCATCTGGTCCTTGAACGGCGTCAAAAAAGCCGATGGCCACGCCAAGAAAATCCAAGTCGCGACCGAGTCCATCGTCGGACACGACGCGCGGGAAGACCGCGAGGCCGGCGACCTCATCGTCCGGATCGATGCAGCTACCCGCAAGTTTTTCAACACCACCGACGTGAACGAACTCTCCCGCCTCGTCCGCCACCCCGAGCGGGTGACGCCCCTGATGCACGCCTATTACGGCGGCAAGGCGATCCCCGCGCAGAGCATTCGCTGGACCAAGATCCTCCAGCCCGTCACCCTCGGCAGCCGCGGCAATTTCTGGATGGAGACCGTGGAACTCGCCAACCGTGAAACCCGCAACCTGCTCATCGAAATCCTCGACTCCGGCGAGCCACGGATCGACTGGGAAACCCTGGTCTGCTATCAGCCGATGAAATGGGACACCTTCGTCACCGAGCGCCCGGAGAACATCACCCTCGACTTCCGGGTTTGCGCCGAGCAGGACTCTTTTTTTAGTCACGAATTCTCCGATCAGAATGTCTGGAATTGCTTCCGCCTCACCGCCCTGGACAGTGAGGAAACCCTCTTCGGTTACGCCAGAAAATCAGAGCAAGCCTCCCGCGACATCTTTGAGATTTTGAAACTGAGCCCGGGACATCGGGCCTCCATCATCATCCGCGTCAACATCCCCAAGGGCCTCCAGTCACGCCGCGGAGTGGTGATCGAAAAAATGCTGAGCCCCCGCTGGCTCCACCTCGATCCGCCGGATCCCAGCTCTTGAAGCGCCCGCCGAATGACCCAGGACCCCTCTGCTTTGAAGTCGTCTGCCGACAAGCCACCATCGGCCCCCGCCGCTGGATTCGCGCCCGTTCTGCTAGGCGCGTCGCTTTTCCTGGCGTTCCAGTATGGCGTCGCCCTGTGGACGCTCGCGCACACCACGGGTGAAATGGCCAACAAGTTCAGCGCCCTCGCCCGTGACAAGTATCTGGGATTTCTCTTCTGGCAGAACCTGCAGATGCTCGTCGCCTACGTCGTGCTTGCCGCCGCCGCCGCCATCCTCATCCAGCCCTTCGCCGCGCTGCTGACCCGGCGCTCGAAATACCGGAGCCGCCGCGCGGTCATGCTGCGCGGATTTGCAATCACGGCGCTCGTGCATGGCTATTTCACCGTCCGCTTGGTGGACACTCGGCCCTACTTCCTCAACAAGGACGAGTTCGGGCACTGGTATTACCGGATCATGGAAATCCTCCCGGACACTATCAGACCGGGGGGCTTGCTGCTGGTTTTCACCGTGCTGCCCATCGCCTGCGTCGCGTTCGCGCTTTTCTGGCAGATCCGCCGCCACGGCCGCCGCGGCTGGACCGTCGCGCTGGCGGCATCCGCCCTCTTTCCACTAACAGACGGTATCAGCCGCTTCACCGGTAGCGGGAAAATCGAAACCTCCACCGCCGGCAAGCCGATGAATATCATCATCATCGGCTCAGACTCCCTGCGCGGCGATAGCCTCGGCTGCGCCGGATACAAACCGCAGCGCAGCGACGGCATCGCCCAGGCCGGCGTCTCACCCGTGATCGACGCCCTCTCCGCCAAGTCCACCCGCTTCGAGCGCTGCTACACCTCCATCGCCTCGACTATGGAGTCCGGCGTGCAATTGATGGCCTCGCAGTATCCGCAAAGCCACGGCATCCGCCAGATGTATCCGGATCGGGAAACCGTCGAGACCGCCAAAAAACGCATCGAGACCCTCCCCACCCTGCTCCGCAAGCGCGGCTACGACACCGCCGCCATCGGCGACTGGTGCGCCGGATACTACGAGGTCATGCCGCTCGGGATGGAAAGCCTGTCGGTATCGAGTTTTGATAATTTCAAGATCTACATGAGCCAGGCCGTGGTGATGGCGCACTTCGTCGTCCCGCTTTATTTCGACAACGCGCTGGGCTACAAAATTTTCCCCCAGCTCGGAGCCTTCGCCCAGTTCGTCACCCCGGAAGTCGTCACCGCCCGCGTCGAAAAGCGCCTCGCCGCCGCCGCCACCCAACAGAAGCCATTCTTCTGGCACGTCTTCTACTCCTGCAACCACCTCCCCTACGGCAACGCGGAACCCTACCGCAGCATGTTCGCCGATCCCGCCTATCAGGGAGTCAACCGCAACAAGGTGGACTTCGACATCGACTCCTTCATCGGCGGCACCGACCTCGAATCGAAATGGAAAGCCCTGCCGCCCCATGAAGTGGCCCAAATCCGCGCGCTCTACGACGGCTGCACCCGCCAGTTCGACGACTGCGTCGGGAAAATCCTCGCCTCGCTCAAGGCGAACGGCCTCGAAGACAATACCATCGTCATCGTCACCGCCGACCATGGCGACGACCACTACGAGCCCGGCGTCACCCTCGGTCACGGCCTCACCTTCAACGGCGGACTCCAGGCCAACCAAGTCCCGATGATCGTCCATGTCCCCGGCACCGCGCCACAGGTCATCCCGGAAACCGTCCGGCTCATCGACGTCATCCCCACCCTCGCCGATCTAACCGGCCAAGATAAATCTCCCACTTGGCAGGGCAAGAGTTTCGCCGGCTGGATCCACAAAACCGAGCCCCCCGCCTTCCGCCCGTTTTACGGCGAGACCGGGTTTCCATTCATCCAGTTCAAGGTCAAAGGCGTCGAGCGCCCCTACCTGCCGCCGATGGACGAGTGCACCGAAATCGATCCGAACTACAACTATCAGTTCGTCCTGAAGAGAGAATACCTCCCCCGCCTCATCGAGGCCAAACAACGATGCCTCAGAACCCGCTATTGGAAACTTGTCTGCACACCCACCGCGCAAAGCACCCGTCATTTCGGACTTTTCCATATCACCACCGATCCCCACGGCGAGACCGACGTCGCCCAGGCTCGCCCCGAGGTCCTCGGCCCCCTGCAAGCCGCGCTCGTGCGCTGGATGGACCACCAAAGCGAATCCTCCATCGAGGAAATCTTCCCCGCCGGCGAACCCTGAACAATCGCCAACCACCTCGGGTCGCTTGTGTTCGTGCCCACGGTCATACGCGCCACGTGGCCAAACAGTTTTCTGCCAACATTATTCCTGCAGAAGGAAATCCGGATCATCCTGATAGACCATATTAACTCCAGTGGCGTGGTTGGAGGCCGGCGGGTCAACCGATGCGCAGGCGGCGTCGGCGGCTTTGCCGACTTCGCTTTGCGTGTCGGTGACGTGCTGCATTCCTAATTTGTCACCAATTTTTCGCCTGCCTCGTTCATGGGGTGGGAAGGCGTGTCAACCAGCCTCCAAAGCGTCTCCGTAAGCCATTGAAGATAAATATGGTGCGCGCGACAGGACTCGAACCTGAACAGGGTTGCCCCCACTAGAACCTGAATCTAGCGCGTCTACCAATTCCGCCACGCGCGCACATCATCGATTGCTCGGCGGGAAAAACACCATGCGCCTCACGGGATTGCAACCCCGTTTTCGAAAAGTTTTAGAAATCCTCGCCCAATCGATGCCGTTCCCCCGGTTTTCGGCGTTGCCAAACCCGCTTGCCGTCAACCACCTTCCGGGCATGCAGAAAGCCACGCCGCTTATCCTCGTCCTCATCCTCGCTGTCACCGCGGGGATCCTTTCGGTGCGCTCGCCCAAGCCGCCCGTCGCTGTCCCGCCGCCGGTCGTCGAGACGACTCCGGCACCCGCCACCCCGCCGCCCCCACTCCCGACCCCGCCGGACACTGCGGCCGTCAAGGTGACACCACGCCCTTGGCCGCAGGCGTCCTCGGACATCGCACCCGATTCCAGCGCCACCTTCGGGACTTTGGAAAACGGCCTGCGCTACATCATCTATCCGAATGCCGAGCCGCCGAAACGGGTCTCGCTCCGGCTTCACATCGCCGCCGGATCGCTGATGGAGGCGGATGACCAGCAAGGCCTCGCCCATTTCCTGGAACACATGGTTTTCAACGGTTCCAAGAATTACACGGCCGCCGATCTCATCCCGAAGATGCAGCGGTTAGGCATTTCTTTCGGTGCCCACGCCAATGCCTACACCTCGTTCGACGAGACGGTTTACATGCTCGATCTGCCGGATCTATCGGAGGACACGCTGAAACTCGGGTTCACTGTGATGCGGGATTTCGGCGACGGGGCGCTGCTCGCCCCCGAGGAAATCGACAGGGAGCGCGGCGTGATTTTGTCGGAAAAAATGAGCCGCGATTCCATCAACACACGCCTGATGGAACAGCAGTTCGCCGAGCTGTTACCCGATTCACTCGTCAGCCGGCGCTTTCCCATCGGCACCGAGGAGGTGATCAAGTCCGCGCCGCGCGAACGGTTTCTGGACCTTTATACCCGCTTCTATACGCCGGAGCGCATGACTTTCATTGTTGTCGGCGATATCGATCCCAAGGAAATTCAAGCTAGGATCCAGAAGGCGTTCGCCTCCATGAGCAATCCGGGGAATCCCGGAAAAAATCCGAATCTCGGCCCGATCAAACAGCCGGAAGGCCTTGAAACAGGGGTTTTCGTCGATAAGGAGGTCGCCTCCACCGACGTCTCGCTGGTGCTCGTCCGGCCCTATGTCGAGAAACCGGACACAGCGGCGACCCGCGCCGAACGCATGCCACTGGACATCGCCCACTCGATCATCAGCCGCCGCTTCGACCGGCTTTCCAAAATCGAGGGCTCCGCCATCACTTCCGGTTCCGCCTCCAACAGCACGCTCTTCAACTACCTCGATATCGGCTCCATCGACGTGACCGCCGCCGACGACCGCTGGCAGGAAGCCGTGCCGATCCTTGAGCAGGAATTCCGCCGCGCCATCAATCACGGCTTCACCGACGCCGAGCTCGCCGAGGCCAAGTCCAACCTTCTCAACGCCTATCAGCAGCAGGTAAAGCAAAAAGCCACCCGCAAATCCGAGGGTATCGCCACGGTTCTCGCCAAGTCCATCAACGACAACACCGTCTTTTCCGACCCGGCCACCGACCTTGAGCTGGCTGCTAGCACGCTCGACGCCATCGACCTCGCCGCCTGCCACCAGGCGCTCGTGAAATTTTGGGAGGCTTCCGGCCACCATCTGATCCTAACCACCAAGGAGAAGCCGGAGAACGCCGAAAAGGAGCTCGCCGCGTTGTTCGAGGAATCCCGCGGCAAGCCCGTCGAAGCGCCCGTTCTGCGCGCCATCCAAGCCTTCGGTTACACGGACTTCGGCAAGCCAGGCAAGGTGATTTCGCGCAAGGAAGTCAAGGATCTCGGCATCATCCACCTGGTGCTTTCCAACCAAGTGCGCATCAATCTCAAACCGACGGATTTCGAAAAAGGCAAAATCCGCCTGCTCGCCCGCGTCGGCTCCGGCAAGCTCACCCAGCCCAAGGACATGCCCATGCTCGATGTCTTCGCCACCGCGGTGTTCGAAGGCGGCGGCCTCGGCAAGCACAGCAACGACGACCTCCAACAGATCCTAGCAGGAAGAAACGTCGGCTCCTCGCTCGCCATCGGCGACGACGCGTTCACCCTCGGCGGCACCACCACCCCCGCGGATTTCACCACCCAGATCCAGCTCATGTGCGCCTCGCTGACAGACCCAGGCTACCGCGACGAGGCGCTCTGGCAGTTCCAGAAGGCCGTCCCGATGCTCTATCAGCAGCTCAAACACACGACTGCCGGCCCCCAACAGGAAATGGAAGCCTGGCTCCATGGCGGCGACTCACGCTTCTCCATCGCCCCCGCCGAGAAGCTCTCCTCCTACACCATTGCGGATGCCAAAAAATGGCTCACCCCCGAGCTCACCAAGGGCTACCTCGAACTGACCATCGTCGGTGATTTCGAAATCGACAAGATCCTGCCCGATCTCCTCGCCACGTTCGGCGCGCTGCCGTCACGGACCGCCGCCGCCCCCGCCCTGCCGGAGGCCCGCAAGATCCGCTTTCCCAACGCTCCCGCCGCCAAGACATTCACCTACGAATCGAAAATCCCTCAAGGCGTCGCCACCACCCTCTGGAAAACCGTCGGCGTCCGGGGAAACCAAAAGGATTTCCGCCGCCTCAACCTCCTCGGCGACATCTACGGCGACCGACTCCGCGAGGAAATCCGCGAGAAACTCGGTGCCTCCTACAGCCCTAACGCCGGAGCGTCCGGCTCGGATGCCCTCGAAGGCGTCGGCTACATCATCGGACAAAGCATCGGCAAGCCCGAGGACCTCGAACTCCTTCTCAAGACCATGCGCGACTTGGCTGATAGTTTCGCCAACACCGGCGCCACCGCCGACGAGCTCGACCGCGCGCTCAAGCCCACCCTCGGCCAGCTTGAAAAATCCCTCCGCGATAACAACTACTGGCTCGGCACCGTCATGAGCCAGTCCCAGTCCGATCCCAAGCGCCTCGACCTCGGCCGCGGCCGCGACGCCGACTACCGCTCGATCACCCTCGCGGAAATCAACGCCCTCGCCAAAAAATACCTCAAGGCGGAAAACGCCCTGCTCGTCTCCATCAAACCCGCGGACTGAGTCATCCCCTTGTCGCTCACTCCTCCCATGGAAAAAACCACCATCCGCCCGCTGGAGGCCACCGATCTGGCAGACGCGGCGGCCTTACTCACATTTCTAAATCCGGAGACACCCTCAGCGACCATCGCCGCGCGACTCGACACGTTGTTAGCCGACTATTCCCACTACGAGCTCATCGGCGCGTTCGCCGATGGCACGCTTGTCGGCGTCGCCGGCGCCTGGGTCGCCACCAAGATCTGGTGTGGCCGCTATCTGGAAATCGACAACCTCGTCGTCGCGCCCGCGCAGCGGTCCGCGGGCATCGGCAGCCTGCTCATCCGCCATCTCGAAGCTCTCGCCCGCGAGCGGGATTGCAACATCATCGTGCTTGACAGCTACACTGCGAATCACCCGTCGCACCGCCTCTATCACCGCCTCGGCTTCGAAATCTGGGGCTTCCATTTCGCCAAGCCCGTCGGCGACTGGAAAGCCGCGCCATGAACGTCGCCATCGTCCACTATCACCTCGGACCCGGCGGCGTCACCCAAGTGATCGAGGCCGCCTCGCAAGCGCTCACCACCGCCGGCATCCGGCACGTGATCCTCACCGGCGACACGCCGCCAAGTGGCTGGGGCGTCTCGCCCCAGGCCGTTGTCCGGGCGTCTCGCCCGGAGCACCGCCACATCCCCGGCCTCGGCTACCTCCCGACGCCCGGCTCGCTCACCGTCGAAATCCTAACCGAGTCCCTCCGCGCCGCCGCCACCGAAGCCCTCGGCGGCCAGCCCGACATCTGGCATTTTCACAATCACTCGCTCGGGAAAAACTGCCTCATCCCCCACGTCATCGCCCGCCTCGCCCGGGAAGACGAGCGCCTCGTCCTCCAAATCCACGACCTCGCCGAGCAAGGCCGCCCCGCGAACTATCAGCTCATCGCGAATTGCCGGACGCTCTATCCATTCTCGCCCTGCATCCGCTACGCCTTCCTCAATTCCCGCGATCTGCGGATCTTCACCGCTGCCGGCCTCCCCCCGGAGGACGCCACCCTGCTCCCCAACCCGATTCCCCTCCCCTCTGCGCCCCTCCGCGACCTTTGCGCCTCTGTGGTCAATTCTTCCCCCACCATCCTCTTCGCCCCCATCCGCGGCATCCGCCGAAAAAACCTCGGCGAGCTCGTCCTCCTTTCCGCGCTCGCCCCCGCAGGCACCCGCCTCGCCGTCAGCCGCGCGCCACGCGATCCCGCCGCGCTGCCCGTCCACGACACGTGGCGGAAATTCACCAGCAAGCACCGACTACCCATCGAGTTCAACGTCGTCGATCGCTTCGGCCCCGCCGCCGGGGCCGCCACCAGTTTCGAGTCATGGCTCGCCCATGCCAGCCACATCGTCACCACCTCCGTCTCCGAAGGTTTCGGCCTGCCCTTCCTCGAAGCCGCCGCGCTCGGCAAGCCGCTCATCGGCAGGAACCTCCCGCACCTCACTGCGGAACACGCCGCACACGGCATCCGCGCCGGCCGTCTCTACGATCGTCTGCTAGTCCCCGTCGATTGGAGCGATCTGCCGATCTTGCGCGACCACCTCACCACCGATCTGGAGAGAAATTACCGCGACTACCGCCGCCCGCTCTCCCAAGAAACCATCGATGCCACCCTCGCCGCGCTCGTCCGCGACGGCTACCTCGACTTCGGCAATCTTCCCGAGCCTCTCCAACAGGGAATCATCGAGCGCCTCGCCGACCCCGCCAACCGCCGCATTCTGCTAGTCGAAATCGACGGCAAAACCCAGGCCGCCGTGGACTGGCTCGCCGCCGTCGTCGCGGACCGCACGCCCACAGCCACCCTAGGCCAACTCGCGCCTTATGCTCCAGCCGAGTATCAGAAATCCCTCACCGCCCTCTATGCCCAGCTCGCCAGCCAGCCAGTCGGCCTCGTCCGTCATCTGCCCGCCGGTGAAATATTAACAGACCACCTCGCCCCCGGATCGTTTCACTTCCTCCTCTCGTCGTTAAAACCCGCCGCCGCGGTGCCCAAATCCTACCGTGCCGTCATTTTCGACATCTACGGCACCCTGCTCGTCGCGGCACCCGGCGGCGTGAAACCCGATCCCCTCGCCGATCCCCTCGCCGATCCCGTTCTCCGCGACATCCTCCGCCAGTTAGGCCATGCACCGCCGGGTTCGCCCAGCGCGGATCTCCACGCCGCCGTCCTCCGCCACCACGCCGCCGCCGGAGTCCCCTTCCCCGAGGTGGATCTCCGCGTCCTCTGGCGGGAAATCCTGTCACTCGAACCGGGCACCGACACCAGCCCGCTCGTCGAAGCACTCGAAGCCGCATGGCATCCGGCCACGCCCATGCCCGGGGCGGAAAATTTCATCCAGCGACTCTCCCGCTCCGGCATCTCGCTCGGCCTCCTTTCCAACGCCCAATCCAACACCCTCGCCTCGCTCGGCGGCATCGCCAATCTCTTCGCGCCCGAGCTCACCCTGCTTTCCTATCAGCACGGCATCGCCAAGCCCGCGCCCGAGCTGTTCCAGATGCTAAGCGACCGCCTCGCTGGCCGCGGCATCACTCCCGCAGAGGCGCTCTTCGTCGGCAACGACCCGCTTCAAGACATCGTCCCCGCCGCCGCAGCGGGTTTCCAAACCGCGCTCTTCACCGGCCACCCCGACTCCCGCCGCCCCGGCGAATGCCAACCCGATCACACTTTCCAAAACTGGTCCGAGCTGATCGGCCTGTTCTGACAGCGACTGCGATGACACCCAATCAACACCGCCCAAACCCTGTTTTGACCGCTCAATGGACAAATCCGCCGATTTTAGGAAAAAATTGCTTTCCATCTCCTGATCATTAAGTAATTTGCCCTCGTTCTGCACGAGGTCCGCCTCGTCAAAATTCCGGTCATCAAAGGCCGGGCCAAGCGTTTCGAATTGATCTCCGGGGGGAAGTCAACCGAGCCAGGCCCAGGCGGGTGGCTAGATAAAAAGGCGCGCGTTGAGAAATCCGGGGGGAATTCCAACGCGCGCTTTTTTTGTCCAAGATGCTCCAGCAGGTTCCATGCGCTCCGCATGACAGCCCGCGAATGATACTTTCCCTGCCTTGCATTCCGGCCAAGTCTCGCCAATTTCCCCGCATGTCCATCGCGCCCAAGCCAACCAGCGCCCTTCTCATCGTCGGCCACGGTTCCACCGAGAATCCGGATTCCTCGACGCCCTACTTCGACCACGCCGATGAAATCCGCAGCCGCAGCCTCTTCGCCGAGGTCCATTGCTGCTTCTGGAAAGAAGAGCCGTCGATGCGCGAGGCTATTTACATGATCGATTCCGAGGAAATCTACGTGGTCCCCGATTTCATCAGCGAAGGCTATTTCACCCAAGACATCATCCCCCGCGAACTCCAACTCACCGGCCCGAGCACCGTTGTCCACGGAAAAACCTTCCACTACTGCCTGCCCGTTGGCGTCCACCGCTCGATGACCGAACTGATTCTGAGGCGCGCCAAGGAGGTCGCGCCGGGCGTCGATCCGGCCCAAACCACCCTCATTATCACCGGTCACGGCACCGGCCTGAACCAGAATTCCACCAAGGCGATCCGCGACCAAGCCGACCTGATCACCGCCTCCGGTGCCGGCTACGCCGCCGTGCTCGACGCCTACATGGAGGAGCCGCCCTTCATCGCCGAGTGGGACCAAATGTCACCCACGCCGAACGTGGTCGTCGTGCCGTTTTTCATCTCGGACGGACTCCATTCCTATCAGGATATTCCGGTGCTTCTGGGCATGGAAGACGAGGTCGGAGCAGCCGCCAGCCAGCGCGAGGTGTTCCGCCACAACCCGCATCACCTGCGCGGCAAGACCCTTTTCTACAGCTCGGCCATCGGAACCGAACGACTGTTGGCAGACGTGATCCTCGACCAAGTCTCGGACTTCGACAAACTCCACAAGTCGCTCTGAATAAAACGATACCATTCAAATTTAATTAAAACATGTCCATAGCCACCCAGCTCCGCGATTTGCTTCGATCCGGCATCCACCGCATCGGCGAACTTGAGCTTCAAACGGATGTTTGCGGCTTTCCCTACGTGATTTGCCATCTGGCGGACGTCGGGCTTTCCACCGAGTCCGCATTCGGCGGATTGGAAGTCCACGAAGATCCGGCCGACGCCCGCGAGCTCTCGACATACGCCGAGGACGGGACTTACCGCTTCACCAAAGGCCAGACGAATCTGAAGCGCGGCTGGGTGATGGTGTTGGAAAACGAGCGGGATCTGCTCCTCGCACTCGACCAATTTTATCCGGCTTGCGTCGGCCTGTTTATCGCCCAACAAGGCGGCACCCTGGAAATCGAAACGCTCCGGGACAAGCTCAACCGGCAGACCGGGATGTATCGCTTCGCCCGCTCGGTCAGCGACGCCGGAGCCCAAAAACTCGTCCAGGAAATCTGCGGACCCGCCCACCAGTGCGCGAAAAAAATCTTGTGGAAGCTCGACGCGGACACTCCGCTCGACGACAGCGAGGCGAGCCGCTTCAGCGGCATCCCCGGCAGACTGCCCGAATCCGAGGCGATCCCCCTGCTCTGCCGCGAAGCGTGCAACCACTTCGTCGCCGAATGCCGGAAAACGGCGAAAGCCGAGTTCGAGGCGAAAGCCGCCGAAGCCTGATCAAGCCTTCTGCTTGAGCAGATCGCGGATCTCGATGAGGAGCTTTTCCTGAGCACTCGGCTCAGCGGGAACTGCGGCCTCGGCCTTGGCCGTCAGTGCCTTGGCTTTGCTGATGGCTTTGACCACCAGAAACATCACGAACGCCACAATGACGAAGTTGATGGCGACGGTGACGAAATTCCCGTAGGCGATCACGGCTCCCTGCTTCTTCGCCTCAATCAGATTCGTGGCGACGACCTTGTCAGAGAGCGCGAAGAACTTGTTGGTGTAATCCATCCCTCCCGACAGTTTTCCCACCAAGGGCATGATGAGATCCTCGATGAAGGCACCGGATAGTTTGACGAATGCGGCACCCATGACGAAGGCCACGGCCATGTCGATGAGGTTGCCCTTGAGTGCAAATTCTTTGAATTCCTTGAACATGGCGGTTTGATGGTTAAAAACGAGTTCGAGCGATAGACGATTCCCTTGGATTCTCCAAGGCTTTTTTGCGATGCACCGCCACTTGAACCTTGGCAGCCCGCCGCTTTCCGGTGAGCCTCCAGCCGATGGCCATGCGGAACTTCCAAGCCTTGCAGGACCTCCTCAACGACGTCGGAACGGTCGATCAAGTCGGCATCGACGAGCGCGTCGCCAAATACGCCACCCGCAGCATCAAGAAGCACGCCAAGGTCTTCGGCCTGAAGCTTGCGACAGCGATGGTCGATTTGACCACGCTTGAAGGCAAGGACACGCCGGGCAAGGTCGCCTCGCTCTGCCAGAAAGCCCTCCGCCCTCACGACGACACGGACATCCCGCCGACGGCGGCCGTTTGCGTCTATCCGTCGATGGTGAGGCACGCGTTAAAACACCTGAGAGGGACGCCGGTCAAAATCGCCTCCGTCGCCACCGCGTTCCCCTCCGGCCAAGCCCCACTCAAAACCCGCCTCGCGGAAGTTCGCGCCGCTGTTGCAGACGGGGCGGATGAGATCGACATGGTCATCAATCGCGGTGCCTTCCTCGCCGGGGAACTCCAGCTCGTGCAGGACGAAATTTCCGCCGTGCTCGAAGCCTGCGGCGATCGCACGCTCAAGGTGATCCTCGAGACCAGCGAGCTCGAAACCTACGACAACATCCGCGCCGCCTCATTCCTCGCGATGCGGGTCCTTCGCCCCGGCGATTTCATCAAAACCTCGACCGGAAAAACCAATCTCAACGCCACGCTCGGCAACAACCAGGTGATGCTCGAAGCCATCCGCGACCACTTCCTCGCCACCGGCATCGAGATCGCCATGAAGCCCGCCGGCGGCATCCGCACCGCCAAGCAGGCGCTGCATTTCCTCGTCGCCGTCAAGGAAACCCTCGGCGACGCCTGGCTGACTAACACCCGCTACCGCTTCGGCGCCTCCGCCCTGCTTAACGACCTCGTCCGCCAACTGGTGAAGGAGAAAACCGGCTGCTATCAGGCACCTTACACCTTTTCCGAATCTTCCTCAGCTTACTGATATGCCCGCCAAAAAAACCACCCTCCCCGCTGCCCGCGAACTCCTCTTCGGCGATCTCTGGGAATACGATCCCGCCCCGGAATCCGCGCCCGCCTTCATCGAGCCGCGCTATGGCCTTTTCATCAACGGCAAATTCGTCGCGCCCAAGACCAAAAAATACTTCGACTCCATCAGCCCGCGCAACGAGGAGAAGCTGTCAGAAATCGCCCTCGCCGGAGCCGCCGATGTCGATGCCGCCTATCAGGCCGCCGCCACAGCGTTCACATCATGGAGCAAACTCCCCGGCACCGAGCGTGCGAAATATCTGTTCCGCATCGCCCGCCTGCTCCAAGACCGCGCCCGTGAATTCGCCGTCGCCGAGACGCTCGACGGCGGTAAGCCGATCAAAGAATCCCGCGACTTCGACGTGCCGATGGCTGCCGCACATTTCTTCTATCACGCCGGCTGGGCGGACAAGCTCGGCTACGTCACCCCCGGCCGCCCGCTCGCGCCGTTAGGAGTCGTCGGCCAGATCATTCCGTGGAATTTCCCGCTGCTGATGCTCGCATGGAAACTCGCACCGGCCCTCGCCACCGGCAACACCGTGGTCCTCAAGCCCGCGGAAACCACGTCGATCACCGCCCTCAAGTTCGCCTCCATTTTGCAAGATGCCGGCCTACCGCCGGGCGTCGTCAACATCGTCACCGGCGCGGGCGAGACCGGAGCCGCAGTGGTCAATCACCCGCTCGCCGCGAAAATCGCCTTCACCGGCTCCACTGAAGTCGGCAAATCCATCCAGCGTGCGCTCGCAGGAACCGGCAAACGCCTCACCCTCGAACTCGGCGGCAAGGCGGCTAACATCGTCTTCGAAGACGCCCCCATCGACCAAGCCGTCGAAGGCATCATCAACGGCATCTTCTTCAACCAAGGCCACGTCTGCTGCGCCGGATCGCGGCTGCTCGTGCAGGAATCCATCGCCGGGCAGATTCTATCCAAACTCAAGATCCGCCTGAAATCCCTCCGCACCGGCGACCCGCTCGACAAGAACACCGACGTCGGCGCTATCAACTCGCAAGCCCAGCTCGACCGCATCCGCGAACTCGTCGCCTGCGGCATCGCCGAGGGCGCGGAACTCTACCAGCCCGACTGCGAGCTTCCGAAAAAAGGCTTCTACTTCCCGCCGACCCTGTTTTCCAAGGTCGCCATGAGCCACCGCATCGCCCGCGATGAAATTTTCGGGCCGGTGCTTTCCATCCTCACCTTCCGCACGCCGGAGGAAGCCGTGGAGAAAGCCAACAACACCTGTTACGGCCTGAGCGCCGGGATCTGGACCGACAAGGGCTCGCGCATTTTGAAAATGTCCACCGAGCTCAAAGCCGGCGTCGTCTGGGCGAACTCCTTCAACAAATTCGACCCCGCCTCGCCCTTCGGCGGCTACAAGGAATCCGGCTTCGGCCGCGAAGGTGGGAAACAAGGGCTGCTCGATTACGCAAATCTGACATAAGTCGCATAGGTCCTATAAGCCCCATATTCATCATGCTTAGAATCACCAAAACTCCCAAGTGCTACGTCGGCGGTAGTTTCATCCGATCTGAGAGCGGCCGCGTCTATCCGCTCACCGACGCCTCCGGCGCGTTCTTCGCGAACATCCCGCTGTGCAGCCGCAAGGATTTGCGCAACGCCGTGGAAGCCGCCGCCAAGACCGGACCCGGCTGGGCCGCCCGAAACGCTTACAACCGCGGGCAGATCCTCTATCGCCTCGCCGAGATGTTGGAAGCCCGCGCTGCGGAAATGTCGGACGCCATTTCGCTGTCCGGCATTTCCAATAAGGACGCCGACCGCGAAGTCCGCGCCAGCATCGAGCGAATCGTCCACTACGCCGGTTGGACGGACAAGTTCCAAGCCCTGCTCGGCAGCGTGAACCCGGTCGCATCCTCACATTTCAATTTCACCGTCACCGAACCGATGGGCATCATCGGCATCGTCGCGCCGGACGATGCTCCGTTGTTAGGCCTACTCTCGCTGGTCCTGCCCGCCATCACCAGCGGAAACACGGTGGTCGCGCTCGCCTCCACCACCCAGCCCTATCCGTCGATCCTGCTAGGCGAGATGCTCGCCACCAGCGACCTGCCCGGCGGAGTCGTCAACCTGCTCACCGGCCAGCGCGGCGAGCTCATCCCCACCTTCGCCACCCACGCGCACCTGCGCGGACTCGCCGCTGTCGGAAATCTTGAAGAACGCAAAGCCCTCCAAATCGGCGCGTCTGAGAGCGTCAAGCGCCTCAAGCTCATCCCCTGTGAAACACCCACCGACTGGTTCGCCGAAAACGCCCAGGGCCTCTACGAAATCCGCGACCACCTCGAGGCGAAGACCACCTGGCACCCTATCGGCGCGTAATTCGCCTCGCCGTTGACCTCCATCCAGCGGCCGACGGCTTCAATCCGCTCGACGCTTTCCGGCGTGTCCGACGTTAAGCAGGACGGAACCAATGCAAGCAGCAGGATTTTCGTTAGCTTGATCATGGTCGAATTCCGCCGATTAATAAACGAGCCCACAAAAGTCTTTTCTGGCTTCGGAGGAACAGACATTTAACATCGCTTCAAGCTCTCCAATCCATGCAATCCTCACTACTTGCTGATTTCTTCGCTGACCCCACCTCGTGGCTGGTTGTCGCATCGGGCGAGGCCAAAGGCCGCCTCACGCTCGCCGAGGGGCCTGGCGAAAAACCGGCGCTGCGGCTCGACTACGATTTCCACGGCGGCGGCGGCTTCGTGGTGGCGCGAAAGGAAATCCAACTCGAGCTGCCGGAGACCTTTGAGCTCGGATTCTCTCTCCACGGCGAGGGTCCGCCGAATCATTTCGAGTGCAAGGTCGCCGATCCGGGCGGCTCAAACGCATGGCGCTGCCTGCGCGAAAATTTCGAATTCCCCAAGGCATGGACGGACTTCCGGATTCGCGAACGGGACCTGCCCTTCGCTTGGGGGCCGGCGGGTGGAGGCGCTCCCTCCGCCATCGGCGCGATTGAGTTAGTCATCGCAGCGGGTCCGGGAGGAAAAGGCAGCGTGTGGTTTTCCGGCATCTCGCTGGAAGACCAGACGCTCTATCTGCCCAAGGGAATCACTGCCTCCAGCCATCTTCCTAACTGCCCGCCGGAGTCCGTGTTCAAGGCGGAATCACCCGGCTGCTGGCGAGCCGAAGCAGGCGATCCCGCACCGCGCTGGTCGGTGGACTTCGGACGCTTGGTGCGCTTCGGTGGCTTGGTCATCGACTGGCCTTCGCCAGAGCCACCTCGGGTTTACGGCATTGAGACTTCAGAAGACGGGGAAACCTGGTCGCAGATTCACCGGGCTTCCCATGCGCTGGGATTGCGCAGCCACATCCCCGCGCCGGACGCGGAAGCACGCTACCTGCGGGTGAACTTTGCCCGTGCGGACTGCGCCGCGCTGGCGGCCTTACAATTGCGGCCCGACGCGTTTTCCAGCACTCCTAACGAATTCATCCACGCGGTGGCGGCGGATTTCCCGCGCGGCTGGTTTCCGCGATACTGGCACCGAGAACAATCCTACTGGACGCCGATCGGTAGCCCGGAGGGAAGCCGCCGCGGACTGATCAACGAGGAGGGAATGGTCGAGGTGGACGAGGCGAGATTTTCACTGGAGCCGTTTCTAATCGACGGAGGAAATCTAATCAGCTGGGCGGAAGCGGAAATCAGCCTATCGCTTCCCGACGATGGCGCGCCGTTCCCCGCCGTCACTTGGCTGGCTGGCGGCGTGAAGCTAGTCGTCCGTCCATGGGTCGATGGCGCGGGCGACGGCCTGGTGCTGCGGGTGACCTATCAGCTTGAAAATAATTCCAACGAGGACCTGCGGCTGGCAGTGACTGTGCGACCGTTCCAAGTGAATCCGCCGTGGCAGGCATTCCGCAATCTCGGTGGTCGCAGCCCGATCCAGCGGATCACCTGCAGCGCCGGGGGAATGAATGTGGATGGCCGCCAAGTGCAAACGAATCGACTAGCAGATGCACACGGCGCGGCTTCCTTCGAGGAAGGCGGCGTGATGGAATCCCTCGCGCGCGGCGAGGTCCCGACGCGGGATGCTGTGAACGACGAATCCGGTCTCGCATCTGCGGCGATGGCTTGGAACGTGCCAGTCGGGGACGGTCTATTTCAGGTCACGATCTCAGTTCCGTTTTTCAAAGATGCAACCGAACCTGCGAAACACGGGCTTGAAAGTGCCATCGCCCGCTGGCGCGAAATCCTCGCTCCGGTCGAGTGGCAGGTTCCATCGATTGCAAGAAACGCGGTTGAGTGTTTCCGCACGGCGGCGAGCCATATTCTAATCAACCGTGACGGCCCCGCGTTCCAGCCCGGCCCCCGCCGCTACACCCGCTCGTGGGTGCGCGATTGCGTGATCATGGGCGCGGCGATGGCCAAGGCGAGCCGCCCGAACGTGCTGCGAGATTTCCTGCTCTGGTATGTGAAATTCCAGCGAGAAGATGGCTACGTGCCTTGCGTCGTGGACCGGGACGGCGTGGACTGGCTGGTGGAAAATGACAGCCACGGCCAACTGATCTGGGGAATCTGCGAGGTTTTCCGGAACGAGGCGGATTTAAATTTCCTCGAGTCGATGTGGCAGCCCGTTAGTCTTGCTGCGGATCATCTTCGACGGTTGCGCGCGGAACGAATGACTCCAGAATACCGTGAACCCGCACTCTCGAACCGTTACGGACTCCTGCCAGAATCGGCGAGCCATGAAGGTTACCTGGCCCATCCGGTCCATTCGTATTGGGATGATTTCTGGGGAATCCGCGGGCTCGCCGCCGCTGCTGAAATCGCCAGCGCACTGGGTCATGGAGATGAAGCCACGCGCTGGCAAAATGAGATGAAAGACTTTCTGGCAGACGTGCTGCGCTCCATCGACCAGGTAATCGCGGAGCGGAAAATCGCCTACATCCCGGGCTCCGTCGAGTGGGCGGATTTCGATCCCACAGCCACCTCCAACGCGATCGCCCAGCTCGACTTCGCCGACGATCTTCCGGCGGTTCCGCTCCATCAGATGCTCGATACCTATCTCGAAGGGTTCCGCAAAAAACACCGGGGCGAAATACCGTGGCTCAACTACACCGCCTACGAAATCCGGATCATCGGCGCGTTCGTGCGGGTCGGAAAGCGCGACAAAGCGCACGAACTGCTAGACTTTTTCCTCTCAGACCGGCGGCCGATGGAGTGGAACCAGTGGCCGGAAATCACCTGGCGCGACCCGCGCTCGCCGGGCCATCTCGGCGACGTGCCGCACACCTGGATCGCCGCAGAATACATGCTGGCGCTCGCTTCGATGGTCGCCAGCGAGCGCGAGGCTTCGCGGAAGATGATCCTCGCCTCCGGCCTGCCGTGGTCGTGGATTTCCGAGGAAAACGGCTTCGCCGTGCGCGGGTTGATGACCCGCTACGGTCCGCTCGATTTCAAAATTGCCATCAGCGAAACCGACTGCATCGCCATCGAAATCGGCGACCGCATCTCGCTGCCACCCGGCGGGCTATCCGTCGCGCCGCCGATTCCGCACGGTCAACAAATCCGCCACGCGCTCAGCTCCAGCGGACATCCGCTGGCGGTCGATGCGGACGGAATGTCCGTCATCATCGAAAATCTTCCCGTCACCGCCACGCTGTTTCTCGGCCCATCCGGCTCCCCCACCCTGGCATGAAACGGTTAGCAACTTAGGTCGTGTAATTCCTTGTGGGAATCCGCAGGCGCTTCATGGCGCACTTCCCACACGCCGTCGGCCTTGATTTCCAGGACGGCGTCGTAACGCAGGCGTGACTCGCCGTTCTTGGACAAGATCACCGCACCGATCCCCTGCTCCGTGAGCATATCGAGGATCTTTGAAATCTGGCTCTTGGGAAGCGCGCTGCCCGGACGATCGAGAAAGACGAACGCGGGTTTCGCGAGGAAAATCCGCGACACGGAGAGCAGGTGCTGCTCGCCGATCGAGAGCAGGTTGTCCCAATCGTGATCGGTATCGAGGCCGTTCGCGTGCTTCACCACGTCTTGGAGGCCCAACTTCACCAGCACGTCCATGATCACGGAATCCGGAGTGACCAACTCCATTCCCGTCCGCAGCAAGGCCTCGCGCAAGGTTCCCGGCGGCAGATAGGGCCGCTCCGGCAGAAACAGAATATCATCCAGGCCCGGCCGGATGATGTGTCCGCCGCCGCATTCCCACACGCCCGCGGTCGCGCGGAACAACGCCAGTTTCGGCGCGTCGTCCTTTCCGATCACCAGCCAGCGCGAGCCACGGGCGATCTCAAGATTCAGGTTGGAAACCAACAGGCGGGTCTTGTCCGCCGAGCGCAGCGTCACATTCTGATAGGCGACCCGGTCCGGCGATTCCTCGATCGCGATGGTGCAAGGTGATGTCCGCTGCGCGTTTTCAATCGCATCGCTGAGCGTGTGCAACCGAGCGATGACCGCGGTGAACGCCGAGATCGATTGGAACTGCGTCACGATCAGGGAAAACGCACCGAGCAAGGTGGCGAACGCCATCGTGGACTGGGTGATCACCCCGAACTCACTGTCGCCCCAGATGAACATCGGCGCGATGATCAATGCCGGGATGATCTGGATGAAATAGTTGTAGCCGTTCGTGAAAAACCCAAGGTTGCGGTTGATCCGGATCAATCGACGGAAATTGGCGGTCAGGGCGTCGAGCCGCTTGTTCAAGCGCGCCTTAAAACGACCTTCCCGATGGGCCAGCGCGATCGACTCGGAGTTTTCCCGCACGTGGATCAGGTCCGAACGGAAATTCGCCTCCATGTCGAGCTGGTTGTAATTCAGCCGGATCAGAGGCTTGCCGAGGAAAATCGTCATCGCCGAACCGCACAGCGCATAGACCACCGCGACGGCAAACAGAAGCGGACTGATGGTCCACAAGACGCCGGAGAACGAAATTGCCGTTAGAGTCCCATTGACGATGAGCAGGATGAAGGAAAGCGTCGTGGTCGTGAACGCGCGCACATCGTCAGAAATCCGCTGGTCCGGATTGGCGACACCGGTGGCCGAATCCAAGCGGTAATACGTGCGATCCTTGAGATAAGCATCCGTGAGGCGCCGTGTCAGTTGCTCGCGCCAGAGAATTCCCAACCGCTCCTCGGTGAATCTGAAGAAAACCAACACCACCGTCGAGACGAGGAAAACCCCCACGTAAAACAGCGCCTGCTGCTTGAAAACGTCCATATTGCGGTTCTCGATCGCCGACATGAAATCCCGGCCGACGTAGCTGTTAAGGACGTTCAAACCGTTGATTGCCATCATCAGCAGCATCAAAGTCACAGCAAACATCACCGCCTTCGGTCCCTGCTCCGAGCGCACCAACATCCGCAAAGCGCTGCGAAGGCGCTTCCACGTGAGGCGGATGATTTGGACTTTATCGTGAGACATTCTTGATGAGATAGGCTGGATTAACCATCCCGATAATACGGAAATGTTAACAAACCTCTGGCGCGGGGATGACAAAAATTTCCATTCATGGCAAAGACAATCACCGAAATCTTGGAAAAAGCCAGTCGGGCACCCTGATTCCAGCGGGAATTCCCGGCGTTTTTCCGCCTGACCGGTCGTCGAATGACTGAGGAGACCACCGAATGTTTCAAAAACGTCACCATCCGCCGTTTGCCGCAAGAAGGCGAATGGTTCAGTGTGCTTAAGTAGTTCGCCCCATTGGCATTGCTTCGCTTATGGCAACGGGAACGGACTGTGAGAACATCCCCAATGAACACCACAGAACCACGCAGACCCTACCCCGACGTCTCTACCGTGCCGTCCGAGTTGTCCTTCGAAGACAGCTGGGACGGCGAGGCCGTATCGGAATTGATTCGCTCCAAGTGCGACCACGGAGAAACTCCCGCCTTCCTCTTCCTGGGGAGAAAAGAGTCGCTCCTGTTAAGAAATCATCTCGCCGAGTCATTCGGCGAGGAAGCCGTCACCACCCTGTATGGCACCTATTACATGGGGCTCGACGTGATCACCGTCGATTGCGAGAGCTTCATCGCGACAGGCGGCCGCAAGGTGATTCGCACGCTGCAAGACCCGATGTCCCGCCGCCCCGCATGGCGTGACCGCGAGACCGAGGCGCTCTGGCAGTTCCGAATCTGACGACGTCTTGTGACACCCGCTCTTCCTGATCCAAGGGGGAGCGGGCGTCCCAAGACCTTCAGCCAGGACTTCCACCCCGGCGAAAAGGCTCCCTCACGAGGAAGTCTTTTCCATTTTCTCGCGCGTGACTTCCTCGATTTGATGACACAAGACTGGTGCTTCCCGCAGGTTTCTCCAGAGTTCCCCCAGCCATGCTCGCCTTTTCTTCATGTTGGAATAACAGCCGTCACACCGACGGCGAGACGATGATCGAGGAAATCGTCGAGCTCGGGTTTTCCAACATCGAGCTCTCGCACGGCATGACCATCGCCAAGCTGCCGGGCATCAAGAAAGCCTACGAGCGCGGGCTGTTCACGTGCTCCGGAGTGCACAACTATTTCCCCTCGCCCGTCGAGGTAATGATCGACGCGCCGGACGCCTACGAGTTCACCTCGCACCGGCCCTTCGACCGCCAGCGGGCGATGGACATGACCTTCCGCACGCTCGACATCGCCGCCGAGTTCAAGGCACGCTACCTCGTCCTCCACATGGGCTCGGTGCCGATGAGCCCGAAAAAATGGACCCGCCCGCTGACCACGATCGTCGCCGAAGGCGGCCAGCACAGCGCGGCCTATATCAAACCGAAACTGGCGTTCGTGAAGAAGCGGGAGAAAATCGGCCCGCTGTATTTCCACCGCGCCATGGAGGCGCTCACGACCCTCGCCGAGCGGGCCGCGGAAGTCGGCGTGAAGCTGGCGATTGAGTCCCGCTCGCGCTTCGAGGACATGCCGACGGAGCGCGAGATGATCGCGCTGCAAACGCATTTCGCGGATAACCCGTGGGTCGGCTACTGGCATGATTTCGGCCACGTCCAACTCAAGCACAACCTCGGCCTGCTCGATCACGAGGAGTGGCTTGAAAAAATCTCCCCGCACCTGATAGGCGGCCACGTCCACGACGTGCAATGGCCCGCTAGAGACCACCGCACGCCGTTCAGCGGGACGCTGGATTACGCCGCCCTGTTGAAATTTTTCCCCGCTGGCTGCCCGCTCATCTGGGAACTCAGCCCCACCCGCGAAGCCGCGGAAATCCGCAGCGCGCTGGTCCGCTGGAAAAGCGAATTCCCCCAGCGTGCGTAACATCCAAGACAGTTCCCGCGCATCGCGCCGTTGTATAGGGACAAGACTCCCTGACATTTTCCACCTCATGAAACCTCATTTCAAATCCCTCCTTCCCGTTTGCGCGGTCAGCGCCAGCCTGATCGCCCTCGCCGCGGCGTTCGGTTTCCGCGGCGCGGACCCGCTCGACGCCAAGGCGACCGATGCCGCCGTGACCGTCCTCACCACGCAGATCCTGGAGCAATCCCAGTTCGCCCATCAACAGCTTGACGACGAACTGGCCGGCAAGTTTCTCGACCGCTATCTCGACACGCTCGACGCCAGCCACATGGTTTTCCTGAAAAGCGATCTCGATGAATTCGCGGGCTCCCGCAAGTCGCTCGCCGATGCCACCCGCAAGCAAGGAGACACCGGTCTCGCGCACCTCATCTTCAAGCGCTACCTCCAGCGCCTCGACCAACGCGTCGCCTTCATCGCCGCCGAATTGAAGGACGCCAAATTCGATTTCACCGCCGAAGAAACCTATTCCTACGACCGCAAGGACGCGCCCCACCCGGCCGACATCGAAGCCGCGCAAGCCCTCTGGCGCCAGCAACTGCGCTACGAATACCTCCAGGAAAAACTCGCCGGAAAAAAGGAGGAGGACATCGTCAAAACACTCAGCCGCCGCCCTGGCCGGATCGCCGAGACGATGCGCAAGCTGAGTGACAAAGCCGTGCTGGAAATCTATCTGAACTCGCTCGCCCAGATCTACGACCCGCACTCGGACTACATGGGACCCGAACAGCTCAAGAGCTTTGAAATCGGTATGAACCTCTCGCTCACCGGTATCGGCGCCACGCTCCAATCTGAAGACGGCTATTGCAAGATCAAGGAGCTCTTACCCGGTGGTCCCGCCGCCCGCAGCGGACTGCTCGTGAACGGCGACCGCATCGTCGGCGTCTCCCAGAAACAGGACGGTGAGTTCACCGACCTCATCGACCTGCCGCTTTCGCAAGCCGTCGAACTCATCCGCGGCAAGAAAGGCACCTCGGTTTTTCTCAACATCATCCCCGCGGCCGCCACCGACGACAGCGCCCGCAAGACCATCACCATCGTCCGCGAGGAAATTAAACTCGAAGACCAGCAGGCCAAGGCGCAGATCATCGACGTGCCTGACGGCGACAAGACCCAGCGGATCGGCGTCATCAATCTACCCGCTTTCTACGCCGGTGAAGGCGACGGCAAGGGAGCTCCGACTTCCGCCACTGCGGACGTCACCCGCATTATCAGCAAGCTGAAACAGGAAAACGTTACCGGCATCATCCTCGACCTCCGGCTCAACGGTGGCGGCTCGCTCCAGGAAGCCATCGACCTAACCGGGCTCTTCATCCCCTCCGGCCCGGTCGTGCAAACGCGCAACCTCGAGGGCCGCGTGGAAATCGGCAGAGACCGCGATGGCGATGTCGCCTATGACGGCCCGCTCGTCGTTCTCACCAGCCGCTTTAGCGCATCCGCCTCCGAGATCGTCGCCGGCGCCTTGCAAGACTACGGCCGCGCGGTCATCGTCGGCGACACCTCGACTTTCGGTAAAGGCACCGTGCAAACGATCATCCCGCTCGACCGGATCATGCAAAGCGAAGGCATCGTTCCCGGCTCCGACCCCGGCGCGTTGAAGGTGACGATCAGCAAATTCTATCGCCCCAGCGGCAAGTCCACCCAGCTTGAAGGCGTCAAGGCGGACGTCGTCATCCCCTCGCTCACCGACCTGCCGGAAATTGGCGAGTCCGACCTCGACAACCCTCTGCCGTGGGACACCGTCCCCGCCGCGAAATTCACGGAAGCCAACCGCGTGAACCCGTCGCTCGCCGCCCTTCGCACCCACTCCGAAAAGCGCGTCGCGAAGACCCAGGATTTCATCGAACTGAAGTCCGAGATCGAGCGCTTCCGCAAGCTCCGCGCGGACAAATCCGTCTCGCTCAACGAAGCCCAGCGCCAGAAGGAAAAAGACGAGCTCAAAGCCCGCGCCGAGACTCTCAAAAAGGAACGACTCGCCCGTGCCTCCAAGCCACCCGCCGCCTACGAGGTCACCCTCAAAAACGTCACCAAGCCCGGCCTCGGCGATCCGGTGAAACCAAAGCAACCCGAAATCGATCCCGACCCGGAAACCGACGATGAAACCGCCGCCGCAGCCCCGGCCCCGGCCGAAGACATCATTCTCCACGAGGCACAGAACATCCTGGTAGATTACAGCAATCTACTCAAGGGCCAGCCCGTGGTCTCCCAGCGCTGAAGCTTCCCGCATGCGGCGGCCGTGTGCGCCTTTTAGGGGAGACTGGCAGGGAAAGAAGGGAATTGGCCCCCTTTCCGTCTACTTTCGTTGGTTTATGCCAGGCGAGATAGCGTTCAAAATCATCCGGGATGCCGTCGGGAGGATTGGAATCGAGGAGATGGGTTCCGGCGCTGGCTTCCTGTTGGTTAGTCCAGCCGTCGCCGTCGGGATCGGCTTGTGGGTCGAGGTTGGGTAGGAGATTGCCGTTGTTGACGTGTTTCTCCCAGAGATCGGAGAGGCCGTTGTTGTTAGTGTCAACAATAGCGTGGGCGGATGTGGTTAGGAAGATGAAGAGGATGAAGACGGAGCGAGACGCTCCGGTCACGGTCTGGAGCAGGATGCTCCAGCTACGCTTGCGCGTGAGTCTCATCGGGCAAATCCTTTGGCGGGGGCTGGGCGTTCGGTGCGCCAGTAATTGAGGGTGATGTCTTTGGGTTGCGGCGGGTTAGCTTTGAGGTATGCCTCATTTTCGATGCGGGCTTTTTCGCGGCCTTGGTGGGCTGTTATCAGTCGCGCATGCTCGCTGTTATAAAGATCATGGAGGGACTGGATGAAGTCCTTCCGGTGCACGGGGAGTCAAAAAGCCGGTATAGGCCGACAGCAACGGCCTTTAGCCATCCCCGAAGAAACAGCCTGGACATGCGCCGGCACCCCGAGGTTTTGGATTGACCGGGCATGCCCTCCACTGGAGCCTGCCGCAGCATGAAACCCCTCCAATTTGCGGCCACGCTGCTAGCACTCGTTTCCTCCGCCTCCGCCGGGATCACCTTCGGCCCCGTCCGCGGCCAGCCCGGTGAACGCGTCCGCCTCGTCGTCACCAAGTCATTCATCAGGGACGGCGCGATGCCGTGATCCTTTTTCGGAAATCCCTGCCAGACCCGCCCGCCCCTTGTTCATGCGCCTTTCAAATTTCCGCCTCGCCGCCGGACTCGCCTCATGCCTGTTGGTATCCTGCGCGACCGTTCTGCCGCCTGCCGAGCAAGCCAACATCGAGCTGCGGGGCGACACCCTCGCCTCCGCCGATGCCTTGCTGAAAAAGGCGCGAGGAATCTCCAACAACGACGAGGCAGGCGTCGTCTATCAAATGCGCGCCGCCGAGATCGCGTGGGACGTGCTGGACACTGACGGCGGCAGCATCACTGACATCAAACACCTGAGCGAACCGCGGCAGCACGCGCTGCGAGTCATCGCCACCGCCACCGAGGGCGTCGCCATGCATTTCATCGGGGCGAACTACCAGCCCGAGAAACAATTCAGCTACGCCGGCTACAGCTACCGGATCAGCGCGACGAGAGCGCCGAAGCCAGGCGTCTATCCGCTTGCCCGCCTGAGTTCGGCGAAGCCCGCCCACAAGGTCAAACGCACGCTCTGTGAAAACTGGCACACCGAAGATGGCGTGGGTGCGGCGTTCGCCCCGGTTTGGAAACGCCCGTCCGATCCGAAAGTGCAGCGGTTCGTGAGTAGTCGCAGCTATTTGGAACCGATCACCGGAGTGCTTGATTTCAGCGGTCCTGCCAAGCCCGGAGTCCCGCGCCAAGCCTCGCTCACCGGCTACGACCCCACCGCCGTTTCCCGGGTGAATCTCGGGCTCACCGAGTACCCGCTCGCTGCGGATTTCACCGCGCCAATCGTCGAGCTAACCGCCGATATCAAGGAGTTCAAACTCGCCCTCACCGGACTCATCCACCCCGGCGCGCTGGATGCCAGACTGATGTTAATGGAGCCTTACGATCCCGAGCGGATTCCCGTGCTGCTCGTCCACGGACTCAACTCCCACCCGCGGATGTGGCGGGATGTCATTAACGATCTACGGGCTGATCCCAAGCTACGCGGACGCTATCAGTTCTTGCTTTTCTATTACCCCACCGGCTGGCCCATCGCCTACTCCTCGATGCGCTTGCGCGACGAGTTGGCTGCATTTGAAGATCTCTTCGGCCACCCGAAGAAGATGGTCCTCGTCGGCCACAGCATGGGCGGACTGCTTTCCCGGATGCAGGTCATTTCACCGGGCCGGAAACTCTGGGACGCGCGCTTCGGCAAGGAGGCGGATAGACTCGACGCCACGCTGCCGCCGAACCATCTAACCAAGCGGATGGCTCTGTTCTCCGCCAATCCCCACATCGGCCGACAAATCTACATCTGCACTCCGCAACGCGGTAGCGGCCTCGCCGACCTTTCACTCACCTCGTGGTTCATCAAGATTCTCTCCCTGCCCACCACCATCACCAGCGCCTTGATCGATCTTCCCGGCAATCTCGTTTCCCAAGGCACGCTCAACAGCGTCTCCGGACTCTCGCCTTCCAATCCGCTCTACAAGGAGCTCGATCAAATCCCGATCCAAGTGCCGCACCACTCCATCATCGGCGACCGCGGCCGCGGCGACACGCCGCACAGCAGCGACGGCGTGGTGCCTTACTGGAGCTCCCGCCTCAGCACCGCAGAGTCCGAGAAGATCGTGCCGGACAGCCATGGCGCCTACGATGACCCGCAGGCGATTCTCGAGCTGCGCCGCATCCTACTGCTCAACGCAGGAATCACGAACTAGCAGAATCATGAAAGTCACCGTCTTCAGCACCAAGCCCTACGACGAGCAATTCCTCACGGAGTTCAACGCGCCCTTCGGCCACCAGCTGGTATTCATCGAGAACCGGCTGAAACCCGAAACCGCGCTACTCGCCGAGGATTCGCTGGCAGTCTGCGCCTTCGTGAATGACGTACTTGACGCCGATACGTTAGAAAATCTCGCCCGCGGCGGTACCCGCTTCATCGCCATGCGCTGCGCCGGATTCAACAACGTCGATCTGGCAGCCGCGAAGGCGCTCGGCCTGCAAGTCGCCCGCGTCCCGGCCTATTCTCCACACGCCGTCGCCGAGCACGCCGTCGCCCTGCTGCTCTGCCTCAACCGCCGCATCCACAAGGCCTACAACCGCGTGCGGGAGGGGAATTTCTCAATCGACGGACTGATGGGCTCCGATGTCCACGGCAAGACCGTCGGAGTGATCGGCACTGGCATCATCGGCAGTATTTTCGCCCGCATCATGACGGGATTCGGCTGCGAAGTGCTGGCCTATGACGTGCATCCGAATCCGGATTGCGTGAAATCCGGTGTCAGCTACGTCAGCCTCGACGAGCTGTTCGCCCGCTCGCACGCGATCAGCCTGCATTGCCCGCTGATGCCGCAGACCCTCCACCTCATCGAGGAGAAGACCCTCGCCCGGATGCGCGACGGCGTCTTCATCGTCAACACCAGCCGTGGCGCGCTCATCGATACGGAAGCCGCCATCACCGCCATCAAGTCCGGCCGCATCGGAGGCCTCGCGCTCGATGTCTATGAAGAGGAATCCGAGCTGTTCTTCGAAGACCTTTCCTTCCGCATCATCCAGGACGACGTCTTCATGCGCCTGACCACCTTTCCCAACGTCCTGGTCACCGGCCATCAGGCGTTCTTCACCCGCGAGGCGATGGAAAACATTTCGAAAACGACGCTCGCCAATCTAGCGGACTTCGATGCCGGCCGCGTTTGCCCGAATCTGGTGAAACTCGATTTGAAGAACTGAGACGAAATAAATAGGAGCGACATTCCTGTCGCGACTTCCACCTCCAAAGTGGCTGGCGCGTCTCGCGCCAGACCGTTGTCGGAGCGTCTCGCTCCGACTCGATCTGAAATTTCCCTCGCCCCGCCTCCCTCCCATTTCCTAGCTTTCAGCCACCTCATGCTCTCCTGGAACGAAATCCGCCACCGCTCCATCGCCTTCTCTGAGGAGCCGGTGAAAACGAGGCGACATTACCCCCTGTTGCCACCGCTTGTTTCTTCTCGCGTGATCGAATTCCGGGCGGCAAGCTCGCGCGATGTGGCAGCATCATTCGAGATACCCAAAGCTCAAAAGGAGGGCTGGGGATGCCTAAGACGGCATGGCACGCCGCCCGGAAAAGGCGGTTGAGACGGGGCTCGCCGCCACATGCGGTGGCACACCACCAGCGCGGCGTCTGGCAGAGATTCGGCCGGATGCGTGAGTCTGGACGCGGGACGTGGATTGCGTTTCTCGCGGTGCTGGGTCCGGGACTGCTGGCCGGGCTTTCCGACGATGATCCGGCGGGCATCACGACTTACTCGGTGCTGGGTGCGGATTTCGGCTACACGCTGCTCTGGATCATCCCGGCCTCGACGGTGTTGTTGGTGCAATTTCACCTCATGGCGGTGCGACTGGGAGCGGCGACGGGTAAGGGATTCGTAGGCCTCATCCGGGAGAAATGGGGACGCGGGGCGGGCTACTTCGCGGTGGGCGGGCTGCTTTTTGCCAACTTCGGAACGATCTGTGCGGAGTATGCCGGAATCTCGGCGGCATGCGGGCTGGTGGGCATCCCATCGTGGATCAGTGCCCCGATGGCGGGGGTGTTGATTTCCTTGGTGGTGGTGCTCGGCTCGTTCCACCGGGTGGAGCGGGTGCTTCTGATCATCTCGGCGACGCTGGCGCTTTACATCGTGGACGGGCTGCTGGCTGGGCCGGACTGGAGCGCGGTGTGGCATCACTCGCTGGTCCCGCATCTGCCGACGAACCCGGCCGGATGGATCGCGATCGCCGCGGCACTGGGCACGACACTGGCCCCGTGGGGTCTGGCATTCATCCAGTCCTACGCGGTGGATAAGAAGATTTCGTTGGAATCCCTGCATTGGGCGCGGGCCGACGTAATCATCGGCTCGGTGCTAACGGGAGTGATCGGCCTGTCGATCGCGGTGGCCTGCGCGGCGACGCTGCACAGGGCGGGTGTCCACATCGCCGATGCCGGAGACGCGGCGAAGGCGCTGCAACCGTTGGCAGGCCGGTTCGCGACACTCCTCTTCGGCGCGGGCCTGCTGGGTGCGGCGCTGTTGGCGGCGGCCGTCGTCCCGATCGCAACGGCCTATTCGATCGCCGAGGGTGTGGGGGAACCGGCATCGCTGGATCTGGATTCGCGGCATTTCCAGTGGTTCTATGCGGCGTTCATCGGATTGACGATCATGGCGGTGAGCGTGGTCTCGCTGCCTTCATTGCCGCTGATCCCGCTGATTTATGCCACCCAGGTGGTGAATGCGGTGGTGCTGCCGCTGCATGTGATCGCGCTGCAATTATTGGCCAGTAGCGCGTCGATTTCCGGCACCTCACGATCCGGGCAGTGGACACGGGCTGCCGGCTGGGTGAGCATCGTGTTGATCCTGGCATGCGTGGGTGCACTGGGCTGGAGCTGGGTGGCCGGACGATTCGGAGACTGAGCAAGATCGAAGTGCCGGGATGACTGGCCCGATCCAGTGGCTTGCCTCGCTATGCAGGAAACCTACACTGGCGGCCATGTTCACCAAGCGCCACGGCCCGCCAGGATCGCCACCCGCCACCCTCTCGCCCCATCTGGTGGATGGCCAAAGCCGCAAGCCCGGCATCCAGATCATCGAATACGACAAGGACACGCTCGAAGAACGTGAGATCGCGGACCTGCGCGAACTCGCCGCGCATTTCGACAGCCGCAAAATCACCTGGATCAACATCGATGGCCTCGGCGACGTCGAGGCACTGACCTTTCTCGGCGAGCGCTTCAATCTCCACCCGCTGGCCCTCGAAGACGTGCTCAACACCGGCCAGCGTCCGAAGGTGGAGCACACTGCCGACTACATCTTCATCGTCGCGCAGATGGTCTATCAAAATGCGGAGAAGACGATCTGTGGCGAGCAGGTAAGCCTGTTTTTCGGGAAGAACTTCCTCATCACCGTGCAAGAGGAGGGCACCTACGATGTCTTCGAGCCCGTCCGCGAGCGCATCCGCGGCGGGCGCGGATCGATCCGGAAATTCAAGGCGGACTACCTTGCCTACGCGCTGCTGGATTCCATCATCGACCACTACTACCCGGTGCTCGAGGACCTCGGATCCGACATCGAGGAACTGGAGGACGATTTGTTGGAAAAACCCTCCCGCGAGATGGTCCACCTGCTGCATGAATACAAACGGAGTCTCACGCAGATGCGCCGCTTCGTCTGGCCGCTGCGGGACGTGGTGAACGGCCTGCTCCACGACCCCTCCGGATTCATCAGCAGCTCCACGAAAGTCTATCTGCGCGACTGCTACGACCACACCGTCCAGCTGATGGACCTGGTGGAAAGTTACAAGGAACTCACCTCCGGCCTCATGGAGCTCTATCATTCCAGCGTCGGCCTCCGCACCAATGAAGTGATGCGCGTGCTCACCGTCATCACCTCCATTTTCATCCCGCTGACCTTCCTCGTCGGGGTTTACGGCATGAACTTCGCCGCCGAATCCCCCACCGGTGAGAAGCTCCCGCTCAACATGCCCGAGCTCTATCACCCTCACGGCTACATCGGCTTGATGGTCTTCATGGCCGCCATCGCGGTGATCCAGTTGATCATCTTCAAGAAAATGAAGTGGCTGTGAATGAATTCCCCCCTCCAATTTCTTGCCCACGCCCCATGCCCCCCCTAAAACGGCCGCCAGCATGACTCACCTCGAAGCAATCGCCCGCGAAACCGGTATCTCCCTCTCCTCCGTCACCACCACCGCCAAGCTGCTCGCCGAGGGCGGCACGGTCCCCTTCCTTTCCCGCTACCGCAAGGAGCAGACTGGCTCGCTCGACGAGGTCCAGATCACCACCATCCGCGACCGGATGCTGCAACTTGCCGAGCTCGACTCCCGCCGCAGCGCGGTTCTCAAATCGCTGGAAGAGCGCTCGCTGCTCACTCCCGAATTGAAGAAGAAACTCGAAGCCGCGCTCACCCTCGCCACCGTCGAGGACATTTTCGCACCTTACCGCCCGAAGCGCCAGACCCGCGCGACGAAGGCGATCGAGCGCGGCCTCACCCCGCTCGCCGATTTCATTTTCGAAAACCAAGCCGCCGATCCCGAGGAGGAAGCCGCCAAGTTCCTCAACCCGGAAATGGAAGTGCCCACCATTGTGGAATCTCTAGCAGGAGCCCGCGACATCATCGCCGAACGCGTCGCCGACGACGCCCCGCTGCGTGGCCGCGTGCGGAAGATCTACGAAGAGGACGCGACCGTTTCCTCGAAGATCATGTATGGAAAAGAAGAGGAAGCGGACGCGCAGAAATTCCGCGACTACTTCGAGTGGAGCGAGCCGTTCAACTCCATCCCATCGCACCGCACGCTCGCCATCCGCCGCGGCGAAAAGGAAGGATTCCTGCTGATGCGCGTGGAAGTGCCGCTCGAAAAAGTGACCGCCACCGCCCTGCCGGACTGGGTGAAATCCAACGGCCCCGCCGCCAAACACGTCGCCCAAGCCGTCGAAGACGGCTGCAAGCGCCTGCTCATGCCGTCGATGGAAACCGAGGCCCGTCTAATGGCAAAAAAACGCGCTGACGAAACTGCCATCACTGTCTTTGCCGACAATTTCCGCGAACTCCTGCTCGCCTCGCCGCTGGGTGAAAAGCGCTTGTTAGCCATCGACCCCGGCTTCCGCTCCGGTTGCAAGACCGTCGTGCTCGACCGCTCCGGCAAGCTACTCCATCACACCGTGCTCCACGCCACCGCCAGCTCGCAAAACCAAGCTTACGAAGCCGCCGTCGAAGTGATGGGGCTGATCAAAAAGCACGACATCGAAGCCATCGCCATCGGCAATGGAACGGCGTCGCGCGAGACTGAAGCCTTTATCAAAAAGCTCAAGCTCCCCTCCTCCATCCCCGTCGTGATGGTCAATGAAAGCGGCGCGTCCATCTACTCCGCCTCCGATGTCGCCCGCGAGGAATTCCCTAACGAGGACGTCACCGTCCGTGGCGCCGTCAGCATCGGCCGCCGCCTGATGGACCCGCTCGCCGAGCTCGTGAAGCTCGACGCGAAAGCCATCGGCGTCGGCCAATACCAGCACGACGTCGACCAACGCGCGCTCAAGGCCAGCCTCGACGACACCGTGGTTAGCTGCGTCAACGCCGTCGGCGTCGAGATCAACACCGCCTCCAAGCAACTGCTCTCCTACGTCTCCGGCCTCAACGCCTCGCTCGCCGAAAACATCGTCGCGTGGCGCAATGAAAACGGCGCTTTCACCTCGCGCGAGCAGTTGAAGAAAGTCCCGCGCCTCGGCGAGAAAGCCTTCGAGCAAGCCGCGGGATTCCTCCGCGTGCGCGGTGGCGCGCACCCGCTGGATTCATCCGCCGTCCACCCGGAACGCTATCCGCTCGTCGAGAAAATGGCTGCGGACGCCGGCTGCAAGGTCGAGGAGTTGCTAGGCAACGAAGCCGCCCGCAAGAAGATCGATCTGACGAAATACGTCGATGACCAAGTCGGCCTGCCGACGCTCAAGGACATCGTCGCCGAGCTCGCCAAACCCGGCCGCGACCCGCGGAAACAGTTCGAGCTCTTCTCGTTTGTCGAAGGCGTCGAGAAGCCGTCCGACCTCCAGATCGGGATGAAGCTTCCCGGCATCGTCACCAATGTCACCGCGTTCGGAGCCTTCGTCGATGTCGGTGTCCATCAGGACGGACTCGTCCACGTCTCGCAGCTAGCAGACCACTTCATCCGCGACGCCTCGGAAGTCGTCAAAGTCGGCCAGAAAGTCCAGGTCACCGTCGTCGAAGTCGATCTCAAGCGCAACCGCATCGCGCTCTCCATGAAGAGCAAAGTAGATCTCGACAACCGTCGCTCCGAGTCCGGCGACCGCGGTCCGCAGCAAAACCGCCCGCGCCCGCAAGGCCGGACGGCGGATTTCAAACCCGGTGCCGCCCAGAACAACGACTGGTTTTCCCAAGCCCTCAGTCAGGCGAAGAAGAAATAGCCATGCCCCGCCGTTTCCTCATCGCCCCGGATAAGTTCAAAGGCTCGCTCACCGCGCTTGAAGCCGCCGAGGCCATCGCTGCAGGCATCCGCCGGATCGAACCGGATGCGGAACTTGATCTCTGCCCGATCGCCGACGGCGGCGAGGGGTTTATGGAAACCTTGATTTCCACTCTTCACGGGAAATGGATCACCTGCCAGGCAGTCGATGCGCTCGGACGAAGCATCACGAGCCGATATATGTTAGCCGACACGCGCGATGGCCCCACGGCGATTCTTGAAATGGCGGAGACTGCTGGATTGTGGCGACTCACGCCGGACGAGCGCGATCCGGTGCATGCCACGACCCGCGGCGTTGGGACGCAAATCGTCCACGCCATTTCCGAGCATGCGGTCACCCGCGTCATCCTCGGCCTCGGCGGCAGCGCGACCAACGACGGAGGCTGCGGAATGGCGGCCGCGCTCGGGATCGATTTCCTCGATGCGAACGACGAAATAATTGACCCGATCCCGGCCAATCTGCTGCAGCTCCGGCGCGTGGATTTCAAACACCGCATCGCCCTCCCGGCAATCGTCGCCGCCTGTGATGTGGGCAATCCACTACTAGGCCCGCGCGGAGCCACCGCGGTTTTTTCGGAACAAAAAGGCGCGACGCCCGAAAATCAAACCGCGCTGGAAGCCGCGCTCGGCCACCTCATTTCTATCAGCGGCGGCGATGAAGCCGCAGCGGTCGTTCCCGGAGCCGGCGCCGCCGGGGGCTTGGGCTTCGGCTTGCTGCATTTCACCGATGCAAAACTGATTTCCGGCTTCGACCTGCTGGCGAAGTTGCTGGATTTGGAAACCCGGATCCAAGCGGCCGATCACGTCATCACCGGCGAAGGCTCGCTCGACCGCCAAAGCCTCGGCGGCAAAGGCCCGGTCGCCCTCGCCCGCCTCGCCAACCGCTTAGCCGTCCCCGTCACCGGCTTCTGCGGACAGGCCGATGACGCGGTGCGCGCCAGCGGCATTTTCCAGTCCCTCCACGCGCTGGCTGATAGCGGACTCCCGCTGGAAACCCTCATCGCCCGAGCCGGCCCGCTTCTCACGGAGCGGGTAGTGGAAGCCGGATTAGGCTCGCCTTGAGGGGAATGAGAAACTATGCCGTTTCGCACCCCCACGATGATTTCACCGCACCGGCAGAACAACTTCGACCTCATCCGTCTGCTGGCGGCGGCGCAGGTGGTGGTCGCCCACGCCATCGGCCACACGGGTCTGGCCAAGCAACTTCCCGCATGGGGCAAGCAGGTCTTCGACGCGCTGATGCTGGTTCCCGGCGTGCCGATTTTCTTCGTGATCAGCGGATTTCTCATCACCAAGTCCTACGAGAGAAACCCGGCGGACCTCGGCGGCTACTTCTGGCGGCGCGGCCTGCGGATCTTCCCGGCGTTGTGGGTCTGCCTGCTCGTGACCCTGGCGGTTCTCGGCAGCTTCGGGTTCCTGAAGCCCGATTTCATCTTCTCCAAAACCTTCGCCGCCTGGCTAACGGGACAAGTGAGCTTCTTCCAGTTTTGGAATCCCGAGCACTTCCGCGGCTTCGGCATCGGGGTGGCGAACGGCGCTTTGTGGACGATCACCGTGGAACTCCAGTTCTATGCCTTCATCCCGCTTCTCCACTTCCTCGGCCGTGAAAAGAAGTCTGCCAGATCCATCATCGCGGTGTTGTTCCTCGTCTCGTTCGCCAGCTACTGCGTCCTCGACGACAAGGTGAACGGCCCCGGCGGCTTCACCGGCGCGCCGATGCTTTTCAAGCTGCTCCACGTGACGCTGATCCCGCACCTGTGGATGTTCCTGCTAGGCATCCTGATCCATTGGAACTTTGATGCGCTTAAGAGCTGGCTTGAAGGCAAGTTCCTATACTACCTGCTCGGCTTCATCGCCTTCACGTGGCTGTTGGGAACTTGCGTCGAACACCGCTCGCTGCCGTTCTACCTCGCCTACCTGCCGTCGCGCGCCCTGCTCACCCTCGCCACCATCGCCGGGGCGTTCAGCTTGCGCCCCTTATCCAACCAAGTGCTCCGCGGCACGGATATTTCCTACGGGATTTATATCTATCACTCGATCGTCATCAACGTCCTCGTCCAGCTCGGACTAATGACCTCGTTGCGCTCGGTGGGGCTGGTCTATGCGAGGGCCTTCGTACTGGCGCTGCTGAGCTGGCACCTCGTCGAGAAGCCGGCGCTGGCGTGCAAGTCCGCCTCGCCACGTGCGCTCTGGAAGCGGATCACCGGCTCCTGATCACTTCACAACCGGCACCGGGATCGCCTCACAGACCTGCCGCCAGCCGGGGAAATTCCACTTGTTGGGAAACCCGGCGCATTGCTCGGGCTTCACCGGATGGATGCGGCAGGCGTTCCCGTCGAGCATGACGCACTCGTGGTTCTCCTTCTCGATCAGCGAGAGTCCCTGCCGGTTCGTCCGCAGGCGGGTGAATCGGTCGAGGAAATCCTGTTCCGCCAGACCGAGGAACTCCGCGATCGGCAAAATCTCATCCTCCTCAAGCCGCACGTCACCCGGCCATTTGCAGCAGGCGGTGCAGCGCTGGCAGACGTAATGAACATCCGGCTCGAGCGTGACCTCGCGGTTTCCTGGGCTGCCGTGGTTGTCCGGAATCTCACTCATCATCCATCCAGCCGCCGGTAGTGGTAATTCACCCGCCCGAGGAACCCGCGCCATTTCGAGCCGGGGCGGCCGTTGTCCATCAGAAAATGCGGGCAATTTTTGTTAGCAGGATGTTTCCCGCGGCGCGGCCAGTGATAATGAGGCACCACGTTCTGCAGCGGGATGCGGTTCTTCTTCATCAGCACGGCTGTTAGTTTGGCGGTGCGCTCGGTGGTGGCGGAGCGGCTGTTGCCGCGGTTCTCGCACATCTCGATGCCGATCGACAACCGGTTTCCCGGCCCCGCGAAATCGGCGTGCTCGCCCTGCTCGGTCGTCGGCATGTGCTGGATGGCCACGCCCTGGTCGATGGTGAAATGCCAGATCAGATAGCCGATGCGGTTTCCATGGCGGGACTTGGGCGAGCGCAGGGCGCCGTTTTTAAGCGCCTGCGAATGCTTGGCCGCGCCCGCCGTGTAATTCTGGGTGCTGTGGATGGTGATGTAGCGCGGGATCATCGACCGCACCACCTTGCGACCGTGGGTGCCGCGCCGGACCATGTCGGTTTGCAAATTCACCTGCCGCAGCATCGCCGACAACGAGGTCCCGCCGCCCGACCCGGAACCCTGCTGCGGCACAACACTGTTAGTCGGACGATACTGATCCCGCCCGCCGCCGGGTGGGCCGATCGGGACACACTGGAGACAGGCAAAAATCAGCACTGCGAAAGGGAGTAGCCAGCGAAGCGATTGCACGGGCGGAAATTATCACGGCGGATTTTGTTCGGAAATCCAAATTTCCTCCAATCCGCGGCTTGCTCGGGGATTGACCTTGGCGCGGCGGGCGTTGTTCATTTGCCCACACGATGTCCGCCGCACGCTCCGAATCCAAACCGCTGATCATGACGCCGCACGAGGCGCTCAAGCGGTATTTCGGATTTTCCGGGTTTCTCGACGGCCAGGAGGAAGTGATCAACGAAATCACCTCCGGCCGCGACGGGCTGGTCGTGATGCCGACCGGCGGCGGGAAATCCCTTTGTTTCCAGATCCCCGCGCTCTGCTTCGGCGGCGTGACGTTGGTGATTTCGCCGCTCATCGCGCTGATGAAGGACCAAGTGGACGCACTCGTCGCCCGCGGGATCGACGCGACGATGATCAACTCCACGCTCACCTGGCCGGAGCAAAAAGAACGCCTCGACGGGATGCGCGCCGGTAAGTGGAAGCTCGTTTATGTCGCGCCCGAACGCTTCCGCGCGGAAAGTTTCCTCAACGCCCTCCACGGCATCGAAATCTCGCTCTTCGCCGTGGACGAGGCGCACTGCCTCAGCCAGTGGGGCCACGATTTCCGGCCCGACTACTTGCGGCTCGGCAAGTCGCTGGAGAAAATCGGCCGCCCGCAATGCGTCGCCCTAACCGCCACCGCCACGCCGGTCGTCCGCGAGGACATCACCAAGGTGCTGGCCCTTCGCTCACCCTTCGAGCAGGTCAGCGGGTTTTCCCGGCCGAATCTATCACTGAACATTTCCTCGGTGGACAAGGCGGCGCAAAAGGACGAGCGGATGCGCGCCGTCATCGCCGCGCACAAGACCGGCATCATCTACTGCGCCACCCGCAAGAAAGTGGACTCCGTGTCCGAAACGCTCGCCAGCTGGGGCGTGAAGTGCGTGGCCTATCACGGCGGCATGGGCGACCAGGAGCGCGAGCGGGCCCAGGAAATCTTCATCAGTCGCAAGGTCGGCATCGCCGTGGCCACCAACGCGTTCGGCATGGGCATCGACCGCTCGGACGTGCGATTCGTGATCCACTACGAAATCCCCGGCAGCGTGGAGGCCTACTATCAGGAGGCCGGCCGCGCCGGGCGGGATGGCGAGAATGCCTTCTGCGAGATGCTCTTCAACTACGCCGACACCCGCACCCAGGAGTTTTTTATCGACGGTGCGAACCCGACCGCCGCCATCGTCCGCTCGATCTATCAATACCTGCTCAACGAGGCGGACAAGGATTTCGAAGTCCACCGCACACTCGACGAAATCGCCGAGAATGCGGATGTGAAGAACTCGATGTCCGTCGGCAGCGCGATGGCAATCCTCGCCCGCGGCGGCTATGTCGAGCGTTTCGACATTCCCAAAAAGCGGATGAAAGGCACCCGCCTGCTCAAGCCGGACGTGCTCGCCCGCGCACTCCAGCTCGACGAGAACGCCATCGAGGAAAAAGACCGCCGCGACCGCGAGAAGCTCAAGGCGATGGTAGAAATGTGTTATTCCCGGACCTGCCGCCAGCAGTGGATTCTCAGCTACTTCGGCGAAGAGGAAGCCGGCGTCTGCGGCACTTGCGACGTCTGCCGCGACGAAGGCTCCGGCGAGAACCGCCCGCCCACTGCGGAGGAAACTACCGTCGTCCGCAAGGCGCTCAGCGGCGTCGCCCGGATGTCCCGCCGCAGCGCGGATGGCTGGGAGGCGCGCTACGGCCGCGGGCGAATCGTCCAGATGTTAGCTGGCAGCAAGTCCCAGGAAATCATCGGCGGCGGCCTCGACAAGCTCACCACCTACGGCATCCTCCGGGAAAAGGGCGCGGGCTACCTCAACAGCCTGATGCGTTCACTATCCGACGCCGGGCTGGTCGTCACCGTCACCGGCGAGTTCCCGCTTCTAACGCTAACCCCGCTTGGCGACAAGGTCATGCGCGGCGAGGCGAATTTCCAGCTCGTCTGGCCCGCTCCCGAGGCTGGCCGCAAGGAAGTCGCCCTCAAGGACCACGGCTTCGACGGCCAGCTCTACTCGATGCTCCGCGACATCCGGGAAAAGATCGCCAAGCGCGAGGACGTCCCGTCCTACGTCGTCTTCGGCAACAAAACCCTCGAAGCCCTCGCCCGCTATCAGCCCGTCACCGCCGAGGAAGCGCTCCACGTCCCCGGCATCGGCGCGGCCAAGGTCCAGCGCTACGCCAAGCCATTTCTCACCGCCATCGTCGCCTGGAAGAAAAGGCATCACTGAAAGCGGTGGGCGGTCACAAGATCGACTCGCGCGGATGGTTCTTCGCGGCTCTTGGGGACTCTGCCTTTCACTGGCTGATTCCATGTCCGTGCGTTCGGACCTTGTTGTCCCCCTCTTCAACTACCCGGCGGATGAAGAAGAGGCGACGGTAAGGTCGCCACTCCTTATTTCTATCTCCACCGCCTTGCTCGTCGGCGTGCCGCTGCCCTCGGCCTGGCTACCCGCGGGGACTAACACGTTCGCCTCCGGGAAGTAAGCGGCGGCGCTGCCCCGCGGCATTTCATAGGGAATGGCGGTGAAGGACCTGGCAGTGCGGCGCTCGTCGCCCCAGATGCTGGTGATGTCCACTTGGGAACAGGGCGGGATTCCCCCTTCCCGCAGGTCCTCGGGATTGACGAGGATGATGCGGCGGGCGTTGGCGATGCCGCGGTAGCGGTCGTCCATGCCGTAGATGGTGGTGTTGAACTGGTCGTGACTGCGGAGGGTTTGCAGGACGAGTCTGCCGGGCGACGACTCGAAGACATCCATGGCGGCAAGGCTGAAACCGGCCTTGCCGGTCGGAGTCTCCCAGACGCGCTGCTTGGCGGAATTAGGCAGATAGAACCCACCGGGCTCGCTGACACGTTCGTTGAAATTTCCAAATCCCGGGATCACCCGCTCGATGAGGTTGCGGATGCGGTCGTAGTCTTCCGCAAGCCAGCGCCACGGAACCGGGCTGAAGCCGCCGTCCACGGCCGCGGCGAGGCGGGCGATGATATCAACCTCGCTGAGAAGATCGGGGGAGGCCGGGGCGAGCACGCCGCGCGACATCTGGACGACGCCCATCGAGTTCTCACAGGTAACGGATTGCCCCTCGCCGTCGCGCTCGCTGCGGCCGAGGCAGGGCAGGATGAGGGCGCTACGACCGGTGACGAGGTGGCTGCGGTTGAGCTTGGTGGAGACGTGAACGGTTAGGTCGCAGCTCCGCAGGGCGGTGGCGGTGTAGTCCGTATCGGGCGAGGCCTGAAGGAAATTTCCGCCAAGGGCAAAAAAGACCTTGGCCGCGCCGCGGTGCATCGCGTGGATGGCGGCGACGGTGTCGTAGCCATGCGTGCGGGGCGATGAAATGCAGCACTCGCGGTCGAGCGCGGCGAGAAAGCTTTCCGGCATTTTCTCGAAGATGCCCATGGTCCTGTCGCCTTGCACATTGCTGTGGCCGCGCACCGGACAAAGCCCGGCACCGGGCCTGCCGATGGCTCCTAGCAGCAGGTGGACGTTGACGACCTCGCGGATGGTGGCGACGGCGTTGCGATGCTGGGTGAGGCCCATCGCCCAGCAAGTGATGACCTTGCGCGAACCGCCTAGCAGCGTGGCCGCGAGAGTCCGGATTTCATCCTCCCCCACCCCGCTCATGCGGATGATTTCCGGCCACGGGGTTTCGGCGACGAGTGACCGGTAGTCAGAATATTGGCGGGTGTGATCGCGGATGAAACCGGCATCGACGTTGGCAGATTCATTTTCCAACAGGACCTTCGCGACGCCACGGAACAGCGCGAGGTCGCCATTCACCCGCACCGAAACAAACTGCGAGGCGAGCGCGGTGGCCCTGCCGAGCAGGGCGGCGAGCGGGTGCTGCGGATGCACGAAGCCGACCAGCCCCGCCTCCCTGAGCGGGTTGATAGAAATGATCTTCGCACCCTTTTTCACGGCGGCCTCAAGCGTGCCGAGCATCCGCGGATGGTTGGTGCCGGGGTTCTGGCCGACGCAGAGAATGGTGTCGGCGTCGAGGAAATCATCGAGGGTGACGGTGCCCTTGCCGACGCCGATCGAGTCCTTCATCGCAAGCCCGCTGGACTCGTGGCACATGTTCGAGCAGTCCGGCAGGTTGTTGGTGCCGTAGCTGCGGGCGAAGAGTTGATAGAGAAAGGCGGCCTCGTTGCTGGCGCGGCCGGAGGTGTAGAAGACGGCCTCGTCGGGCGAGGAAAGGGATTTCAAATGCGAGGCGATGATTTCAAACGCGGCATCCCACGGAACCGGCTCGTAGTGGCTGGCACCGGGACGCAGCAGCATCGGCGTGGCGATGCGGCCCTGGCGGTCGTGCCAGAGGTCGCTTTGCGCGGCGAGATCGTCGATGGAATGGCTGGCAAAGAAGGCGGCGTCCGCGAGCTTGCGGGTGGCTTCGGAGGCGAGCGCCTTGGCACCGTTTTCACAAAACTCGGCGACCGAGCGTTCGCCGTCCGGGTCCGGCCAGGCGCAGCTCGGGCAATCGAAGCCGCCGGCCTGGTTCATTTCGAGCAGCCCGCGGGCACCACGGAACGGGCCGGCCTCGCGCAGGATGTGCTGGAGCGACGAGCTAACAGCGGGGATGCCAGCAGCCCATGGCTTGGGCTCGGACAGCTTGATTTCTTCGTGCTCGTTCACCTGCCGCCAAAGAAGCCTAGGGCCGATCATCTTTCAAGCCGCAAACACGGGCTGAGAGTAAACGCGCGGTCCAACTCGCTGGATCCGGCCCGCAGGAAAACTCGGGGACGTAGCTCTAGCCGCTGACGATCCGCCGCCAATCTCGTTTTCAAACGAAATAGGTATCCTCGTGCGAATACGGCGGCGCGCAGCAGCAGAGAAACTGCAATGACTCGATCGCTCGAATCCGGTGCCAAGCACCCGGCGGGATGAGAATGGCGTCGCCGGGCGAAACCTCGCGCTCGACGCCGTCGATTTCCATGAGGCCGCGGCCGCCGGTGAGATAGTAGAATTCCTCGCTCACCCGGTGGTAATGCCGCTCAATTTCCGCGCCGGCTGGCAAGCTGGCTTCGGCGAGGCTCTGGTTGCGGACCGGGGCGTTGGAAAGATCCAGCAGGCTGCGGATGGTCGAGCCGTCCTTGGTGGTGAAGGGTGCCTGCTGCTCGCGGTTGCGGATTTCCATGCGCCGAGGAAATCACCGAAGCCGCCGGAGATCAACTGGACATGCGCAGCGCATCTTTCATGCTCCCGCCCATGCCTTCCGTCCATGTCGATCTCGCCGAACGCGCCTACCACGTCCTCGTCGAACCCGGCCTCCTCAGCCAAGCCGGTGAAACGATGAAAACCGCCGGAATCTCCGGCTTGCGGGCCGCCATCATCAGCGATGACACGGTCGCGCGATTTCACGCCGGTGCCTTGATGGCCTCGCTCGAAGCCGCCGGCTTCCGTCCGACGCTGCACACCGTGGCCGCCGGCGAGGCGTCGAAATCGATGACCCAAGCGGAAACCCTCTGCCGCGAGATGATCCGCGCCGGCCACGACCGGAAATCCATGGTCGTCGCGCTCGGCGGCGGTGTGGTCGGCGATCTGGCGGGCTTCGTGGCGGCGATCTTCTTCCGTGGCATTCCCTTCGTGCAAATCCCCACCACCATCGTCGCGCAGGTCGATTCCTCGGTCGGCGGCAAAACCGGCGTGAACGTCGGCGAAGGGAAAAACCTGCTAGGATCCTTCCATCAGCCGCGCCTCGTCATCATCGACCCGGAAACCCTGCGCACTCTTCCCGACCGCGAATTCCGCGAAGGCTTCGCGGAAGCGATCAAACACGCCGCCATCCGCGACGCCGCGATGCTCGACGATCTCGCCGCCTTCGATCCCGCCGGCCGCGACGTCCCGGCGGATCTCATCGCCCGCAACATCTCCATCAAGGCCCGCGTGGTGGAGGCCGACGAACACGAAACGAAGGACATCCGCGCGTTGTTGAATTTCGGCCACACCATCGGCCACGGCATCGAGGCGGCGGTGCCCTACGGCGAGATGCTGCACGGCGAGGCGATTGCCCTCGGCATTCGCGCCGCCTTGTTTCTATCCGAGCGCCACGCCGGACTCTCGCCGGATGCGAGCGAGAAGGTCATCGCCCTGTTGGACCACTATCATCTGCCGCTGGTGCTCCCGAAACACATCACCACCGACAAGGTGATGGAAAAGCTCGCGCGCGACAAAAAGTTCTCCGCCGGAGCGATCCGCTTCGTGGTGCTCGACGCGCTCGGCAGCGCCAAGGTCATCAACACCGTCACCGCCGACGACCTGCGCGAAGCGATTGAAATGCTGCGAGCCTCACTGCGTCCGGATCAGTTCGAGTCAATCAACATCTCCTTCCAACCCAAACGACCGGACAAAGCGGGATGGCATCTTCAACCGGATTCTCCTCCGTGACAAACGAGCCGTCCCACTTCGATTCCAAGCCTTCACGAAGCATCGACCGGGCAACCAGATAACCGCCGGGCACCAACACCCTGGCCGCATCCTCAACGAGCCGATCCCAGTCATCCGTCTCCATCACATCGGGAAACGCGAAGGAAACCGCCATGGCCGCGAGCTGGCCGCTCGTTTCACACGCGGCCCCTTCTGCAACCCCGAAAAAACTCGTTCTGATCGCCGGCAAACCCAGCCACGGCCCCGGCCTGCATGAGTTCCACGCCGGCTGCCTACTGCTCCAGAAATGCCTCGCCGGCATCCCCGGCCTTGAAGTTTCCGTCCACCCGAACCACTGGGTCAGCGCCGAAAGGGTGCTGGAAACTGCCGACGCCGTGGTCATCTACGCCGACGGCGGAAACGGCCACCCGGTCCTGGCCATCCCCGGCCGGAAGGAGAAAATCCAGAAGCTCGTCGATCGCGGCGGCAGCGTGATGATGATGCACTACGCCGTGCAATGTGCGGATCTCGACAAGGATCAGGGAGCATCCGGCGATGTCTTCCGCGACTGGATCGGCGGTGCCTATGAGGCCGGTTTCTCCTGCAATCTCATCTGGGACGCGGATTATCAAAAATACCCGGACCATCCGATCTGCCGCGGCATGAAACCTTTCAAGATCAAAGACGAGTGGTATTTCTCCATCCGCTTCCGCAAGGAAATGGCGGGCATGAAATCCTTGTTAGTTGCCACGCCAAGCGACGAAACCCGCGATGGCCCCTACGTTCATCCGAAGGGACCTTATCCACACATCGAGGCGAGAAAAGGCGAGGAGGAGACCATCATGTGGTGCGTCGAGCGCCCCGACGGCGGCCGTGGCGTCGGCTTCACCGGCGGCCATTTCCACGCGAACTGGGCCAACGATGAATTCCGGAAAATCACCCTCAACGCGATGCTCTGGATCTGCAAGATGGACGTGCCTGCTAACGGCGTGCAGTCTTCTGTCAGCGAGGAAGACATGAAGGCGAATCTCGACGACAAGAAAAAGAAGTGATAGAATTGTATAACTGGAGCGCGGAATTTATTCCGCTCGAAATCCCAAGACTGACTCGGGCGGAATAATTTCCGCGCTCCGGTTTTACTTCGGCCGGATCAACGCGGTCGGTGTGGGTGGTGAGCAGGTCGAGTTCGATCATGGTTTTGAGTCCCGGACGATACTCGTCGTTTCCCCGTCCGCAAACTTGGTGCGCATGATTTCACCGGGCTTGAGCGTCCCGGCCGAAGTGACGATCTTCCCATCAGGTCCGAGGGTGATCGAGAATCCACGCTGGAACGCGGACTCCGGACCTAACGCCCGTAGCAGCCCACGCAGGCGGACGAGTTGCTCCGCGCGCCCTGTCAGATTGTCTTTCCCCGACCGCTCGAAGCGCTGGCGCAGGCCGGCCACCGTGTCCATCCGTCGCTCCAGCACCCTCGCCGGGTGATGCGACTTGTGCCGGGCGCGAGCGCCGTTCAGCCGGGCGCTTAACGCGTCGAGCGCATTGCGGGTGGCTCGGAAAAGCTGCCCGCGCGCGGAGTCCAGCCGCATGACCGATTCCCGCAGCAACTTCTCGCCGTCGCGTTGGAGCACCCCGCGTTTCAAGGCGTCCACCGCGAGTTGCGAGCGTGTCAGCCGTTCGCGGGTGACGCGGGCCATGCGCCGCCGGATCTGCGCGAGCCTGGCTAACAATTCCGCTCCATCCGCCACGGCCAGTTCGGCAGCGGCGCTTGGCGTCGGTGCCCGCAGATCCGCGACGAAATCCGCGATGGTGAAATCAATTTCGTGGCCGACCGCGGAGATGATCGGAATCGGACAGGCAGCGATCGCGCGTGCGACCACCTCCTCGTTGAAATTCCACAGATCCTCGATGGAGCCGCCGCCGCGCCCGACGATGAGCACATCGCAACGTGGATAACCGAATTTCTCCGGCTCGCCCATCTTCGCGATCGCCTGGGCGATTTCCATCTCCGCCCCCCGGCCCTGCACGCGCACCGGGAAAAGCACCGGCTGCACCCACGGCGCGCGGCGCGTGAGCACGTTGAGGATGTCCTGCAGCGCCGCCCCGGTGCCGGATGTGATCAGCCCGATGGCCCGGGGAAATGGCGGGACCGGCATTTTCCGGTCCGCGTCGAAAAGCCCTTCGGCGTGCAGTTTGCGTTTCAGGGCTTCGAACTTCGCCTGCAAGTCCCCCGTGCCCGCGCGTTCCGCTTTTTGCACGATGATCTGGAGCTGCCCGCGCGCTTCATAGACACTCGCCTCCGCGAAAACCCGGACCAACGCCCCGTCTTCCAGTGCATCCGCGCCCTCGCGTTTCCTTGCTCCGAACATCGCGCACGAGATCTGCGCCCCCGCATCCTTCAGCGAGAAATACCAATGCCCGCTGCCCTGTTTGCGCAAATTCGAAACCTCGCCCTCCACCCACGTCTCGCCGATCTGCACTTCCAACAAATTCTTCATCCGCCGCAGCAACTGCGTCACGGAAAGCGCCTTTTCCTCCGAGGTCCTGGGTTTCGAAAACAAATCCACGCCGCAATCTGGCAAGCGTGGCGGATTTTTCGAGCGGTAAAATCCACGAACTGAGCATCCGGACCTCAAGGACGAGCGGATTAACCCGCCCAACTTGCAAACCCGACTTTCAAGGCGCGGCCTCCGCGCCTGATTCATCGCTCACCAGCCAGGATGTTTCCATGGCATGCCGGTTCATCGCATTGCGCCTCCTTTGCGGCAAAGCCATTCCATGTATTCACGGGCGTGAACGGCCCGCCGCAGGAACGCCTCCACCGTTTCCTGCTCGCCGCTGGAAAGCTCCAACACCAGCACGCCGTGGAAGTGGACGCGCCGCAGCTCGCCAATGACCCAGGGCCAGTCGATCGAGCCCGCACCCGGCGGCAAGTGCGCGTCCCAGTCGCCATGGTTGTCGTTGACGTGGACCATTTTCAAATGCCCTGAAAGTTTCTGAATGACCACGCCCATTTCACGGGCCAGATGCGCGTGGCCGGTGTCCAGGCAGGTGCCGACATCGTTGGTTTTGATCTCGCCTAGCAAATACATCATGTCCCGCACATGGCCGAACATCAGGTGGGCGAGCATGTTCTCTAGCAACAGGTGGACACCGAGCGCGCCGCAGCGTTCCGCGACCCGGTTCAACGCCTCGGCGGCGTGGTGCATCCGCTGGAGAAACTCCTCCTGCGGCGGTCGCCCTTCCCGCTCCGGGCCGGGGTGGAGCACGACGTTTTCGCAGCCCATCAGCGCGGCGGCCTCACAGGCGCGGATGAGCTCCTGCACCGCGGCCTCGCGCACCGCGGCGTCGAGCGAGGTGATGTCGATGTGCTCGGCGAAAGGCGCGTGCAGCGACGCGGGGGTGATTTCGAGCTCGCGCATCTTCTCGCCGGCGCGGCGCACGTCGGCGTCGTTGTGGAAGTCGAGGTGCATGGGCGACGAACAGACCTCGATCTGACGGAAGCCCGCCGCCCGGACCGCGCCGAGCACGTCGAAAATGCTCCGGCGGTAGAAGCAACCCGTGGAAAGAGCGATGGGCCATTCAGTCATCGGGAAGTTTGGATAAAAGGATTTGCCGCACGTTTTCCAAATCGCAAGCGCCCTCCTGCCGGCGGCAACAGAATTGCTTCTCGCGGGTGGCGGCGCAGTTGAAATCTACCAAGCGGTCAAGCCCTGTCAAATAGAGGCATGCGAAGACGCGGGTATAAAAATCCGCGCGGGTGCCGGCCTCGTAGTCGTTCCAGTCGGTCCCCCAGCCGAACGCCGGATTCTCGAACTTCGAGCGGATCAATCCGGCGATGTGGCGCGGATGCCAGTCCCGCGCAAGCAGGCAGCGCGTCACGATCTGCATGCCCGCGGGCTTGAGCAGCAGGTCGTTCGGGAACTCCAACAAGTGCTGGACGCATTCCGGCAGGACGCTCAGGGGCGTCTTGTCGTAGGTTTCCGGCCACTGATCCTTCGGGTCATGCCGGGTCGAGTAGTAATACTCATGAAACCGCCTCAAGCGCGACGCGAGATACTCGTCCAGCAGCCGGACCGTGCCCGCCTCCTGATGGGGAATGCGGACACAGGCGCGCTGCGCCAGGTCCAGCACCTCCGCGTCGTTCTGCCGCATCTGGATCGCCTTGCTGAAATCCATCTCATGCAGCGGCACCGAGCGGAACTCCGGGATCTCCCCCTCCAGCCCGAGCCACCGGAAGAGCCCGGTCACCCACGGCTTGCGGTAGTTGGTGAACGGCATCCGGATCACCCGCGTGTGCAAGGGGTCGCCATACTCCGAGATGTCGATGGAAACCATCTCGCGCTGTGCCGTCACCGTGGGCGGCACATGCACGGCCGTGAGTTCCACCGGCAGCAGGCACAGCGGACCGGCCACCTCCTTGATCCGGTGCGCCACGTATTCGATCACCAGCGCCACCGCCGAGAAAACCGCCTGGTCCACCGGCTCGATGGTCCCGGTGAGGATCGCCGGCAACCGCTCCATGCACGGGCCTACCAGCTCCGGCGCCGGGCTCAACTCCCTGAGCTTTCCCGCCACCCCGGACTCGCGGCCGATCCGCCAGACGAAATGATGGCCTTGGCCGGTGAGCAAATGCAGCGGCCGGATTCCCCATTCGAGCAGCAGCGCCTCGATCACCTTCACCACCGGTTCCTGAAGCTCGAAACAGCGCGCCGGATCGACAAACGCCTCCGCCGGCGAGTCGAAGTTCACATACTCCAGATCCAGGTGCAGCAGATAGGACTGCGAATCCGCTAGCGATCGGGAAATGTCCATCTCCCGCTCCATGAACCAGTCAAGCTCGGTGCACGGATGCAATTCCCGCCGGTCATACAGGCAGCCGTCGGTGTGCGTCAGGTAAACCGCCGTGGCGCGGGCCAGCGACTCGCCCCCGAGAAATTCCGAGAGCCGCTTCCTCACGAAACGGTTGGCATAAAAAGATTCCATGGAGCGCCGGGGTCGGGGGAAAATCACGCATGAAGACCATCGTCCGCGTTTCTTCACGAGGACGCGCGGATTGACACCATCGCACGAGTTCCCCTGATGTCGCAACTTCATTCGATGCGGTCGCGCATCATGATTTGTGAAAACGGCGCGGAAGCACAGTCGTCTCGGCTGAGTCGTTGCATGTAGTTCAACCCTTTAGGGATTGGGAATAACGATGATTTCTTTGAGCGGATTTTTGCCGCACTCCGGAGTGCGTGATGCTCTGCTCGCGCCCACGGCAGCTCCGGCTCTGCCGGATGCGGGGCAGAGCGTCTTCGATGCGCGGTGAAGAAGAGAAAGAAGCTCCGCACCGCATGGAGCAGAGCTCACATCCCTCGCAGGCGGCAGCAGAGCTTGCCGCACTCCTGCCGGGAAATGCCTGCGGATTGGAAACTCAGGCCTCGCATCCATCTGGAGATTCGGCGATGATGCATGGCTGACGATGAACTCCCCCACCCTGGCCTGGCATCAGATGCCCGCTGCGGACGCCTGTCGCGAGATCGGCGGCGATCCGCTGCAGGGCCTCACTTCCGAGGAGGCCGCGCTGCGCCTCGCGCGGCATGGCGCGAATTCGCTGCCTGAAGAGGAGCGGGAATCCTGGTGGCGCGTGTTTCTGCGGCAGTTCACCAGCCCGCTGATTTACGTGCTCTTCGCCGCCGCCGTGCTGGCCTTCGCGCTGGGCAAACACGAGGACGCGGGAGTCATCCTCGTGGTCGTCATCGTCAATTCGCTGATTGGCGCGTTTCAGGAAGGGCGGGCCGAGCGGTCGATGGAATCGCTTCGGCGGCTTTCGTCACTGCATGTGCGGGTCCTGCGGGACGGCGAGGCGAGACTGATCGAGGCGCGCGATCTGGTGCCGGGCGACGTGATGGTGCTGGCCGCCGGAGATGCCGTGGGCGCGGACGCCCGCCTGCTCGAAACCGCCGCGCTCGAATCTTCCGAGGCCGCGCTCACCGGTGAGTCGCTGCCGGTGGTCAAACACGCCGATCCCCTGCCGGAAGACACCCTGCTAGCGGATCGCCGCAACATGGTTTTCTCCGAAACCCACATCACCGCCGGACGCGGCAAGGCACTGGTGGTGGCGACCGGACTCGCCACCGAAGTGGGGAAAATCGCCACCATCACCACCGCCGCCGTGGAGCCGAAAACCCCGCTGGAAATCCGCATGGACCAGTTCGGCCGCCAACTGGTGCTGGCATCCGTCGGCTTGTTCGCGCTGGTGATCGTCGCCGGAATGCTGCGGGGAATGCCGCTGACGGAAATTCTAATGGTCGCCATGAGCCAGACCGTCTCGCTGGTGCCGGAAGGCCTGCCGGTGGCGCTCACGATCGCCCTCGCCGTGGGCATGCAACGCATCGCCACGAAGGGCGCCATCGTGCGCCGGTTAGCCGCGGTCGAGACGCTCGGAGCCACCAGCATCATCTGCACCGACAAGACCGGCACGCTGACCAAGAACGAGATGACCGTCACCGCGCTGTGGCTGCCGGACGGCCGCGAGATCGAGGTTTCCGGCTCCGGCTATGCGCCGGAAGGCAGCTTGGTTTCAGATGGAAATGAGCTCTCGCCCGCGGGAGACTCCGCGCTGCGCCTCGTCCTGGAGGCCGGCGCGCTATGCAACGACTCCCAGCTCGTGCCGCCGACCTCCGAGGAGTCCCGCTGGCGTGCGTTAGGAGATCCCACGGAAGCGGCGTTGCTCACCGTGGCGCTCAAGGGCTGCGTCGAGCCCGCGCGGCTTCATCATGAATGGCCGCGCCGCGCGGAGATCCCATTCGACTCCGATGCCAAGCTGATGGCCACGCAACATGGCCACAAGCACGGGCCTAACCGCATTTTTATCAAAGGCGCGCCCGAGATGCTGTTGCCGCTCTGCGGTCACGCCCGACATGGCGACGAGGTGCGGCCGCTCCATGAAAACAAGCGCCGGAAGTTTCTGTCAGTCGCCGAGGAAATGGCGGATCAATCGTTGCGCTTGCTGGCCGTCGCGATGGTCGAGTCATCGACGATTGACGAGGACGCGGGCTTTGAGCAGTTCGACGGGCGCGCGGTTTTCCTAGGCTTCGTCGGCCAAATGGATCCGCCGCGCGAGGAGGTGAAAGTGGCGGTCGCCGCGTGTCACGCCGCCGGCATCCGACCGGTGATGGTGACGGGCGACCACAAGGCCACCGGCCTGGCCATCGCCCGCATGCTCGGCATGGCGGACGCGCACGACCGGGCGGTCGACGGGCGCGAGCTGGAGGAAATGTCGGAGCCGGAGCTGGTCGCTAAACTGGACCGCATCGCGGTATTCGCGCGAGTGCATCCCGCGCAGAAGCTCCGCATCGTCGAGGCTTTTCAATCACGCAACAACGTCGTGGCGATGACCGGCGACGGGGTGAATGACGCTCCCGCGCTCGCCCGCGCGGATGTGGGCGTGGCCATGGGAATCACCGGTACCGAGGTGGCGAAAGAGGCGGCCAAGATCGTGATCACGGATGATAATTTCGCCACCATCGTGAGCGCCGTCGAACAGGGCCGGCTCGTGTATGGCAACATCCAGAAGCTGTTGCTGTTCCTGTTCGCGACCTCGCTCGACGAGGTCATCGTCCTTCTCGGCGCCCTGTTATCCGGCTATCCGCTGCCGCTCGCCGCCGTGCAAATCCTATGGATCAACCTCATCACCGAAGGCACGCTAACAATCAACCTCGTGATGGAAGAACCCGAGGGGGATGAAATGACGCGCAAGCCCATCCGCACCAGCGAGCCGCTCATCACCCGCGCCATCTTGCTCCGCATGGCCGTGATGGTGCCCACCTCCGCCGCCGCCACGTTAGGCTATTTTATCTGGCGGCTCTCGACCGGCGCGCCCTTCGCCGTCGTGCAAACCGAGACCTTCACCCTGCTCGCCGTCTGCCAGTGGTTCAACGCGCTCAACTGCGAGAGCGCCACCCGCTCGGCGCTGCGACTCGGCCTGCTCCGGAACCGCTGGCTGCTAGGCGGTCTGGTGCTCGCGAACCTGCTCCAGCTCGCCGTGGTTTACACCGAGCCGATGAACCGGCTGTTTCACACGGTGCCGATCTCACCCACTCACTTTTTCCTCATCGGCGCGGTGGCCAGCAGCGTGCTGTGGGCCGAGGAAATCCGGAAGTGGTTCGCCCGGCGGAACATAAAAAAGCGCGCCGCGGATCAGATGATCCGTGACGCATCGAATGAAGATTGATCCGGGGATCAGGCCACCTGGGTTTCGCCGTTAGGTCCTTGCGAGACCTGGACGATGCGGAGTGGCAGGCGAACGAGGATCTCGCCGTCGCAACCGATGTCGATGGAGTAGATGCCGGCTTCCTCGAAGCGGAGGCCTTGCAGGTTCATCACGATGTTGCGGGTGAGGAAAGGAACGTTCTTCGGAAGAGCGACTTCGAACTCGGGCTCGATCGGCATGTTGTTCGGGTCGAGCGATTCGCCGTCCTCGTTGATGATGTTGATCGAGAGCTTGTGGCGGCCCGCGTCTTCCGGAGTGAAGCAGAAACGCATGGCGAGGGCGCACGACGGGTGCACCACCGGCACGGCGCGGGCCGCGAGGGTGTCGAAGGTTCCGGAAATGACGAGCTTGCCATTGTAGTCGGCGGCGAAGTCACAAAGGGTGGCGATTTGGATGTCCATGATGGATGTTTGAATGAATTGAAAGATCCGCCTCACGATTTTCATGCGGCGGACTCCTTATCTGAAGGGATCGCGCCCAAGCGTAAAGTGCAAAGAATCCGCCGATATCCATCGATGCGGCCAGTCATCGCGGCGAGGGCCCGCAATCACCAACCGACCTCCGCCAGATTGTTCCACAAATCGCGATGCGGATGACTCCGATCCCCCTTTCAAGGTGGTCCGCGGCGTGGAACAGGAAGATCTCCCCAAGTTATTCACATTGGATTTCTTAAGGACTGTTGGAGGCGCAGAGCCGACGGCGGACTGCCGCAGATCTTTCGGATTTCTCGTCCGAAAGGCGCAAAGCCCATTGTTAATAACTTGGCAACAAGTGCGAGCAAGCGATTCACAACTCCATATCCCTTTCATTTTCAGCAGGCGTCAGATCCATCAGTCGTTTAAAGCCTCCGGATCATTGGTAATAACTCCAAGCGGATCGCGTGCACGGCACTCATCAGAAAATCAAGGAGCCCTCGCCCGATCCGGCCCGCAAATTCGCTGGATAAACCGGATTCCGCCACTTTGCCCAAGTTATTCACAAGCTCCGGCACCCACATGATTTCCTCTTCAGGATTTCTCCCACGAATTGGCGAAGCAATTGCTTTTGACCGCGGCTAGCCGATGCCCTAAGCGTCTGCCCGAAATTTCATCCCGCCAAATCATGCCCCAGGTTCCCACCATTATTTACACGCAGACCGACGAAGCGCCGGCTCTCGCGACTTACTCCCTTTTGCCGATCGTTCAAGCGTTCACCAAGCCGTCCGGCATCGCGGTGGAAACCCGGGACATCTCGCTGGCCGGCCGCATTTTGTCCAAGTTTCCGGAAAATCTCACTGCGGACCAGAAAGTCCCCGACGCCCTGGCGGAACTCGGCGCGCTCGCCACCCAGCCGGACGCGAACATCATCAAGCTGCCAAACATCAGCGCGTCCGTGCCCCAGCTCAAGGAAGCCATCGCCGAACTCCAGGCCAAAGGCTACAACATCCCCGATTTTCCCGCCGACCCGAAGACCGACGCCGAAAAGGAAACCCGCGCCCGCTACGACAAGATCAAGGGCAGCGCCGTCAATCCGGTCCTCCGCGAGGGCAACTCCGACCGCCGCGCGCCCAAGGCCGTCAAGGAATACGCCCGCAAAAACCCGCACTCGATGGGTGCCTGGTCCGCGGATTCCAAGACCACCGTCGGCACCATGGGCGGCAATGATTTCTACTCGAACGAGAAATCCGTCACCATGGCCGAGGCGACCACCGTGAAAATCGAGTTCGTCGCCGCGGACGGCGCGACCACCGTCCTCAAGGAAAAGACCGCGCTGCTTCCCGGTGAAATCATCGACGCCACCGTCCTCAACAAGGCCGCCCTCGTCGCCTTCCTCGCAGAGCAAATCGCCAAGGCGAAACAGGACGACGTCCTTTTCTCCATCCACCTGAAAGCCACCATGATGAAGGTCTCCGACCCGATCATTTTCGGCCGCGCCGTCGAGGTCTTCTTCAAGGACCTACTCGCCAAACACGCCGCCACCTTGTCCGCGCTCGGCGTGGATCTGCGGAACGGTTTCGGCGATCTCGTGAGTAAAATCCAAACCCTCCCGGCCGACCAAAAGGCCGAGATCGAGGCCGACATCCAAGCCGCTTATGCCACCGGCCCGGCCCTTGCCATGGTCAATTCCGACAAGGGCATCACCAACCTCCACGTCCCGAGCGACGTCATCGTGGATGCCTCCATGCCCGCCATGATCCGCTCCTCGGGCAAGATGTGGGACGCCCAAGGCAAGCTCCAGGACACCCTCGCCGTCATCCCGGACAGCAGCTACGCCAGCGTCTATCAAACGACCATCGACTTCTGCAAAAAGCACGGAGCCTTCGACCCGAAAACCATGGGCACCGTGCCGAACGTCGGCCTCATGGCACAGGCCGCCGAGGAATACGGCTCGCACGACAAGACCTTTGAAATCGCCGCCAAAGGCACCGTCCGCGTCACCGAAAGGGGCACAGGCGTCTCGCCTGTGATTCTTCTGGAGCACGCTGTCGAAGCCGGCGACATCTGGCGCGCCTGCCAGGCCAAGGACGCGCCGATCCGCGACTGGGTGAAACTCGCCATCACCCGCGCCCGCGCCTCGCAGACTCCCGCCGTTTTCTGGCTGGATGAAAACCGCGCCCACGACTCGCAGATCATTGCCAAGGTGAAAACCTATCTGGCGGATCACGACACCACCGGCCTCGACATCGAAATTCTCGCTCCCGCCGCAGCCACCCAGTTCACCCTCGAACGCCTCAAGGACGGCAAAGACACCATTTCCGTCACCGGCAACGTCCTGCGCGACTATCTAACCGACTTATTCCCGATCCTCGAACTCGGCACCAGCGCCAAGATGCTTTCCATCGTCCCGCTCATGAACGGCGGCGGACTTTTCGAGACCGGTGCCGGCGGGTCCGCGCCGAAGCACGTCGAGCAGTTCACCCAGGAAAATTACCTCCGCTGGGATTCCCTCGGCGAGTTCTTGGCGCTCGCAGTTTCGCTGGAGCATCTCAGCGAAACCTTCCACATCGCGAAGGCCAAGATCCTCGCCGACACGCTCGACGAGGCGACTGGAAAATTCCTCATTGAGGACAAATCCCCAGCCCGCAAAGTCCCCGGCATCGACAACCGCGGCAGCCATTTCTACCTGACGCTCTACTGGGCGCAGGCGCTGGCAGCGCAGGACAAGGACAGCGAGCTGAAAGCCGTTTTCGCGCCGATCGCCGCAGAACTCGCCGCTAGCGAAGCGAAGATCGTGGAGGAACTTCTCGCCGTGCAAGGCAAGCCCGTGGACATCGGCGGTTACTACAAGCCGGACGACGCGCTGGCCTCCGCCGCGCTTCGCCCGAGCCCGACCTTCAACGCAATCTTGGCGAAGCTCGGCTAACAAAGCTCGCGAACATGCAAGCCTCGCAAACGATTTCGCTGATCCAACACCGGCCCGCCGGAGCGGCTGCGATCGACGACCAAGTCGCGGTGGAAGAGCCGTTGGAAATCCGTCTCGACGGCCATCCGGTGGCGGTCGTGATGCGGACGCCCGGCCACGACGAGGAGCTGGCGGCGGGCTTTCTGGTGACTGAGGGCATCATTTCCTCGGTGGTGCAATTGCGGAAAATCGAGCCGCGGCCCGACGAAAACCGGGTGCTGGTGTTTCTCGCAGACGGCGTGGCGGTGGACCTCGGGCGGCTCACTCGGCATCTTTTCACCGGCTCGTCCTGCGGGCTTTGCGGCAAGGCGACGCTGGAGGCGATTTTCACCGACTTCCCGCCGATCGAGCGCGGGATCGAAATTTTCGACGACGTTCTCCTCGCAGCTCCGGCGAAACTTCGCGCGGCGCAGGCGACCTTCGAAACGACCGGCGGACTGCACGCGGCGGGCGTTTTTTCCGCTGATGGCGAGCTGCTCGTTCTCCGCGAGGACATTGGCCGCCACAACGCGGTGGACAAGGTGATCGGCCACGCGCTGTTGCACGGCATCGACCTTAAATCCACGCTGATGCTAGTTTCCGGCAGGTTGTCATTCGAAATCATGCAGAAAGCGCTGGCCGCACGGATTCCGGCGGTGGCGGCCATTTCCGCGCCGAGCTCGCTGGCGGTGGAGTTTGCTAGAAAATCAGGGCAGACGCTGATCGGCTTCCTGCGCCCGCCGGTTTTCAACCGCTACTCACCCACCGCATGAAGCGCGTCCTGTGCATCGTCCTGGATTCAGTGGGTTGTGGCAATGCGCCGGACGCGGCGGCATACGGCGACGCGGGCGCGGAAATCCTGGTCCAACTCGGCGAGGAACACCTGCGGACCGGCAAGCCGATACTCTACACCAGCGCGGACAGCGTGCTGTAGATCGCGGCGCATGAGGAAGCCTTCGGGCTAGAGCGCTTGTGGGCGCTTTGCAAAACGGCGCGGGCACTGCTAGACGAGCGCTGGCACTCGGCATCGGCCGGCCCTTGGAAAACGGCGCTTTTCCCGACGTCGCCGGCTGGATCGAGGAACGGCTGATCCAGCGGTGAGCCGCGCGCTTGCACTTTTTCCCGCAGCGGCGAAAGTCCGCGCGTCATGCCCTTGCTCGACGTCAAAAATCTCACCACCCGCTTCCACACCCGCAACGGCGTCGTGCACGCGGTGGAGAACGTCTCGTTCCGCGTCGAGCCCGGAGAGACGCTCGGCATCGTCGGCGAGTCCGGCTCGGGGAAATCGGTTACCTGTTATTCGCTGCTCGGCCTGATCCCCCAGCCTCCCGGCCGCATCCACGGCGGGCAGGCGATCTTCGACGGACTCGATCTCCTGAAAATTCCCGAGAAACAGCTTCGCAAAATTCGCGGCAAGCGGATCTCGATGATTTTCCAAGACCCGATGACCTCTCTCAACCCGTTCATGAAAGTGAGCGCGCAACTCACCGAGCCGCTCGCGCTGCACGAAAACTGCACTGGCAAGGAAGCGCTCCACCGCGCCATTGACGCGCTCGCGGAAGTCGCCATTCCCGACCCCGAAAAACGCATCCATTCCTATCCGCACGAGTTTTCCGGCGGCATGCGCCAGCGCGTGATGATCGCCATGGCCCTCATCACCCGGCCCGAACTCCTCATCTGTGACGAGCCGACGACCGCGCTCGACGTGACCGTGCAAAAGCAAGTCCTCGACCTCATCCGCGACCGCCAGAAGCAGCTCGGCACCGCCGTGATTTTCATCACCCACGATCTGGCGGTCGTCTCGGAAATGTGCGACCACATCAACGTGATGTATGCCGGCCGGATCGTCGAAAGCGCCGGAAAATCCGAGCTTTTCCGCCAGCCGCTGCACGCCTACACCCGCTCGTTGTTGAAGTCGATTCCCGCGAGCCACCCGAAAGGCGAGCTGCTTTACACGATCCCCGGCCTGCCGCCCGACTTGTCACGCCCGTCACCCGGCTGTTCGTTCCAGCCACGGAACCGCATCGGTAAACCCGAGCTCTGCCTGATGGAAACCTCCCCGGCGCTCGACGAAATCCAGCCGGGACATTTCGCGCAGAACTGCCCCGGCTGCCTGGCCGGAGCGTGAAAACTTTCAATGCTCGCCTTCTTTAGCCAGCAGCTCCGCTTCCTCCTCCTGCGAATGAATTTGCAGCGAAACCTGCACCCCTTCCCGCTCGGCGGCGGCTTTCAAAATGCTCCGGATCGCCGATGCGGTGAAGCCGTTCCTGCCGATCAGCATCGCCACGTCCGGCTTGGCGAGAACCAGCTTGAACCGCAGCCGCTTGGGCCCCAACTCCGCCACCTTGAGCTGCGCCTGGCTGGGCTCGTCGATCAAGTTGACGGCCACGTATTGGAGGAAATTCTTCAATCGATCGGTCACGGCCTGCATAGTGCGCGGAGGGTGATCCGATCGGCAGCACTTCGCAAGCAAAGGTTCGAGACTCCTCGACCGCTGGTGGTGGTACCACCGAGTTCGTCATGCGCTTCGAGCAGGAGCACGGATTTTCCCGCCTTCGCAAGATAGCTGGCGGCCACCAATCCGTTATGCCCGCCACCAATGATGATGGCGTCGTAGTTTTTCTGATTCTGTTTCATATCATAATGCGATTTATGTTGTGAATATTATATCATGATCGCCGGAACCGGCGAAACCCGCCGGGCATTGTTCGTGTCTTCATGGTTTCGGCGTCTCCATTTGGTGCTTCTTCAACCAGTCTTTCAATCTCTCGTGGGTCGATTTATAGATACTCGGAGCATCCGGCTTGGCTGGCTCTGCGGCGAGCTTGCGCATTTGAGCCGCCTCGTCCTTGCGGCCGAGCTTGTCGAGAATCCCGGCCTTGGTGGTCCATAGTTCCACCAGAATTTCATCCGAGGGCACGACCGTGACCGTGGCAGCCATCTCTCGCCACCGGACGGTATCCCCGTCGTCGCGTCTGCCCGAGAAGTAGCGCAATTTCTGGGCGTCGACCGCCATCTCGATGGACTCGAGCGCGGCTTTCCAGTCCTGCATGCCGATGTAGGCCAGCGCCTGGCCATGATATTGCGGAGGCCGCCAGCCGAAGCGATCGGGGCTCCAGGGAAGATAGGGGCCGCCGAAGACGCGGGCAGCCTCTTTGAAATCGCCCTTTTCCAGGGACTTGCACGCATGCTCCACCTCGCATGTCTCGATCTGCACCTTCATGGCAAGGAGTGTCGCGAATAGATCCCCACCGCCCATGTATTCGAGCCCCCTCGCATCCCACGCGATGGTGCCGTCACGGCGGAGCAGGAAGACATTCGGGATGCGATCGGCCGACAGGATCCCGAGCTGCCGCACCATGGGGTTGGCGAGCCCGCCGGGCACCATCGCCGCCCGGCATGTCCATCCCTCCACTTTCATCATGGCCTGGGCCTTGGCCGGGTCGTCGCAGAGAAAGGCGGCGACGACTTCGAGGTCCTTGTTCACATGGCGCTCGGCCAATTCGAGGGCACGGGCCATGACAAAGTTCGGGGTCCTGGGCTTGGGCTTGCCATTGGCATCGAGTTCCGGTGCCGTCTCGATCACCGCGGGCGGCTCGACAAATACCAGCAGCGTCAATTTTCCGTTGGTGTCATCGGGAACCCGGAGCGTCTTGCCGTCGAGAGTCTTGAGTTCCATCACCGGCAGCGGAACATCCGGTGGCGTGCCACCAAGATTGATG